>JAFSID010000019.1 GCA_017439965.1 Clostridia bacterium | reverse complement strand
GATAGGAAAAAATGCTCCAGAATGGACAAACCGAAGCCCGTCAGCGTACGAGCGTACGGTAGTGGCGAGGTTTGTTCAGAGCCAAAAACATATGATTTATTCGAGAAAACTCATTTTTGAGTTTTTACCTTATTGTTTTTGGCGGTCTGGACTTTTTTTACATCTCCGTTAATTTTATAGTTTATTCTTTTGTGCGGTTGCCCTCGGAGAATAGCCGAAATGCTTTTTGTATACCCTGCTGAACTGATATATATCACCGTACCCTACCATTTCCGCGGTTTCTCCAACGGAATAGCCGTCGGAAAGATAGGCTTGAGCCTTGCTCATCCTTATATTCTGAATATATCTTGACGGAGAGATTTCTCTGTGTTTTGCAAAAAGCTTTCTCAGATACACCTCGCTGACGCTTATTCGGTCGGCAATCGTCTTGCAGGAAAGAGAGGCGTCGGAAATGCCCTTAACGATTATATCCTCGGCAAGTCTTACGTATTTCTCGCCCGTTTCAAGACAAGGTGATTTATCAAAAAGCTCGGACAGTAGCCGATAAAAAAGCGAAAAGACCTTGTTTTGCGAGCAGTTGCTTTTTAAAAGCTCACGCTCGCTCTCGTCAAAGAGCCTTTCTATCGCACCCGTATCAAAGATTTCGATAGGTACGGGCACACTCTCTGCCTCATCGTAAAAATTAAAGACGCGGTTTTCCGAGCATTCGTAGCTTCTGATAGTATACTCAGCCCCCTCGGGAATATATATTCCGTGACCGTATTCACAAGGTATGCTTATTTCGTCAAAGACAAATTCCATTCTTCCGTGTAAAACGACGATTATACCCGACGAGCGTCTGCCGTGCATTATATGATAGCTACCCGATTTCAGTTGAGTTTTCAGCACCTCTAAAGGCTTTTTTATCAGAATTTCCATTCTATCACCTCAAGGATACTATACTGTATCAAGGCTAATTTGTCAAGCACTTGTATCGTTTTGGCTAAATTGTGTGTCATAATTGCCATTGATTTTCACACTCCTCCGTTTTAATATTATTAAAGAAAGAAAAGGAGGATTCTATGGCTTCAAAATTTTTGATTAATGACAGACCTACGCTCACCGCAATGCTCAAGCCCTCAACGACCGAACAGATACTTATCGAAATTGACAAAATTTTAGAGCAGGGCACGGACGCCTTCGGCTTTCAGATAGATATGCTCAAGGCTGAGGAGCGTTGCGAAAAGAATTTCAAAAAAATATTCAACGCAATGCAGAATAAGCCCTGCTACGTTACCAACTACTACCGAGGCAACAAGCTTCCCATTACCGACGACGAGCTTGTCGAGGGCTTATGCATCGCCATTCAGTGCGGCGGCGTGCTTGCGGATATCCCCGCAGATATTTACGACAGAGTGGCAGGCGAATTCACCGAAAAGGCGGAGGCTGTCGAAAAGCAAATGCGTGCCGTTGAGCGTATACACTCACTCGGCGGAGAGGTGCTTATGTCCTCTCACGTTTTAAGATACGCCGACTGCGACGAGGTACTGAAAATCGCTGAGGCACACCGAGAGAGAGGTGCAGACGTTTCAAAAATAGTGACAGATGCCAACTCAGAGAGCGAGCTTCTCAACAACCTGCGCACAAGCGTCGTGCTTAAGGAAAGACTCGGAATACCTTCGCTGTTTCTCTGTAACGGTACACATTGCGAAAGACACAGAATACTTGGTCCTGCAATCGGCTCGGATATGTTTCTCGTAATTGAAAATTCCCGTGACGGAATCTGCCCTCAACCCACGATCAAGCGTGCAAAGGAAATGCTTGCGCTTGCAGGCTTTAAAAATTTACCTGAAGGAGCTTAATTATGAAAAAAATACTCGTTATCGGCGGAACGGGTGCAATGGGCGTTTACCTCGTTCCCGAATTACTCTCACTCGGCTACAAGGTTGACGTCGTTGCAAGCGACCTCCCCGTATCCGACAACCCCAATCTCACCTACACGAAGCTCAACGCCAAGGATTTCGGCACCATGTCCGAGCTTGTAAAGAAGGGCTACGATGCAATAATCGACTTTATGGTATATCCCACAAGCGCGGAATACGAAGTATTTCTTCCAATGTATCTCAAGAACACAAACCACTACTTTTATCTTTCAAGCTATCGCGTATACGCAGACGAGGAGCATCCCGTCAAGGAGACCTCTCCCCGACTCCTCGACGTATCCCGCGACGAGATACTGCTCAGCTCGGGAGACTATTGCATCTACAAGGCTCAGGGAGAGGACTATCTCAAGGCATCCTCCTTTAACAACTGGACTATACTCCGTCCCGCAATCACCTATTCAAAGAGACGCTTCCAGCTTGTAACTCTTGAAATGGATACCGTTGTCAAGCGTATGCTCGAAGGAAAAACGCTTCTTCTTCCCGAGGAAGCAATGAACGTTCAAGCCACTATGTCGTGGGGAGGAGACGTGGGACGTATGATAGCACGCCTTGTGCTTAATCCCGTGGCTTACCGTGAAGCCTATTCCGTTTGCACCTCCGAGCATCATACTTGGGGTGAAATTGCGGAAATTTATAAAAAAATCGGAAATTTGAACTGCAAATGGGTTGACAAGGACACATTTCTTGATATAATATCTTGGCACCCGCTTTATTCTAAGCAACAGCTTGTTTACGACAGACTGTTTGACAGAATTATGGATAACTCAAAAATACTCAACGCAACGGGAATGAAGCAGTCCGAGCTTATACCTCTTGAAAAGGGTCTGGAGCTTGAGCTGTCGCAATTACCCAAAAATATCTCATTACCCGACAATACTGTAAATATCAAAATGGATAAATATCTGGAGGAGCACAAATGAAAGCAATACTTGTAAACGACGACAGAAGTCTCAGATGGGACGACGTTCCCAACCCCGAAATCAAGCCCGAGGAGGTGCTTGTCGAAATTCACGCGGCGGCACTCAACCGTGCAGACCTTATGCAGAGAGAGGGCGACTATCCTCCTCCCGCAGGCTGTCCCGAATGGATGGGGCTTGAGGTCGCAGGCGTTATCGTTGAAATGGGTGACGAAGCAAAGGCGAAGTCCGACTGGAAGGTTGGAGACAAGGTATGCGCCCTTCTCGGAGGAGGCGGATACGCCGAGTACGTTGCAGTAAAATACGATATGCTTATGCCCGTACCCGAAAATTGCACGATGATTGAGGCGGCGGCTATACCCGAGGCTTTTGCTACGGCATATCTCAACCTCTTTATTGAGGGCGGTATCAAGGAGGGCAACACTCTCCTTATGAACGCAGGCGCATCGGGTCTTGCAAGCGTTATCATCCCGATGGCAAAGGCGTTTGGCGTAAGAGTTATCACCACCGTACTCTCGGATGAAATTGCAAATTCCATAAAGCATCTCAACGCAGACAGGGTTGTCGTTACCACCAAGGAGGACATTTCTCTCGTGCTCAAGGAGGAGCTTGAGGCAGGTCACGGAGTTGACGTTGCCATCGACTGCCTCGGCGGTGAAATTATGGGCAAGTGTATTCACTATCTCACTCACGGCGCACGCTGGATAATGATTGCCGCTCTTGCAGGACAGATGACCGAGATTGACCTCAAGAACATCTACGTTCGTAACGTTCGTATAATCGGCTCAACTCTCCGCTCAAGAACTCCTGCCGTAAAGGCGCAGATTCTTGCGGAGCTTGTTGAAAAGGTATTCCCAAAGATTGAGGCAGGACTCGTTAAGCCTACCATTCACGCGGTGCTTCCCATCACAGAGGCTGAAGCCGCACACGACATTCTCTATCAGGGCAAGAACGTCGGCAAGGTTGTTCTCACGGTAAAATAATATGAAAAAATACGATATAGCAGCTTACGTTTGGCCCGCATACACGGGTAAGGAAAATCGCACCCGTATGTTCTGGAGCGAGGGCATCGGCGAGTGGCAGACCGTAAAGAATTCAGCTCCGAAGGAAAACGGCTATCATTGGACGAGGCAGCCTCTATGGGGATATCGGGATGAGGCAGACCCCGAGGTTATGGAGCAACAGATAGACGAGGCAACAAAGCACGGAGTAAACGTTTTCATATACGACTGGTATTGGTATGACGGTCGTCCGTTTCTTGAAAACTGTCTGAATGATGGCTTTTTGAAAGCTAAAAACCGCGATAAAATGAAATTTTATCTTATGTGGGCAAATCACGATGCCAACAACTGCTGGAATCTTGACCTGTCCGACGATTTCGGAGGCACTGTAATCTGGAAGGGTGCAGTTTCAAGAGCAGAGCTTGAAAATGTAGTACACAGAGTAATCAACAATTACTTTTTACAGCCCAACTATTATACCATAGACGGCTGTCCCGTATTTATGATTTATGACGTCAATAACCTTATCAAAGGACTCGGCGGAATTGAAAATACGGTTGAGGCAATTGCCTATTTCAGAGAGCAGACAAAGCTTGCGGGCTTTCCCGACCTTCACCTTCAATTCACACTGTGGAGTGAAGGCGCCGTGAATTTGAGCGGATTCGACTCAAACATGGTAGGTTCAACCAAGGATATCGTACGCCTCCTCGGTGCAGACAGTGTAACTCAGTACCAATTCGTGCATTTCGTTAAGATAGACCGTGATTACAATGAAATTCTCGAAAGCGTCGCAAAGGAATGGAAAAGAATTGACGCAGATTATGACATTCCATATTTCCCTCATATTTCTTGCGGATGGGACAACAATCCGAGATTTAAAAAATTCAGACCCGGAATCATAAAAAACAATACTCCCGAGGCAATTGAAAAGGCTATGCGAATGGCAAAGGAATATCTTGACGCTCATCCCGACAGAACGCCTCTTGTGGTAGTAAATTCCTGGAACGAATGGACCGAGACAAGCTATCTTCAGCCCGACAACCTTTACGGCTACGGATACCTTGAGGCAATTAAAAAGGTTTTTTCCGACAGTTAAAGCAGGTAGGTCTCGAAAGAGACCTACTTTTTTTAAAAATATTGTTTGACATATTATGACATATATGTTACAATGTTGTTAACAACTTTCTGAAAAAGGAGATCTATTATGCAAAGAGACCGTTTAGGAAGCCGTCTCGGCTTCATCCTTCTCAGCGCAGGATGCGCTATCGGTTGCGGAAACGTTTGGAAATTTCCCTGGATGGCAGGTCAGTACGGAGGCGGTGCCTTCGTCGTCGTATATCTGCTCTTCCTCGTAATTCTCGGACTTCCCGTAATGATTACTGAATTTGCACTCGGACGTGCAAGTCAGGCAAGCCCCGTCAAGCTTTATCAGAAGCTTGAAAAGCCCGGTCAGAAATGGCATTTACACGGATACGCTGCACTCGTTGCAAACTTCCTTCTTATGATGTTCTACACATCGGTTACGGGTTGGATTCTTCACTACTTCGTATCCTTCGTTAAGGGCGATATGACGGGAATCACCGATGAGGCTTCATCCGCACTCTTCGGAAATATGCTTTCAAACCCCGCTATAATGGTTGGATTTATGGCAATCGTTGTAGTTCTTGGCTCTCTCATTCTTTCACTCGGCGTACAGAAGGGTCTTGAAAGAGTTACAAAGTATATGATGCTTGCTCTTTTCTTCCTTATCATTATACTTGCAATCCACTCCTTCACCCTTGACGGTGCTAAGGAAGGTCTCACCTTCTATCTCAAGCCCGATTTCACGAAGATTAACGGCGGCGTTATAGTTGGTGCAATGAATCAGGCATTCTTCACCCTCAGCCTTGGTATCGGCTCAATGGCTATCTTCGGAAGCTATCTCGGCAAGGAGCGTTCACTCGTTGGCGAGTCTGTAAACATCATCGTTCTCGATACCTTCGTTGCAATCTTCGCAGGTCTTATCATATTCCCTGCTTGCTTCACCTTCAACGTTGAACCCGGCGCAGGTCCCAGCCTTCTCTTCGTAGCAATGGCTAAGGTATTCAACAATATGGCCGCAGGAAGAATCTGGGGCTCACTCTTCTTCCTCTTTATGACCTTTGCGGCAATGTCCACCATTATCGCAGTATTCGAAAACATTTTTGCTTGTCTTATGGAGATTACGGGCTGGTCAAGAAAGAAGACTTGTATCATAGGCGGTGTGGCAATCCTCATTCTCTCGGTTCCCTGTGCACTCGGCTTCAACCTTTGGTCAGGCTTCGTGCCCTTCGCTTCGGGCTCATCCTTCCTTGACCTTGAGGACTTCCTCGTTTCAAACTGTATGCTTCCTCTCGGCTCTCTCTGCTACGTGCTCTTCGTTACGTCACGCAAGGGATGGGGCTTTGACAACTTCCTCGCAGAAGCAAATGCAGGTAAGGGTCTTAAGATGGGCAAGTGGATTCGTCCTTATATGACGTACGTTCTTCCCGTCGTTATTGCCGTTCTTTTCGTAATCGGCATCGCAACCTTCCCCTTTGCTGACAACTTCACCATCTGGCATTGGATTAAGAGCTTATTTTAATAATTAACAAACAAAAAAATTGGGACTTGAAAAAGTCCCAATTTTTTATTTGTTACTGATAATCAGCCCAATCAACGCCGTCAATTATTTCGGTCCAGGACTCATATCCGTCCTCTCTTATAACGTAGCTGTGGCTGTTCGTTGCCTCCCGAATATGCAGATAATACCAAGCTGACGTATCAACGTTATCCGTCCATACGTTCATTTTTTCGGTCAGAACGTCGTCAATTGATTCGGGAACACGCTTAAGCATACGGTTGATTATCGCCATTGCTTCGGCACGGGTTATCGGCTCATCGGGACGGAAGGTGTTATCCTCGTAGCCGTTTATCCATCCGTACGCCGTAGCCTTAAGAATCGCTTTTTCAAAGCTGTGACCCGAAACGTCGGTAAAGATATTCTTCTCAACGTAGGGCGTGCTGTCAAAATGCGTGCATATCTCGGCAAGCTCTGCTCTTGTTATAGGCTCGTTGGGGCAGAAGCTGTTGCCCTCACGCGCGGTGAGTACTCCGAGGTTTTCAAGGGTTGCAACGTAGGTGTTGAACCAATCGCCCTCACGGACGTCGGCAAACGAGCTTTCATTTGAAAGCTTGTTCTCTCTCGCACCAGCCTTGAGAAGTCGGAAGAAAAGTGTCGCTGCCTCGGCACGCGTGATATTTGCGTGAGGTCTTATCGTGCCGTCGTCATAGCCTACAACGTACGCAAAATGGTTACCGCTGTCAAGCTCCGAGGGAGCCTTTGCTTCACTCCACAGAGCGTAAACGGTCAGGTTTTTATCAAGCTTTACGCTTGTAACAGCCTCGGTATAATTCTTATCAAGATACCAGCCACCGAAAATATATCCTTCTCTTTCGGGGTACTTATCAAGCTCTACGGTATCTCCCTTTTCATATTTTTCATCGGAATATACCGTTCCGCCGTTAGTTAAATAGGAAAGCTTATACTCATTTGTAAAGGAAGGAATAATACCGCCCGTAACTATTACACTCCACATAGCCTTGAAGGTAACGTCACCCATAACCGTTACGCTGTCTCCTGCCTTATACTCATTTTCTCCGTCGCTCCACGCCCTGAACACGTAGCCGCTGCGTATAGGCGCGTCCTTAAGGGTTATCACACCTCCGTCAAGCGCGGTCTCGGGCGAGTAATCAATCTCTGACGAAGCACCTCCGTTAAGCTCGTAGCTGACTGTACGTTGCTTTGTAAGATTGGCTACGACGATTACCTCCTGCGCAGGCATCGTAAGCTTATTGTCCACAACCTCAAGCCCCTCGCTCTGAGAATGCCAGCCGTCAAAGTAATAGCCGTCAAGGGAAAATGGAGCAACAAGCTCATACTCTGTGCCGTAGGGTACCTTTATTTTATGTCCGTCATAGGGAAGCTCGGGCTTTGCGTTGGGAATTGCGGGAGCGCCCTCGGGAATAGTACCGATATAACGGTATCTCAAGGAATAGGTATTTCTCTTATAGTAAAGCTTTAAGATATCCGCACCCGACTTAACGGTATCGGTATGGTCGGGATACGCACTAAAGCCCGTAAGACATGCATAATTCCCAACGTAAGCGTCGGAATCCGCAAAAAGCTCCTCGGTCATTACGGGAGTGCTTCCGCCCTTGCCGTCACCCCAGCCTCCGTCAAGGTTTTCGAGGTAATGCTCAACCTTATAATTTGAATCAGGGATTTTCACGAAGCTGCCCGTGAGAACGACGTCGTTTGCGGGAACGGTAAATTCACCGCTTGATACGTCTACGTAATTCTCATCTGTCAAGGGCGCCTTGTTACTCCAACCGCTGAAAAGATAGCCGTCAGCAGAAAGCTCATCGGCAACGTTAACCGTCTTGCCGTACTTATAGCCAACCGCCTCGGGAAGCTCAACGCCATCGGGAATATAACCGTCGATAACGTAGCTTACGTCGTAGGTATCACGATAGTTATACAGCTTCATCACAAGCGTACTTACGGATGAAACAGTTCCCTTCGTAACGCAATCGGGATGCTTGAGAGTGGAGGTGTAGCCCGTGAAAATATAAGGTCTGAGACCTATATCACTTCCGTCAACTCCAAGTCTTTCGTACTCCATTTCAAGCACGAAGCTTCCGTCAACCTGCTCGTTCCAGTG
Source organism: Clostridia bacterium (assembly GCA_017439965.1). GTDB lineage: Bacteria > Bacillota > Clostridia > Oscillospirales > SIG627 > RGIG6353. The sequence continues at coordinate 6,688 of JAFSID010000019.1, read as the reverse complement.
CTCAATGCGGTAAGGCGTGTCTCCGTTGCCAAAGCCACCGACAACGATTACCTCCTGCGCAGGCATCGTAAGCTTATTGTCTACCACCTCAACGCCCTCTGACTGTGCCGTCCAGCCGTCAAAGGTGTAACCGTCAAGAGTCGGTGGTGTCGCAAGAGTGTACTCTGTACCGTATGGCACCTGAATCTTGTGTCCCTCATAGGGAAGCTCAGGCTTTGCGTTGGGAATTATAGGAGCACCCTCGGGAATAGTACCCGTGTAGCGATATCTTAAGGGATAAGTATTTCTTTCGTAATAAAGCTTTAAGGTATCACCCGTCAAAACCGTGTCGGGATGCTCGGGATTTGCCTCAAAGCCCGTAAACGCACCATAATTTACCTCGACGTCTTCACCTGCGGGTACATAAAGCTCATTGGTAACAGCAGGCGAAGAACCGCCCTTACCGTCACCCCAGCCTCCGTCAAGGTTTTCAAGATAATGCTCAACCTTATAATTCGAATCGGGAGCTTTTACAAAATATCCCGTGAGAACGACGTTCTTTGCGGGAACGGTAAATTCACCGCCTGATACGTCTACGTAATTCTCGTCAGTCTCGGGAGTCTTGTCGGTCCATCCGCTGAAAACGTAGCCCTCGGCATAAAGCCCTTCGGCAACTTCGACGCTCTCGCCGTAATTATAGGTCTCAGTCTCGGGAGCCACGATTCCGTTCGGAACGTAGCCCTCAAGCGCGTAGGCTACCGTATACTCGTTAAGGTCGTAATAAAGCTTCAAAACAAGCTTTTCCTCCGTCGAGGCAGTTCCCGAAAGCACACAATCGGGATGCTGATCATTCGAGGTATAGCCCTTAAAAACGTAGGTGCGAAGCTTGACCTCTCCGTCGTCAATTCCTATTCGGTCAAACGACTTGGCAAGCTTATAGTCTCCGTCAAGTCCTTCCGTCCAATACTCAACGCGATAATACGCACCGTCCTTCACCTGAGAGTCGGACGCATAAACGTTAATGGGAAGAACTATTGCCGAAAAAACAATACAAAAAGTTAATACGTATGCAATAACTTTTCGAGTAAGTCTGATACCCTTCATATCATTTCTCCTTTATATAATAATATTGTAGTAAACGCCTTCAAATATTATTATACATATATTGTAAGCTTTTTCAATAGTATTGTTATTTATTTATCAATCTTTGTTGATACTGCACAAAAAATAAGCTTGGAATTTTCCAAGCTTAATTTTTGCTTTTTGTATAATAAAGTGAAAAGGTGAACAGTGCAAGTCCGAAAAGCATCATACCGATATCAACGCCTGCCCTTGTAAAGCCACTGCTTACAAATGCGGAAAAGGTAAGGTTATGCACCAGCGGTATAGCGCAGGAGCAACACACGGTAACGACCGAAACCTTTTTCAAAACGCCTCCGTCAACCCTCTCCCCTTTTTTCAGTGCCTTGAAGGTCAGAGCGGTATTGTGAGTGAAGAAAACCGCAAAGGCATAGGTCAGCATTGAAGCGGAAAGCTCAGCCTTGGCTTGAGAATACGGATACATATCGGTTATAAAGGGCTGCCAGATTCTGAAGGACTCAAAGAAATCCGCAAGCTTATCGGGCATAAGGCAAAGCCAAAGCATACATACAAGCTGAATGAAAAGCCCTATTGCAAACAGCACGCATAGGATATTTGAGATGATCCACGCCGTGTGAAAAAGCTTAGTGTTATCTATCTTCATTTTCTTCTCCTAAAAAACAAATGCCTTAATAGTATACACGAAAATCAGAATTTGTCAAGCTTTGTCTGTACTGACTGTCAAGCATTGAATAATATAACTATATAAAAGGTATAAATTATAGCAATTTTGTACTTTTTTAATTAATTTTTACCTTTTGCAAACGAGGTATTGACAAGTGGATTGTATTATTGTATAATTGTATACAATCTAAATTTGTTCCTTTTTCGGAGGTAAATACTATGGTTGAATTATCACCTAAAACAAACCTACTTGAACAAAACGCTTATAAGTATTCTCTTCAGGACGTAAAGAACCCTAATCTTTGGAGAGACATATACAATTACGAGGAAATTCCCAAGATACCCTTCAACCACCGTCGAGTGCCCATCGGTATGCCGGAGGAGATATGGATGACTGATACCTCCTTCCGTGACGGAATGCAGTCTCAGGCTCCCTACACTCCCGAGCAGATAGTACACCTCTACAAGCTTATGTCAAGACTCGGAGGACCCAAGGGACTTATCCGTCAGACAGAATTTTTCGTATACAGCGAGCAGGACCGACGCGCTATCGAAAAGTGTCGTGAGACGGGTCTTGAATTTCCCGAGATAACCACCTGGATAAGAGCCAGCCTCAACGACTTCAAGCTTATTCGTGATATGGGAATTCGTGAAACGGGAATACTCGTTTCCTGCTCGGACTATCACATCTTCAAAAAGCTCGGTATGACGAGAGGTCAGGCGCTTGAGCATTATAAAAAGACGGTTTACGCAGCTCTTGAAATGGGTATTCATCCCCGTTGTCACTTTGAGGATATCACCCGTGCCGACTTTTACGGCTTCGTTATCCCCTTTGTAAACGAGCTTCAGAGAATGTCCGAGGAGTCGGGTATTCCGATTAAGATTCGCGCCTGCGATACGATGGGCTACGGCGTTCCCTTCTCGGAGGTTGCCCTTCCCCGAAGCGTCCCTGGTATTATTTACGGTATTCAGCACTACGCAAACGTGCCCTCCGAAATGATTGAGTGGCACGGTCACAACGACTTCTACAAGGGCGTTGCAAACGCATCGTGTGCTTGGCTTTACGGCGCGTCATCGGTCAACTGCTCTATGCTCGGTATCGGCGAGCGTACGGGTAACGTACCGCTTGAGGCAATGGTTATGGAATACGCCTCACTCCGCGGAACGCTTGACGGAATGGACCCCACCGCAATAACCGAAATTGCAGAATATTTTGAAAAGGATATCGGATACAGAATTGACCCTATGACCCCCTTCGTAGGTGCTTACTTCAACTCAACCCGTGCAGGTATTCACGCCGACGGACTTATGAAGGACGAGGAGATATACAATATATTCAACACCGAAAAGATTCTTAACCGTCCCGCTCAGGTGGTAATCAGCAACACCTCGGGCGCGGCAGGTATTGCCTACTGGCTCAACACTCACTATCATCTGACGGGCGAGGCTTCGGTCAGCAAGAAGGACGATATCGTCGTTTGTATGAAGGAATGGGTAGACGCTCAATACGAGACCGGCAGACAGACGGTTATGAGCACCGAGGAGCTTGAGGGCTTCGTTATGAAATACAGAGAGGAAAACAACTGATATGGGACTTACGATTGCACAGAAGATTATAAAGGAGCATCTCGTCGAGGGCGAGATGATTGCAGGGCAGGAGATTGCTCTCAGAATTGACCAGACGCTGACTCAGGACGCAACGGGCACTATGGCTTATCTTGAGTTTGAGTCCATCGGTATTCCCCGTGTTCGCACTGAATTATCCGTTGCGTATATCGACCATAACACGCTTCAGTCGGGCTTTGAAAACGCCGACGACCACATATACATTCAGTCCGCGGCAAAGAAGTACGGACTCCGCTTCTCCCGTCCCGGTAACGGCATCTGCCATCAGGTACACCTTGAGCGCTTCGGCAAGCCGGGTAAGACCCTTATCGGCTCGGACAGCCACACTCCTACGGGTGGCGGTATCGGTATGCTCGCAATGGGTGCGGGCGGTATGGACGTTGCGGTTGCAATGGGCGGAGGCGCTTATTACATCACAATGCCCAAAATGATAAAGGTCAACCTCACGGGCTCTCTCAAGCCCTGGGTAAGCGCAAAGGACGTAAGCCTTGAGATACTCCGTATCCTTTCGGTTAAGGGTGGAGTAGGCTCTATCATTGAATGGGGAGGCGAGGGCATCAAGACTCTCACAGTGCCTCAGCGTGCAACCATTACGAATATGGGCACCGAGCTGGGTGCTACCACCTCGATATTCCCTTCCGACGAAATCACGCGCGCAGTCCTCGAGGCTCAGGGCAGAGGCGAGGATTATATCCCCCTTGCAAGTGACGAGGATGCGGTTTACGACAGAATAATCGACATAAACCTTTCGGAGCTCAAGCCCTTACTCGCTTGTCCTCACAGCCCCGACAACATCAAGACCGCGGAGGAGCTTTCAAGCATCAAGGTTGACCAGGTATGTATAGGCTCCTGCACGAACTCTTCTCTTGCAGATCTTTTGAAGGTTGCCGCAATACTCAAGGGCAAGACGGTTCACGAATCGGTCAGCCTTTCGGTATCTCCCGGCTCAAAGCAGGTACTCTCAATGCTTGCGGATTGCGGAGCGCTCTCGGATATTTTAGCGTCGGGTGCAAGAGTGCTTGAATGTGCCTGCGGTCCTTGTATAGGTATGGGCTTTTCTCCCAACTCGGCAGGCGTTTCACTCCGTACCTTCAACCGTAATTTTGAGGGCAGAAGCGGTACTAAGGACGGTCAGGTATATCTGGTATCTCCCGAGGTTGCGGCGGCATCGGCTCTCACGGGCTACATAACCGACCCGAGAACGCTCGGTGAGTGCCCCGAAATCGAGCTTCCCGAGAAATTCAAGATAAACGATTCGGCAATCGTGCTCCCCGCAGACGTTGAGGAGGCTAAGACCCTTGAGGTCAAGCGCGGTCCTAACATCAAGCCCTTCCCCGAGGCAATGCCCCTTGAGGACAAGGTATCGGCAAGACTTACTCTTAAGGTTGGAGACAACATCACCACCGACCACATTATGCCCGCAGGTGCAAAGATACTACCCTACCGTTCAAATATTCCCTACCTTTCGAAATTCTGCTTCGGCGTATGCGACGAAAGCTTCCCCGAGCGTGCAAAGGCGGCAGGCTCAACCGTAATCGTGGGCGGAATCAACTACGGTCAGGGCTCCTCCCGTGAGCACGCGGCACTTGTTCCGCTTTATCTCGGAGTACGCGCGGTCGTTGCAAAGAGCTTTGCAAGAATTCACGCCGCAAACCTCATCAACGCAGGCATACTCCCTCTCACCTTTGCAAATCCCGAGGATTACGACAAGGTAGAGCAGGACGACGAGCTTGAGCTTGTAGGACTTTACGAAGGACTCAAGTCGGGCAAGATAACCCTTATTGACAAAACAAAGAATATAGAAATAGCCTGCGTCGGAGAATTCTCCGACCGTCAGCAGAAAATATTGCTTGCAGGCGGACTTCTCAAATACACGAAGGGAGACAACTGATGGACAAGATTAAAATGACGACGCCTCTGGTCGAAATGGACGGAGACGAAATGACGAGAATATTATGGAAGATGATAAAGGACGAGCTTATACTCCCCTTCGTTGACCTTAAAACCGAGTATTACGACCTCGGACTTCCCGAAAGAGAAAAGACAAAGGACGCCGTAACTCACGCGGCGGCTGAGGCTAATAAGAAATACGGCGTTGCCGTAAAGTGCGCTACCATCACTCCCAACAAGCAGAGAGTGGAGGAATACAACCTCACTGAAATGTGGAAGAGCCCCAACGGTACTATCCGTGCGGCTCTTGACGGTACTGTATTCCGTGCCCCCATCATCATAGATTCTATAAAGCCCGTCGTAAAGAACTGGAAGAAGCCCATAACCATTGCCCGCCACGCTTACGGCGACGTTTACAAGGCTACCGAGCTCCGTGTACCCGAAGGAAAGGCAGAGCTTGTTTTCACCGACCGTGACGGAAACGAAACGCGCGAGACGGTATACGATTTCGAGTGCGGAGGCGTGCTTCAGGCACAGTACAACAAGGATTCCTCCATACGCTCCTTTGCTCACTCCTGCTTCAAGTACGCTCTTGACACAAAGCAGGACCTCTGGTTCTCCACCAAGGACACCATCTCCAAGAAGTACGACCAGACCTTCAAGCTCATATTTGAGGAAATTTACGAAAGCGACTACAAGAAGGCGTTTGAGGAAGCGGGAATCGAGTATTTCTACACCCTTATCGACGATGCGGTTGCAAGAGTAATCAGAAGTGAGGGCGGATATATCTGGGCTTGTAAGAACTACGACGGAGACGTTATGAGCGATATGGTCTCCACAGCCTTCGGCTCACTTGCAATGATGACCTCGGTGCTTGTATCTCCCGACGGAAAGTATGAGTACGAAGCGGCTCACGGCACGGTAACCCGTCACTATTACCGTTACCTCAAGGGCGAGGAAACCTCCACCAATCCTATGGCAACCATTTTTGCCTGGACGGGCGCTCTTGCAAAGAGAGGTGAGCTTGACAACCTTCCCGAGCTTGTAAGCTTTGCAAAGAAGCTTGAGAGCGCTTGCATCAAGACTCTTGACGACGGCATTATGACCAAGGACCTTTCGGGACTCGTTTCCGAGGGCGTGAGCGTTAAGTCGGTAAACTCATCCGAATTTATAAAGGCAATCCACACTAACCTCGAAGCTACAATATAACAAAAAGGAGATGTAAAAAAAGTCCAGACCGCCAAAAACAAGAAAGCGTAAGCAAATGAGACTGTATATCAAAACAAATACAGATAAATATTAAGGTAAAAACTCAAAAATGAGTTTTCTCGAATAAATCATATGTTTTTGGCTCTGAACAAACCTCGCCACTACCGTACGCTCGTACGCTGACGGGCTTCGGTTTGTCCATTCTGGAGCATTTTTTCCT
>JAFSID010000018.1 GCA_017439965.1 Clostridia bacterium | reverse complement strand
TTTGGCTCTGAACAAACCTCGCCACTACCGTACACTCGTACGCTGACGGGCTTCGGTTTGTCCATTCTGGAGCATTTTTTCCTATCTCCTGAAAAGAGGCTGTAAAAAAACTCTAACCAAGTTTTTTTACAGCCCCTTTTTAATATAAGTATTAATACGCAGAGCTTCAAGTAGGTTGATTTTATTTCCACAAATCAATTCTGCCCGTTGATACGGCGTTAGCACCCGCACGGTAGGCAAGCTCAACCTCGTCGGAGGTTTCGATGAGACCGCCTGCAATAATCGGGATGCTTACTCTTTCACGGAAGAAGGAGATTGCCTTGGTAGCGATACCCGGCATAAGCTCAATCATATCGGGAAGATTCTTCTGCATGGTATCCGCCGCCGTTACGATTGAGTGAGAATCGACGATAAAAACTCTCTGTACGGTGGTCATACCGTTATCCCTTGCAGATTTTATAATGCTTGCACGGGTGCTGATTATTCCGTCAACCGAAAGCCCCTTGAGATAAAGACAGCCTGCACCGTCCTTGCCTACACCGTCGGCAAAGTCCATATGAACGAAAAGCTTTTTACCAACGGCGTGAGCCATTTTCACGCTCTGGGCAAGCTCGTTGATATCGGTCTTTAAAAGAAAAATAATAGACACTCCCGACCTCAAAGCCGCTTCCATATCCTGACGGCTTCTTACCGCCGCAATAATTTCTCCCATAATAATTCCTCCGCAAACAAAAAATAAGTGCAACTCTGCCGTAGCTTTTGCTACAGCAGAATGCACTCAAAATCTCAGCAAACAGCTATATGCTATGGGTAAAGTATACCATCATAAGCATAATTTGTCAAGAGTTATATTCTTGCAACGCCTGTTTCACGCGCGGTCTTGATAACCGCCTCTGCAACAACCTCGGCAACTCTCTTGTCAAGAGCGGATGCAATGATATTCTCCTCGGAAAGCTCCTCGTCGGAAATAAGGGATGCAAGAGCAAAGGAGGTTGCAACCTTCATTTCCTCGTTGATGCAGGTAGCTCTGCAATCAAGCGCACCGCGGAAGATACCGGGGAATGCAAGAACGTTGTTTATCTGGTTGGGGAAGTCTGAGCGACCCGTACCGACTACTCTTGCGCCTGCCTTCTTTGCAATATCGGGCATAATTTCGGGAGTGGGATTAGCCATGGGGAACATAATGCAGTCGTCAGCCATAGACTTGACCATCTCCTCGTTAACGAGGTTGGGAGCGGAAACGCCGATAAATACGTCCGCGCCAACGAGAGCGTCTGCAAGGCTACCCTTCTTATGCTCGAGGTTGGTAACCTTGGAAATCTCCTCCTGAGCGGGATTGTTATTCTCGTCACCCTCACAGATGATACCGAAGCGGTCGCAGAAGGCGAGGTGCTTAACGCCGATATTGAGAAGGTGCTTACCGATTGCGATACCTGCGCTTCCCGCACCGTTGATAACGACCTTAACGTTGCCAATCTCCTTCTTAACAACCTTAAGAGCGTTGATAAGAGCGGCTGCAACTACGATTGCGGTGCCGTGCTGGTCGTCGTGGAAAATCGGAATATCGCATATCTCCTTAAGCTTTCTCTCAATCTCAAAGCAACGGGGAGCGGAAATGTCCTCGAGGTTGATACCGCCAAAGCTTCCCGAGAGAAGATAAATGGTTCTTACTATTTCATCAACGTCCTTGGACTTGATGCAAAGGGGAAATGCGTCAACGTCTGCAAACGCCTTGAAGAGTGCGCACTTGCCCTCCATAACGGGCATACCCGCCTCGGGACCGATGTCACCGAGACCGAGAATTGCAGTACCGTCGGTAATAACTGCAACGAGGTTTGAACGGCGGGTGAGATCGTAGGACTTCGATACGTCATCCTTGATAACGAGGCAAGGCTCTGCAACACCGGGAGTGTATGCAAGAGAAAGGTCCTGACGGGTCTCGATAGGAGCTCTTGAAATAACCTCTATCTTACCGTTCCATTCGTAATGCTTCTTTAAAGATTCCTGTCTGATATCCATTTTTATTAGTCCTCCCAAGGAAATTTATACTGAGTTAAGCCAAGCTCGTCGCGTACTGCGTTGAACTCCTTCTGCACAGACTCGTTGATCGGAACGCCTGCGTGACGTGCGAGACGAATCTCGTACTCCTTCTCGCCTGCGGTGTAAATGCGCTCGGCACCGGGAGCCTTCTTTGCAGAGCGAACCTCACGGATGATGTCGCCCGCCTTCTTACGACAAACGTCTTCACCGAGGAAATGGTCGGTGTCAATTGCAATAAAGAAGTGACCAAGGCGGAAGGGCACCTTCTCACCGTTTTCACCCTTACCCGTAAGAGCCTTACCGTAGCTACCGTCCTGAAGCACTGCTGACATAAGCTCAACGAAGAGCGCGAAGCCGTAGCCCTTGTATCCGCAGCCCTCTTCACCGGGTCCGCCGAGTGTACAAAGAGCAGCCTCACCGCGTGCCATAGCCTTGAGTGCCTCGTCAGCCGTTCCCTCAAACGCCTCGCCCTCAAGATTTACGAGTGCGCCCTTGGGTGCATCCTTGCCGATTCTTGCGTAATACTCAAGCTTACCGTTCTGATAGGTGGAGCTTGCGGCATCAAAGTTAAAGTCAAACGCCTCGTCGGTGGGCACACCGAGAGTCAAAGGATTAGTACCGAACATACCTTCAACGCCGAAGGTGGGAGCAACGGTGGGACGGGCGTTAGTACCCGTCATACCGATACAGCCTGCCTTAGCCGCCATAGAGGTGTAATAGCCTGCAATACCGTAGTGGCAGGAGTTACGGACAACTACCATACCCATACCGTATTCCTTAGCCTTGGCAATTGCCATAGACATAGCCTTGTGACCGATTACCTGACCCATACCGTCGTGACCGTCAACGACTGCGGTGGTGGGAGTTTCCTTGATAATCTCAAAATTTGTAACGGGATTCTGTATTCCCGCCTTGATTCTGTCGAGATATACGGGCTTGAAGCGGTTTACACCGTGAGACTCGATACCTCTCTTGTCCGATTCAAGAAGAACGTCAGCACAAATTTCGGCATCCTCTCTGGGTATTCCGTAGCCCACGAAAGCGTCAATTACGAAATTCGTTATCGTTTTCCAATCAACAATATTGTTTTTCATGCTTTTCCTCCAAAATAATAGATTTCAAATAAAAAATGCACTTATCCCGTCATAACGCCAGACTAATAAGTGCACTCTAAATCTCCATGCATACATATTATAATTGAAATATTAATTGTTGTCAAGCCTAAATACGCCAAAAATGTTTGATTTTACTCTTGACATAAAATTCTTTTTATGATATACTAACGAAGGTCACAAAAAATGAATACTATGGAGAAGTACCCAAGCGGTCAAGGGGGCAGTTTGCTAAACTGTTAGGTCGGGTTTCCGGCGCGCGAGTTCGATCCTCGCCTTCTCCGCCAAAAAATCAGACAAGCTTCGACTTGTCTGATTTTTTTATCCAAGCCGCAGGTTTGGCATATCATCGCCGCACAACGTGCGGTGCATATCATCAAGGGCGGCGTGCCGCCCTTGTATCTCATCACGCATCAGCGTGCATCCTCCTGCGGCTTGATGATATACAACACTTCGTGTTGGTGATATACAATGCTTCTCATTGATGATATACACGCCTTACGGCGTGATTGAGATGCGAGAATGTGAAAAATTCTTGAAATGCTTTGCAAAATATGATATAATATCGACGAATGCAGATTGCAAGCTGTAAAACCTTGAAGGAGAACCGATATATGAAAAAGATTCTTTACGCTATCACGCTTACCGTTTTAGCTATGATGCTTCTCGGTATGACCGTTACGGCATCGTCGATTGACGGCTTCGTTTCGGAAAACGGCTTTACCGTTGCAAGCTTCAACGGTACTAAGACCTTTATAGACAACGCCAAAAATCCGACGGCAATTGAGGATGCTTCCTGGTGGCTTATAAACGAAAGGGACAAGCTCAACCTTAAATACGTATCCGTGCTCGGTCAGATTTCGGGTGGCTCCTACTACAACTACTCAAACACCGTTGGAAAGGGTATGAGCGTTGACGAGCTTATCAATCTTTGCCGAGAGGACAAGGACTGGCAGAAGGAATTCTCCGCACTTGCAAGCGCAATTGCACCTCTCACGGACGAGGGTATTCCCGTCGGAGTTAGCCTTGACAACTTTGACTATACGGGCGCAGGCTACAACCGTCAGTCACTTCAGGCAGAATTTCTCGGAGTAGAGAGGCTTATGCCGAGAGATACCGAATACGAATACTACGACGATTCCAACTACTACACGGTCGTTGACAACAACGGTGTCAAGTATATAATATTCCAGCTTGAGCTTTGGCCACAGACCGCCGTGCTTAACTGGTTCAACTCGACTATTGCTCAGCATCCCGACAAGCGTGCGATAATCTTCACCACCTCCTTTATCGACGATAACGGCGCAATGTACACTATGTGGGATTGGGAAAACGATACCTATCCTCCCCTCTTCGGCTCAACCAAGCTTCGTGCATACAGTATGACCTGGGTTGGCAAACCACGTGACGGTGAGGCTGCGTGGAATTACGCCTTCTCAAAGCATGACAATATTCTTGCGATAATCTCCTCAAAGCTTCTTGCAAGCGACAAGGCTGTCAGCAGTAAAATCAAAAACGCAAACGGAGTCGAGGTTGTGGCAATTGCCTCAAACGGCGACAACGGAATTTACGCCGCACACGGTGCGTGTCCCTTCCTCGTAAGCATTTCCGAGGATAACAAGACCATAAAATACGGATGGGCAAAGCCCTTTGGCGAAATGATTGAGTCCACCGTCAAGACCGTAACGCTTGACACACTCGGAGAGCTTGCACAGGCAGACACCTCCTCCGAGCTTCCCAAGATACCCGCTCAGTTCAACGGTGCTAACACTGCCTACATCTTCGGTAAGGGCAACAACAAATTTGAGCCTAACTCCAATATGACGAGAGCCGAGGCTTGTACGGTGTTTGCCCGACTCATTCTCGGCAAGCAGACTATTCCCGACGGATACTCAACACGCTTCACCGACGTCAAAAAGGGTGACTGGTTCTACAACGCAATCGCCTTCCTTGACGAAACGGGATATTTCTTCCGAAACGAGAACACCTCCTACAAGCCCAACGAACCTATAACGCGTGCAGAATTCGTCGAGCTTGCAGGTCTTGCGTCAATGCTCGTTGAGCGAAAGAGTGATATCAGCTTTGCGGACGTTGACAGTAATCATTTTTACTACTCCTCGATTATGGCGGCGGCATCCTCGGGTCTTGTAAACGGCTACGAGGACAACACCTTCCGTCCCGACAATACGATTACACGCGCCGAGGTGGTTACCGTCATCAACCGACTTTTAGGTCTTAACGTAAGTGAAAAGACCGTAAGCGAGGCAAGGCTTGAAAACGTATTCGACGATATTAAGACTCATTGGGGCAGACTTAATATTTTAATGGCGTCAAACTCGGGCGTTCACGGTGAGTATTACTATAATGCGTCTCTTGAGGGCGTTGAGGACGGTGCAAGCGAGATTACCTTCAAAAACAAGCACTTTTCCTTCAGCATCAATAAAAAGAACGGCAAGGTCACGGAATTTATAAATCTTTACACGGGTGAGAACGTGAACAACGGCTCACAGCAATTCTTATACCTGAATACCGACACGGGCAACAAGGTGCTTCCAACCTCCGTAAAGCTCGACGGAAGCAGAATAAAATTCTCCTTCAAGGACGGAGTATCGGTATATATGATAGTCGAGGTAAAGAATAATTATATGACCTTCGAGATAGACTCCGAGGTACCCGATATCTATTCCTCCGTCACCTTCGCAAATCTCAACACAACCGTTGTCACCTCCGATGAGGATAACTCGTTTATGCTTAACTCAATGGGTATGACGGCGTGGGTCAATCCCGTTAACAAGGGCTTCAGAGCAGGTGCGGTATCGAGCATTGCACACGCGTACACGAAATTTGACAAGGGTACGTTTGGCTCAAAAATGGGTGTCGTATTCTCAAAAAGAGGGGATGCAATTAAGTATTTACAGGAGCTTACCGATGCAATAGATACCTCCGTCGGTCTTGCTTCAAGGGCAGGAGGTGCCTACGCTCAGGAATGGGAGGGCAACTTCGGTGATTACATCATCTGCGACTCAACGAAGCCCGAGGACGTAGAAAAGACCATAGCAATTGCCAAGGAGCTTGGAATCGACCAGATAGACATACACCAGAGTGGCTCAAGCTTCCGTCAGGGTGATATGTATTTCCACAACACAGAAACGGGTACTGCAAAGGAATTTTACGAAAAGGTCGGTAAAAGATACGTTGACGCAGGCTTTGAATTGGGTCTGCACACCTATGCTTATTATATAACCTACAAATCCGACCCCATTCTTTCAAATCCGAAATGGCAGCGTGACCTTGAAACGCTTGAGACCTACACGCTTAGAAAAACGCTTTCAAAATTCAGAAAAACCATTCCGACCGAGGAGGATGCATCGGGCTTTAATAAAACGGTATCCTTCTTCCTTAAAAACTCAAGATACGTGCTTATCGACGAGGAAATAATCCTTATCGGAAGCGGTACTGAGGAGGGCTTTATCAACGTAACGAGAGGTCAGTGCGGTACCTCTCCCGCAGAGCATCCGGCAGGGACTACCATTTATCATCTGTCGGGCTACTTCAATATGTTTACCCCCAAGCTTGGCTCGGAGCTATTCTATCACATAGCAGACCTTACCGCCAAGGCTTACAACGACGGTGGCTTCTCAATGATATACTTTGACGCCATCGACGGTCTCTCGGCACACGTTGAGGATGCAAACGACCAGTTCTATTATTTCCAGATGTTTATACACCGCGTTATTTCTCAATGTGAAAGAACGCCGATAATCGAGACCTCCTCGAGCGCTCCGCAGGAGTGGAACGTAAGAGGAAGAACGGGTGCGTGGGACTATCCGACCCGTGCAATAAAGCAGTTTATCGCAAATCACGTGTCCGTCAATCTCGGCACTCAGAAAACCAATCTCACCTCAACGCTCGGTTGGTTCAACTTCCAGCCCGATGCAGAGGGAGTTTCGGGTATGAAGAATACCGTCAGCAAAACGCTTTTCCGTGACGATATTGACTTTATCGGTATGAATTCTCTCATCCACAATATGTCTATGGTATACAGCGCGAGTGAGAGGCTTGAAACAAATCCCTTCTTTGCCGACAACGTGCGTTACTACCGTGAGAATTATTCCAAGCTTCGCAAGTCCGACTACTTTACCCGTGAAGCGCTGGACAAGGTAAAGAGCGAGGGCGGAGAATGGAAGGTCATCAAGAAGGGTGAGGGCGAGTACGCATTCCTTCAGATGTATTATTCAAGGGCAAATCTCAGCCTTCTCTCAGGTGACGGGCAGTTAAACGGAGAAAACCCCTTCAACACGCAGACCCCCTTTATACGAATTGAAGCACGCTGGTCTACCCTCCTTGAAAACGAGACGCTTCTCGTAAAATTTGACGAGGACAAGACCCTGAAGGAGCAGACTCTTTCAAGAACCGTCAAGCTTAATATGGTGGACAAAATGGCAATGAAGGTACGCGTAAAGGGTACAGGAGCCGACGGAGACGCGCTTCTCATATCTCTTACGGGTGGAGTCACCTCGGGTGAATCCAACGGCAGAGGCGACCACTTTATCGACCTGAACTTTGAGGGCTGGAAGGAATTTATACTTCTTGACATTGACAATGCAGAATATGACATCAAGAAATACACCTTCAGCGGAATAAACACAGATTATTACAACTATATCACCTACCGAAGAGTGCCGAATTACGAGGATATAATAAACGTTACGGTGCGCTGCTGCGGTAAGACGGGAGATACCGCCTCCATCTCAAGCATATACGCTTATACGCAGACTCCCGCTCCCGTTAAGAATCCCACCGTTACCGTGGGAGGCTCGTCAATGGTCTTTAACGCAGAACTTCAGGGCGGTGACTATATAGAGTACGACCCCTTGACAAGCAAGGCTCTCCTCTATCATAACGCAGAGGAAAGGGTTGAGGAAATAACCTTCAGCGGTGCTCTTACTATTCCTACGGGTGACTTCAAGGCAACCTATTCGGCAGAGGCATTGACCGACGCTCCCGTCCGTGCAAGGCTTGTATTCGGCTTTGCAGGTAAAGAAATCACTAACTGACACAAAAAGCGGCTGGCACCGCCGACAATTCTCGCCTATCTTAATGAATGCAATTTCTTAGTAAACAAAAAGATGAGTCGTTGACTCATCTTTTTGTTTTCATCAGCTTATTTCATTAGCTTATTTCCCGACCCGAGAAGCCCAAGGTAAGCTTACCTCTGACAAGTGTTGCGGAATCGGTATCACCCGACAGTGTTGCAACGAAATTCCCGTTCGGTGCGGTAAGCGTACCAACGCTCTTGACCTCTGTCGGTCTGCCTTCTGCTGTATATACAACAGCACGCTTGCCGTCATACTCAAGCCATTCACCAGAGTTAATAACACAGTCAAATGCTACCGAGCTTCCGTTATCAAGAGTGACGGACGGATTCTTTATCGGCGAATTGATATGGCGCACGAGGGTAACCTCTCCCATCTCAACGCCCGACGTGTCACCGTGTGTGTAAACCGACACCGAGGTGATTGCCGAGAAGTCAACGGGTCCTCTGTAAAGCTTGAAGTTGTAGGTTTCTCTCTGTGCCCAATGCGGAAAATACTCCTTGGGATAAAGGAAGGTATCGGTTGCAACGAGGACGAATTCCTTCTCACCCTTGAAGTTGGTCAGAATAACGTAGTCCATCTGATTCCGGTCACTGACGACAGGACTTTCAAGAGATATGCAGATATGTCCGTTGCCTCCATTTGACTTTACTCTCACAAAAAGTGCCTGACGGCCTTCTGCATTGAGAGGAGTATCAAAGGTTTTTTTGCTGTTTCTGACACTTCCGCTCGCCTTAAGAAGCGTTACGGGGTCTAAGCCGTTACCCGAAAAATCCGCCTCAATGCGTATAAACGGAGTCTGCTCATCAAACGGATTTTCACCCGTCAGTGTATTTCTTTCAGGGTCGGAAATATCGTTTATTCTTCCCTTGACGTAATAACGCTCAACGAGACCGTAGCCTCCGCCCGTCTTTTCAACGAGGGTATGCTCCCACTTGCTTTCACGAAGCTCTCGTCTTACCTCCTCCGAGAAATATCCCGACTTACGAAGCCTGTCGTAGACGACGTAACGGTCGATATTATCACGGTTTTTCTGCACCGAGCGGTAGGAGTCAAGGTTTGAATATACCATTGAATAGTCATACGCTATTGCGGTACAGCCGAGAAGGTCTATATCGTCGGTATGCTGATGCTCGTACACAGTATTTGCAGGAGAGGACTGCGGAAAGAAATTATACCAGCCAAGCGTTGCAAAAAAATATGAATCAAGATAGGTCTGATTATACTCGGAATGTGCCTTGATATATTCCTTATAGCCTCGGTTTGCATAATCGTAAGCGGGAGTATAGCTGTGAGTGACGTATTGCATAGGCAGATAGACCTCGGTTATCGGGTCCTCACCGCACCACTCAAGAGTCTCTCGCATAAACTCAGTCGTGTAATATGCGTAATACTCGGAATAATTTTCCTCACCTATGTGACGGTGTACTCCGTCGATTGCATCAAAATAGACCATATCAAAGCCACCGTCACGGTAGGTCTCGCCCGTGAGTCTTGCAATATGATAGAAAAGCTCACTTCCCATTTTGGGTGCAAGCCCTCCGTAATAGGCTTCGATTCTCAATATTTTTTCGCCCTTTTTATGCTCGGTCGCCTTCGTTGAATGATAGCCTCGGGTAACTCTTGTAAAGGAGCTGTCTCCGATGGACTCAACGTCGATTTTTATAAGCTCCTCTCCTATCAGCACAAGCTCGGAGGCGCGTGAGCGGAAATTGAATACGCGCTCAGCGTTTTCAAGGGACTCTGCCGTCGGAAGCGTGCGTGAATAGGCGTTGATATCCTCGGCAAGCGTATATTCCTCACGAATCATAAGCTGTCTCTGCCATTTTGGATTGCCTAAAATATCCTCGCACTCGGGGTCTATATAAAACGCATAGGTATGAAGCCCCGAAAGTATTCCGTTTTCACGAAGGACGTCGGAAACGAGCGCCTTAAAATTAAAGACTCCCGTACCCGTGATATTGATTATCACGGCCTTCGTACCCTTTTGGTGCTCGCTTCTTTCGGTACCCGCGACACCTCTTGAAAGGCTTGCGCGACCGTTTTCAAAATCAGCCGAGATAAGCTCGTCGTCAATTGCAATATACAGCTTACCGTTTACCGACTTATCCGAAACGGTAAGCTCTCTTGACGAGGCACTAAGCCTATCCTCAAGCGTTATCTCAGCAACCGTCTCAAACTCACGGTAAAACTCCTCTGCGAAAAGTCCTTTTGCATCAGATGAAAAATAATAAGAATAGGGATGTGAATTAAGTAATCCGTGCTTATCGAGATAGCCGTATATTACCTTCTCATAGGAGTGCTTAAGGCTTTGATTTGTAAATACGAAATCACCCTGACGGAAGGTATCCCCTCCCTTATGGAAGGAAAGCATATCTATTCCGACATCCTTGAAAAGCTCAAGGCTTGAAAAAAGCGTTTCGTGGTCGGCACTTGTTCCAATATAATAATTCGTGTTTACAAGCCCTTCCTCCTCCGAGTCAAAACGGCTTGCGGCAAAAATGCCTTTTTCGATATCCGTGTCATTCGCCAAGACCTCAAGAGCCGTGAGGTGATATTTAGACGGAGCGACAACAAACGCATATGAAGCTCCATTGATACCGAAGTCCGAAAGGGCTGTCGCAGAATAATCAAGCGTTGTGCTTTTCGGAGCGCTATGGGTTATGGCAAGAGAGCTTGTGGAAACACCAAGCACCGAGCCGTTTGAGGAAAGGGAGATATTTGCGAATACAAGCATATCCGCATCAGCCTTGAAATCGGCAATTTCAAAGGAAATATAGGCTTTTTTTACAGTCGTGATAACCGAAAAGCGTGTGCCGTCCTCAAGGGTAAAAATAATTTTCGAGCCTGAAAGCTCAGTTTTATCGGGGTAAAGAGTGACACCGTTACGCTCGATATAAGCAAAGGGGCAAGGCTGTTCAAGAAGCTCCCTCCTTGCCGTTTTGTCATAAAGGGATACGATATATCCCGACTCTATAAAGCACTCGACAAAATCATTTTGAAGGATAATTATACCCTCCTCGCTGATACCCCCGTTATAAGCTCCGTCAAGCGACGGCAGAAGGTATTCACCTATACGTGAATTGGAGGCAACGAGTATATTGTATCTTGCCCAATGCCCGCCTATGTCGGTAAAGCGTGCAAGTCTTGAATAATTCTGTCCAAAGACGTTACCGTCAACGCTTATTCCGAGAGCTCTGTTGACAATCGTTACAGTCTCTGCACGGGTTATAATATTTTCGGGACGGAAGGTCTTATCGGGATAGCCTCCGACAAGTCCGCTCTCGGCGGATAGCTTGATTGCCTCATAAAACGGATGCGTTACGTCAACGTCATCAAACTCGGCAACGCTCACCCTTTCGGGCTTCAGAAGTGCTACCGCAATTTCAACAAGCTCGGCACGGGTTATAGGCTTGTCGGGATAAAATTTGCCGTCGTAACGATCAAGAACGCCAAGCATTTCAAGAGAATAGATATAGTCCTCACTCCAATGCCCTCTGACGTCGGCAAAACGGCTTTCACCGTCCTCAACCCCGTCGGGAAATGCAAGACGGGCAAACACCGTCACCGCTTCGGCTCGGGTCACGCTTCCGTCAGGCTTGAAACTTCCGTCAGGATAGCCTCCAATATAAGCAACGCTTGTGTCAAGAGTTTGCCTTTCAACAGTCAGAGCAACGGTGTTTATACATACCGCAAAAACGATAAGCAAAAACAAAGCAAGCTTTTTCATCCGATGACTCCTTATCAATCTCTGTAATCCATAACGAGCCCCTTTTCAAGAAGCACGTCGAAATAAGCAAAGGCATCAGCCGTTGTCAAGGGAATGTAAGGCTGTTTATCGTAAACGGGCAAGGACCATTCGCACACGCTTCTGCCCTTCCTCCTTTTGTACATCGGACAGGAGGCACAGAGCTTGGGGTTACGCTTATCGACCATGTGATTAAGACGGCAATAGATTTTTCCACGGGAATCGGGCGTATAATCGTATTTTACAAAGCCCGTCTTACCGACACCCGTATCCCCCTTCTTAGCGGTATTAAAGCCACGGGTAGCCTCGCCTCTGATATTCTCACAGATTGAGCTTACCCATTCAAGCAGGGCGTTTTCGTAATATCTGCCCGAAGCCCTTGAGGGAATGGGAGACAGAGACACGCAGGGAGTCGTAGAATTAAAAAACCTCAAGCCCTCTCTCTGCTTAAAGGCGGAGGCAAGATTTCTTTTGCCGTAGGTAATATTGACGCAGCGGAGCATTTCGGGAAGTGACCAATGAGAGCACTCGTCACCGTAGCGCGTAAGCACGCGCTTTCTTGAATAGTTTAGTATTCCCATACCGCCTCTCGTCTTATCAAAGGATAAATGCTTCGTCGGATAAATATAGCCGTCAACCGCCCTTGACACCTGAAAATAGGCAAAAATTACGTCCTGAAGAGTATTATCCTCGGTTATAAAGGTATGATAAAAAAGCAGGATACCGTTTTTCGACGGAACGTCGTGAGAGAGTGAAAGGCTTGACAGACTCAATTTTTCGGGAAGTGCGGGAGGAGTATAATTCAGCTCCTTATCAATGGGAGACGGACTCTCTTCGGGATAGCGGACGAGGTATATTTTCATTTGTCGCTTGCCTCCAGAGATTCAAGAAGCTTTTCGATATGCGCGCGGTAGCCGTCAACCGCGGACTGCGGAGAAACGAGTCTTACCTCACCCTCAAAGCGTGATACCCACGCGTAAAAGAGAGGACTCGGCTCAACGCTTACGTTGAAAATATATCGGTCATTATCCGCCTTGCGAACGGTAACGTCTGCGCCAAAGCGGTCGAACATTGCGTCAACGAATGCCGACGGAACGGAAAGCTCGACACGGGTGGGAGTACCCTTGAACATATCGAAAACGCTCTTTGAATAGCGTGAGGTATCGTATTCACGGCTGAGCTTTACCTCCTCGGAAGTAAGCTCACCGCTCGGAGTAACGTCAGCCATCTTGTCAACGCGGTAATGACGCACCTGCTCTGACTCGCGGTCGTAAGCGACGAGATAATAATTCTCGTTATTCCATACGAGCGTGATGGGTACAGCCTCGTAAAGCGCGCCGTTGTGACCGTAGACCCTCTTCTTTTCCCAGTTATACTTAAAATACTTGAAGGTGACGGCACGGCTTTCGTCAAAGGCTGTGTGAATAGAGTCGATATTTATATAAATAATCTCGTTGGCATTCTTGACCCTCTCGGTAAGGCATACCCGTCGTGAAAGCTTTTTTGCATCAAAATCACTGCAAAGAGTACCCAGCTTCTTGATAAGCGCCTCCGTCTTCTTTGCGGTAACGAATCTCGAGGAGCTTACCGCATCGACGAGCATTTTAAGCTCGGGAGTTTCAAACGTACGGCTGGCAAGAAAATACTTCGTGCTCTTGCCCTCTCTCTGACAAACGATATCCATACCGTAGGAAATAAGAGCATCGATATCGTTATAAATCGCCTTACGCTCGCAAGAGATACCGCAGGAGGTAAGATGTGCGATAATATCACTTACACCGACGCCGTGATGCTCGTCGGTATATTTTTCAAAATAATCACGAAGCTCCAAAAGCTTTGTTTTCTGCATCTGTTGTTTTGCCATAGCGTCCTCCGTTTTTGAAAATACGGCAAGGTTATAAGCCTTGCCGTATAAGTCATTCTGCAATTTTAACGTAGTTAAATTCCTTAATAGCGTCGGCAAAGTAGCTCGACTGATAAGTAAGCATCTCAACAATGTCATCCGCACGCTCGTCAAAGACGGGAGTGGGACAGAGAGGAGAATCAAGAGAGTTATTGACAACGGGAATAATTCTCGTTGAAAGCACCTTATTTTCTCCGTTTTCCTTTACAAAGGTCTGGCGGAAAAGGAAGGAATACGCGGTGTTAGCCTGCTCGGAGTCAAGGCTTCCGCTGTACGTGAGATTACCCGAGGAATAAACGATATATCTGTCTCGGTAAAGCTCAATTCCCTGCAATACGTGTGCGCCCGTACCGACTACAAGGTCTGCGCCTGCACGGATAGCCGCGCGTCCTATTTCCTTGTTGAAGGCATCGAAGTGCTGCTCATAGGGGCTGGTAACAGTGCCGAGGTAATCAGCCGAAAAGGCGGTGGATTTTCTGAGACGGGTGTTCCAGTGAAGCTGTACTACTATAAGGTCTGCTCCGTTTTCACGCTCGCTGTTAACGGCGGCTGAAATAACGTCGCAGTTCTTATCCTTCTGTGCGATAGACACCTCTGTGTCGGTAAGGTCAAACGTGATATACACTACCTTACCGAACGCCGTGTCGTTAAAGGCTGAGCCCTCCTGAACCGAATAAGTGATTCCGTTGTCGGAAAGTGCCTTTACGGTATCGTCATAGCCAGCCTGACCGTAATCGAGTATTTCCGAGGGAGAGATAGAAGCAAAGTCGATTCCCTTGAGAGACTCGGCGTATAATGGGAGACCCTTTACGGGGTCGAGAATATCCTCGCTCGGCTCTGCCGACTCGGTGAGAGGCGCAAGCAGAGTTATAAAGGAGGCATCGTCATTCATAAAGAAGGGAGAAAGCTTATAGAACGGGAAGCCGTAGCTTGAATTGTCGTGGGCATTCTTAAAGCTCTTTTCCTGAGCGGTGCCTATTCTGTCACCAAGAAGTGCTCCGCCGCCGACGGTCACGGTAAAGGTGGTAGCCTTATCCTGAGCCGATATAACGGCGTTATCGTTTATGGAAATAAGCGCAAGTGTAAGCGAGCCTCCCACCTCGGTATCAAGTGCGGGATAAAGCGACACAGTCTCGGCACTTGTAAGCCCCGAGGCGCTCTCTCTTAAATCCTTCAAAAGCCTTGAAGCAAACGCCGAAAGCTCAATATCGGTCGTGATTCCCTTGCTGACACGGTCAAGACCGTCGGCAATAAGTCTGTAATAACCAGCCTCGTTTACGCTTCCGTTTTCCTCAAGCCAATCGGCAACTGCCTTGGAATTGTCAACGATAAATTTCGTCTCCTCCGCAAAGCTCTTGTCGTCCTTGTAGGCAAGACGCTCAACGAAATCCTCAATACGCTGAGCAAAGGCGGAAACGCCGTTTGTCGAAAGCTCAACCTTTTCACCGTCGGGAGATACGGGAGGAAGATTTACCGTGGGGTTTTCCTCCTTCTTGTCGGGAATATTTATAACGATATCGTCGCGGTTGATAATAGACGTAAGCAAAAGTATTGACGCCGCAAGCGCTACGACGCAAAGTGCTATGCAAATAATTTTATTTTTCATAAGGCTTTACCCTTTCGTTTTACTTCATTTGTAATATTGTAGCATACTTTTATTAAAAAGAAAAGACCTTTTTGTGATTTTTGTCAATTTGACGAAGCAGAAAAGTCAACCACGTCTCCGAGAAGCTCGTCCTCAATCTTATTTATGTCGGTATATGCATCGGGTACCCGTCCGACGATTACCGTATCGGTAAGCACGACGGTGTCCGAAACGTGACAGTCGATAGCGTGAGAGAGCACAAGCATATCAAGCTCAAGGGTAACGTTGAGCACGACTCTGTGCCAGGTCTGATTGATTCCCGCCTCAAGAAATACAGCGCCGATATCGGTGGTAACACTCCTCACGGGGAGCGCCTTAACGCAGATGTTGGGGCCTCTGCCCGAGAGAAGCTTTATTCCCGTAAGACTTCCGAGAGGAATCGAAAGCTCACTCTTACCGTCCGAAAGCCTTGCCTGAACCTCTCTCGAAACAAGGCTCTTAATAAGATTTATACGCTCGGTATCAGCACTGAGAGAGACTATTTCTCCCCCGCTCCCTCTCTCAAGCGTGACGAGTCCTCCCGACTCATTCTCCTGCAAAACATCGTAAATTGCGCCGTTTACCGTAACGGTGGCAAAGCTTCTGCCCTCGGCTATCGCAAGTCTTTCAATTATCGGAAAAAGCTTCATTTCAAACAGCAAAAACAGAATAAGCGCCGTCACGGGCACAAGGGCTATTATCAAGGGCTTTTTCATAAATTCACCTCATACTTATTTTATAAAAAAACAAAACGCAGGTTAAATTTTCAAAAACCGTTTTTTTCAAAAAAGCAAAGGTCGGTGCTTTTTTCACACCGACCGTAAGCGTATCAGGTCTTATTTATTGAATTTTTATATTCCGTCGGTGTTTTTCCCGTAATCTTTTTAAACATCAGGGAAAAGTATCTCGGGTCATTGTAGGACAGCGCGTCGGATATCTCGCTCATGGTAAGTCTGTTTTCACGGATGAGCCTCTTTGCCTCCTTTATCTTGAGGCGGTTGAAGTAGGATATTACCGACTCACCCGTCGTCTGTCTGAAAACCTGAGAGACGTAGGACTTTGAGTAGCCTGTCATACGGCATATCTCGTCTATGTATATCTGCGTATGCACACGGCTCTTGAGATAATCGGATATCTTGTCGGAGATGGTGGAGGCAAAGCCGTCGTTCTTGATAAATTCGACCTGCTCCTCCCTTTTATCCTCGGCACGAAGAAGGGTGATAAGAAGCATTTCAAGGTTGATTCTTATCATCTGCTGACCGCCGAGGTTAGGGTCGTCAAGTACCTCAAGCTTATCCTTGAAGGGCAGCTTGAAGGTGCCTCTCGTCTCGTTGATTATATTCTCGATATACGGCTTTTCACGCTTGCCGAGATTTATCTTATAGCCGTCGAAAAAAGACATAAGCTCGGAGTTCAAGTCAAAGCAAAGCACGAAGATGGAGGGCGCGTTATTGCTGTCGGCAAGAAAGCGGTGAGTACGGTTTGGCGAGAGAAACATAAGCTCACCCTCAGAGAGTCTCGTCGGTGTTTCCTCAACGTAATAATCTATCGCTCCTTTATCCGCGTACACCATTTCCCAGAAATTGTGACTCTCGCTCGGGTATTCAAAGCCTCCCGGCAAATCAAGATATTCAATTGTGATAATGCTTTTAACAGACAGAAGATTTTCTATCTTATGCTTAAAATAATACTTCATAAATCTATTGTAGCACCAAGTTGAGAAAATGTAAATAATATCATTAAATTTTTTCAAAAAATATTTTTGCACAAAAATATGATAATATTAAACAATAATTGATTGAAAAGTTCATAAATATGGTGTAAACTGTAAATAGCCAGAATAAGCCGATATAATCGGCTGTAAAAATATTATCAGGAGGTATGTATTATGGCATATTACAACGCGCAAGAAACTGCGAACAGAATTGCAAAGGTTCAGAAGCTTCTTAACGAAAAGGACGTTGACATCGCTATCATCTACTTTGATGAGCTCAACGTTGCAAACGGCTGGTATCTTACCGGTTGGGTAGGACAGTTCGAGAAGGGTGCTGTTATGGTTCCCAGAGTAGGTGAGCCCATGCTCCTCGGCGGTCCCGAGTCCGAGCCCTTCGCAAAGCAGGATGCTGCTATCCGCGACACCAGATGCTTCCCCGTATTCATGGTTCCCAACGAGGAGTATCCCAACGCTACCATCATCACCTGGGATGAGCTTTTTGCAGAGCTTTCCAAGACCCTCACTCTTAAGAAGGTTGGTCTCGTAGGTGCAGATGAAATGCCCCACGCACTTTACACTCAGCTCGAGGACGGCTTCAAGGGCTGTGAAATCGTTGACATCACTGAGGACTATCTCAAGTTCCGTTACGT
Organism: Clostridia bacterium; assembly: GCA_017439965.1. Lineage (GTDB taxonomy): Bacteria > Bacillota > Clostridia > Oscillospirales > SIG627 > RGIG6353. Next base: position 4,116 of record JAFSID010000018.1, on the reverse strand, counting down.
TAAGAGCGCTTGGGAAATCGAGCAGGCTCGCGCTGCTACTCAGCTCTGCTACAAGGCTTACAAGGCAATGGCAGAAAAGGTTAAGGCAGGCAACAAGGAATATGAGGTTGCAGCAGCAGGTGAAGCAGTTTGCCGTGCAAACGGTGCTAACAGCTTCGCATATCAGACCATCGTTGGCTCGGGTATCCGTTCCAACGCAGTTGTTCCCACCGCTACCAACAAGGTAATGGAGAACGGCGAAATGGTTATGCTCGGTATCGCTCCCAGAATCAACGGCTACGCAGGTACCTTCGGTCACACCGTTCCCGTATCAGGCGAGTACACTCCCGAGCAGAGAAAGTGCCTTATCGATATGATCGAGGTTATGAACGTAACCAAGAGCATGCTTCGTCCCGGTGTATCAGGCCGTGAGATCGACGCTGAAGGAAGAAAGCTCTACGAAAAGGGTGGATATCTCCCCTATCTCGTATGCCCCTTCGCACACACCATGGGTCTTCTCGAGGCTGAGTCTCCCTTCTTCGGTCCTAACTCCGACGATATTCTCGAGCCCGGCATGATCGTTAACGTTGACGTTTCCTTCTTCGGTCATCCCACTCTCCACGGTCTCCGTGTTGAAACCTGCTACGTAATCACCGAGGACGGCTGCGAAGCACTCTGCCCCGAGTACGAGGAAGAGCTTCTCAACTACGTTAAATAATTTAGTTTAAAGGAGATTATCACAATGAATAAAGGCCAGCTTAACTGGGTATTCCCCGACGGTGACCTTCCCCCTCATGGCGACAACCCCGATTTTCTCGGTCACGAGGCTCTCACCGTAACTAACCTCAACGATACCGATGCTCATCTTACCATCGATATCATCTTCGAGGACAAGGACCCCGTAAAGGGACTTACCTTCACCCTCGGCGCAGAGAGAGTATTCTGCTTCAGACTCGACTACCCCATCTGCGACCAGCAGTTCCAGATTCCTCACGGTCAGTACTCCATCGTTGTTCACTCCGACGTTCCCGTTGTAGCTTGCTTCGGCAGACTTGACGTTCGTCAGACCAACATGGCTTACTACATCGTTCAGGGCTACTCCTATTAATTAACAGATTAATAGACAAAAGATGCCGAAGGGTTTTCCCTTCGGCATTTCTTTTAAAGAATTAAAAGGAGATGTAAAAACGCAAAGTTTTTTACAGCTCCTTTTTTGCTTTTATGAATTGTAATCCTGAATATTATCTCTTACCGCCTTAAGATACTTTAAAAGCGGCTGCTGTCTCGTTGCGAGCTCATCGTATTCGTGTACGCAGAGATACATACAGCAGCCAAGCTCTCCGCCCACTCTTCTTATAAGCCGACACTCACCGCCCGACAGAAAGAGAAAGGGTATTTTAAGCTCGGATTTGAGCATTGCAATCATCTTAAGATTTTCACACTCCTGAAGCGAATCACCCGAATGTACTACAATCTTGCAGATATCCGCGCCTCGACGCTGATGCTCGAGAGCCATTTCGAGCACCCTCTCGGGAGTCATAAACTTGTGAACGTGAGAGGACATCAAAACCTCGGCACCGTTCTTGTGAAGCTTTTCGATGAGTCGCATCTGCATATCAATTGCCTTCTCATCCCTTGCAAGCTCGTCGGGCTGACGGTCGAAATAGTCCCCCATCATATCACAAAGGGTTGCGCCGTATTCGGCAAGCTCGCAAAGCTCCTCACCAAGCTTTTCGTCGCTCTTTCCTGCGTTAAGGCCGTAGCGGTAATTGGTTACGTAGGTAGGCTTATCTGTATAGGAGAACAAGTCCTCATACACCTCACGGGTCTTGTACTCCTCCTCCATCTGACAGAATTGCATACCGAATGCCTCTGCTCCCTCGGGAACAGATAGGTCAATAAGCTCCTTTATTCTTTCAGGAGTTCTTCCCTGCACCATAGTAGTGAGCAACGGCTTATCATATTCCAAAAAGGTTTTTCCCATCAATTTTTCCTTTCCATAGCGTTTCGTCCGCCGTCAATCATGATATTTTCACCGTTGATAAACTGACCCTTATCGGAAGCTATAAAGAGGATTAAGTCAATAATCTCCTGAGGCTCAGCCGCACGGTTTACAAGGGTTTTCATATATGACATGTCCGCTCTTGTCAAAACGGGGCCGGGAGATACGCAAACGCAACGGATATTATGCGATTGACCGTACTGAGCAATAGACTTTGTAAGACCGTACATAAGACCCGCCTTAGCCGTGGGATAGTCAAAGCCGTGTCTCGAGCCCTCTGCTCCCGTGATTGAGCCTATGTTCACTATAAGTCCCGATTTCTGCTCACGCATCTGCTTGAGCATGGCGTGTGCAAAATAGAAGGGACCCTTGAGGTTAACGTCAAGTCCCCAATCGTATACGTCAATCGGCACGTCTATCGCATCAAGCGTAGGATCAACCTTGAGCATTCGTCTTGCGTAACCGCCTGCAAAATTTACGACTATATCGACCGCACCAAAGGTCTCAACTGCCGTTTCTCTGACCTGGCATACGTTTTCGTAATCACGCACGTCACAGTAAACTGCAAGAGCCTTGCCCTTACCCTTCGCGTTTATCTCTTTCGCCTTTTCATCAAGCACCTCTCGGTTAACGTCACACATTACTACGTTACCGCCAAGCTCCGCAAAGCACTGAGAAAACAGAAGTCCCATTCCCGATGCCGCACCTGTTGATACGGCAACCTTACCTGTAAAATCCATAAATCCAATCCTCCTAAAATCTATTCTGATACTTATAATATAAACTCCACCGCATCTTTTTTCAATATCAAAAACGGCATAGAATTAACGTTTTTGATACTGTTTGGTAGTTTATTGTTGCTTTTTATTGCTAAATATGATACAATGCGTTAAAAGGAGTGATTTACGTTGATTTCACTTAGCGATATTGTCGTAACCGATATTTGCGAAGTCGTGACAGTTCCGTCACCCAAGGGCGAGGTCGTAAAAATGGTAAACCGCTGTCATTACGGCTTATCCTTCTGTACCGAGGGACAGATAACCTATACGCTGAACGGTGTCGATTACGTGTCCGATCCGACTCACGCAATAATTCTGCCCAAGGGTCAAAGCTATACCCTCCACCGTGACACAAACGGAAGCTTTGCGCTTATAAATTTTGAGTGTATCGGATTTTCAAGTGATACCTTCTGTATTATTCAAACAAATAACTCCTACGAGCTTATGCACGATTTTGAAAAGCTCAAGTCTCTCTTTCTTTTCAAGCGTAACAAGGCAAAGGCTATGAGTATTTTGTACGACGTTATACATAAGCTTTCTCTGTCGGAAAGCGTTGGGCCGAGCATACTTTGGCCTGCGATAAAATATCTCGAGAGCTCCTACTCCTCTCCCGAGATATCAAACGGTATGCTTGCCGATATGTGCAACATGAGCGAGGTCTACTTCCGCAGACTCTTCTTCAGGACGTTTGGGATGACACCCAAAAAATATATACTCGACGCGAGAATCAGCAAGGCTAAACAGCTTCTGTCGGACGGTATTTTGAAAATCAACGCCGTGTCCGAGGAATGCGGATTTTCAAGCCCATATCACTTCTGCCGTCTCTTCAAGGAAAAAACGGGATTGACTCCTTCGGAGTTTATGAAAAAGAATAAAATATATAAGATTTGATTTTATGGACTATATATAGTCCGAATTTAGTTGACAGTTGTGAATTGAAATTTATGGTTGAAAACGGTCTTTTTTAGGATCGTTTTCTTCCTTTTCCGAAAGCCTTGTATCAAATCTTAACCGTTGTAAAATAATTTTGGACCATATATAGTCCATGCAAATATAAACATAACCCAAAAAACAACTTAGGGCTATATATAAACCTAAGCTAAAAATCAGCGTAGGGTTATATATAGACCTAATCTCAAAATCAGCGTAGGGCTATATATAAACCTAAGCTAAAAATCAGCGTAGGGCTATATATAGACCTAATCCGTGTTAATCACAGAAAGATATTATTTAAATTTAAATTTAATTTTATTTATTTTATTATTTAATTTTTATAATATCTATTTTATTCTTTCTTTGATTTAAGTCTTTATATAGGCTTAATCTTTGTTAATCAAAGAAAGACATTATTTAAAT
>JAFSID010000017.1 GCA_017439965.1 Clostridia bacterium | reverse complement strand
TTTGGCTCTGAACAAACCTCGCCACTACCGTACACTCGTACGCTGACGGGCTTCGGTTTGTCCATTCTGGAGCATTTTTTCCTATCTCCTGAAAAGAGGCTGTAAAAAAACTCTAACCAAGTTTTTTTACAGCCCCTTTTTCTATTGCAAAACACCTTTGTCTGTGTTAAAATAGAAAAAATTGCTTTTGGAGACTTATATGAAACAGGTATTTTTAAAAAGGCACTGTAATGACTGTAAGATAGTAATCCCCGAAAATGCAACCGTAGTTGAGAAAACTGCGGCAGAGGAGCTTAAGGAGTACATAAAGCGCTCACTTGACACCGAGCTTGAAATCGTATCCGAATCACTTTCTGACGGAAAATGCATTTTCGTCGGTCATACCGAGTATGCCGACGAGCACGGTATCAAGGCAACCTCTTGCGAGCACTGGATAATCAAGCTGCATAACGGCAATCTCATTTTAACGGGAGGCGTAAAAAGGACTGACCGCGGAATCATATACTCAGCCTATCATTTCCTTGAGGATTTTTTAGGTGTGAGATGGTGGAATTCCTTTGAGGAGAACGTTCTGACTCTCGACGAGCTATCCCTCGATTCAGAGCTTTTCGTTGAGGGCATTCCCGCATTTCCCTTCCGTAAGCCTCTTATGAATTATTACTGCGGTATCAACGAGTATCCTCAGATTCCAAGAACCCGTACCAACGTACTTGATCCCGTTGACGACGGCATTCCCGAGAGAATGTATCATCCCGACGTGCGTAAATACGGTGAGGTTATGAGTATGTCGAGACCTCACCACGTACACGTTATGTCAAGGCACTTCCCTGCCGACAAATATTTTGATAAGCACCCTGAATGGTGGGCGTGGAACAAAATGAAGGGTGAGCATCTGAGAAACGGTCACTACTGCTTTTCAAACGAGGGCTTCTTCGACGCACTCGTCGCAAGACTTCTCTTCATCATCGGAGAGGACCTTGAGCTTGCCAAAAAGACGGGAGTTGAGCCCCCCTGCTACTACTCGCTCTCGCTTGACGACAAGGATGCCGACTACTTCTTCTGCCAGTGTGACAAATGCTCAAAAATTCTTGAAAAGTCGGGATACAGCGGATACGTTATCCAATTTGTAAACAGAGTTGCGCGTGAGATAAACAAGTATTATCCCTCGGTAAAATTCGAAAACCTTGCCTACGTTGTTTTTACCGATCCTCCAAAGGATGATACCCTTCCCGACAAGAACGTTATAATAAGACTTGCCGCCGACCGCTCGGATATTTCTCACGGAATTACCACCCCCGCTAACCGTGTTTATATGCGTTGGCTTAAGCAATGGTCCGACATCTGTAAAAAATCGGGCTCTGAGCTTCACATCTGGCAATATATGTACAACATTCAGACGAACTATCCGATGCCTCTGTTTTACGGACTTCAGGACAGTGTAAGGGCGTTTTTGAAGCACGGCGTTACGGGAATTTTTGCCGAAACGCAACACTCTATGGCAGACGTATGGGACCTCAACAAGTACGTGTTCACACATCTGCTTGAGGACCCCGACGTTGACGTTGACGCTCTTGTGCGCGACTTTTGTACCCGTTACTACGGCAAGGCGGGTGACGGCGTTGTAAAATATCTCGAAATACTCAGAGAAGCAATGAATCGAAATATGGTGCATTGTTATTGCTGCTGTGAGGACAGCCCGTTCAATTATATTGACGCCAAGGCGGCTGTTGAAGGCTACGCGGCTCTTGACGAGGCTGACAGGGCTCTCGGAGATTCCGAGCCTTACAGAAGCCGTTTCAATTGGCTTCGCAAGCACCTTGACGGAGTTATTTTAAACCGTTATTTCGACCTCAAGAGACTTGCGGAGTCCGAGGGGCTTGTATTTGACTTTGACAGAGCACTTCTCAAAAAAAGAGTCGTACACGCCCTTGAGGAATATCTTACCAAGCCCACTATTGAATACAGGCGCGCCAGAATCGAAGATGAGATAAAATACTACTCCTCCCTTCCCGACACCGAGGAGGTGCTTACTATTCCCGAGGAAATTACTGCAAACCCCGAGGATGTTTATCAATTCCCTATGAGAGATATCATAAAGCTTGTTGAAACAGGAATACGCGATGCGTTTGGATTTTCCGAGGAGAAGGATGAAACGGCATCCGTATCAAGCGTTTTGAAGGTAAGCTACGACGGAGCAAAGGGCTCTCAGGCTGACTTCATAATGAAGCCGACCTCAAAGCACGCAGAGGATAAGAAGCCCTTGTACTTCAGTCTTTATCAGGAAAACGCCGTCGTTGACGAGCTGACTCTCTTCCGTGAGGATTTTGAGCAAAACGGCTATAAGCTTTATAAAATCGGCTCGCTTGACAATATCAAGGACTATGCCGACTCGTCCCTTATCGTTTACGGCTACGGATTTCTCTCCATAAAGATAAGCGGTATTGCAGCAATATTCCCGATGAACAGCTGTGACGTATATCTTTCCATGAAGCCGAGCGGTGAGCTTTACGGCGGACGAAAGGGCGACGAAAACGCTGTATTTATGGACAGATTGATAATAGTCAGAAGGTAATTACACCGTATTTCATTGCAAATTTGATTTGTTTTTTAAAAGCTATTGAAAAACAAAGCCAAATATGATACAATGATAAGCGGTTGGCAGCCACCGGCAATTCTCGCCTATCTCAGCGCATACACTCAAACAAAGTAAAACGGCGAGGTCGTATTAAATGCCATTTCTTAGTATATAAAAAAACAAAGCTTGTCTGAGATTTTGAGAGTATTCAAGCAACAATTACGAAAGGATTTTGTTATATGAAGCATTTTGACATCAAAACACAAATATACTTCGGTGAAAACGCGCTTGACCGACTCTCTGAAATTCCTTATAAAAAAGCTCTTATTATATCCGACCCGTACGTTGTAAAGAGCGGTATGGTGCATCACGTTACCTCTCGCCTTGAGCAAGCGGGAATCGAGTGGGAGATTTTTGACGACGTTGTTCCCGACCCGCCTATCGAAAAGATATCCGTCGGAGTACAAGCCGTTTTAAAATCACATGCTGAGGTGCTTATCACCATTGGCGGCGGCTCGGCTATCGACTCGGCTAAGGCTATCCGCGAGGTTGCGGGACAGATTGACCCGTCATATCCGAGACCCTCTCTTATTGCCATTCCCACGACGAGCGGTACGGGAAGCGAGGTAACCTCCTTCTCGGTAATCACGGATACCAAAAACCAGACCAAAATACCGCTGGCAAATGATTCACTTCTCCCTGATGAAGCAATTCTCGATGCGGAGCTTGTAAAGACCGTACCTCCCAACGTTACGGCAGATACGGGTATGGACGTTTTCACTCACGCCCTTGAATCCTACGTCAGCACTAATAACAACGAGTTTTCAGCGGCACTCGCTGAAAAGGCAATTGAAATCACGGGCTCCTTTCTGCTTCGCTCGTATCTTGATAACAACGATACCCACGCGCGACAGAAGATGCACGTTGCCTCCTGCCTTGCGGGACTTGCCTTCAACACGGCGTCTCTCGGTCTCAATCACGGTATGGCGCATCAGCTTGGCGCTAACTTCCATATTCCTCACGGAAGAGCAAACGCACTTCTCCTTCCTCATATAATCGAGTACAACAGTGAGATCGACAAGTATTCACGACTCAAGACCGATTACCCCAAGCACGTCAGAAAGTACGCTACCGTTGCAAGAACTCTCGGTCTTCAGAACTTCAACATCGTTACCACGATTCGTGCGCTTTCCAACTGGTGCCAATTTATGATGAAGGAAATGGATATGCCCCTCTCAATCTCCGAGATGAACGTATGCACCGAGGAGGAATACTTCGCACAGATACCCTCAATGGCTGAAGCAGCACTCAAGGACGCTTGTACAAAAACCAATCCCAGAGTCCCCACAGTAAAAGATATTGAAATGCTTTATATGCAATTATGGTAATTAAAAAACACCCTTCGGGGTGTTTTTTAATATTTTTTAATTATGAAAATATTGCATTTTATTCAATTATATGCTACAATATTTATGCCAAACTAACTAAATATATGTGAAAAGATAGGTGTGCTGTTTTTTATGGGATATTTATACCCATTTTCGTGCACAATTACATTATTGAATTTGATAAAATGCAAATTCCATTTATGTAATTGTGGTAAACCCCGTTCACATAAAGTTAGTTTGGCGACTATCGGAATTTGTGTTTTTGTGCGCTTATTTCGATAGGCGCACTTTTTTGTTGTCTTAATTTAAAAGGAGAATAGGCAATGAAAAAAGCACTTGTATTTTTATTCTCAATATTATTCACGGTTTTATCCGTGTCTTGCCAAAGAGACACAAACAAAACCATATCAAATTTAACTGACAGCGATATTGCAGAAATTTCAGCCCCTTTAATTGAAGAATCGTTAAAAATTTACAGCAAGGTCATGGGGCTTTATCTCGAAATGGGGAAGAAATATCCGAAAACGGTTTAAAATACTACAAGCTAAAAGAAATAAGTACCAAAGCTGAGCTTTGGGAAATGATAAACGCCGTATATACAGAAAACTCCGCAAAACGCATTTTCAACTCCAATATAAACGGCGATGATAATTACACTGCAAAATTTATAGAAAAAGACGGAAGCCTCTATGCATCTCGAGTTATCCCAAGTGTAGGACTTGACTGCTATCCCTTGAAGTCTGTAAAATGCTTAGAAAAGGGAGAAGACAGCTTTACGATACTTGCAGATTTTTATTATACCACTTCAATTCTCAATTTCATAAAAGGTGAAAACGGCTGGAGAATTGGCAATCATTACTTTAACAAGACAATAACATAAATTAACGAGGAGTGTTATGAAAAAAACTTTTCTTTTAGTCTTAATTTCAATAGCAATAATACTAACAGCATGTGTAAATGATAAAAATAAAAAACCTGAAAATGTTGAACAAAATACCATCACAGAAGAAAACCTCATTTCGCCGGAAAGTGAAGAAGTGATTGATAATGTAAAGCATTTAACATTTTCCTTACCAGAAGATTTTTCAAACATTCCATATTCTGAACCCGAGCTTACGCCGGTTGAAAATTTTGAATGGGGTAAATATATGCCATTCATAAAGTACTCAACAGATGAACTTGACGACCCTTTACCTGTTTATGCAGTTTTAGGCGAAGGAATTACAACTCTTAAAGAAGGGCATCGTGCATATGAAAAGTTAAATTTACTCTACATTACACAATATCCAATTCTCGAAGGGTACTATTACGGTCAAATTCCATTAAATAAAGAATCCGTCTCCGATTATCTTTTCGGTAGCAACATTGTAAATACGACAGAGAATCTTGAAAAAGTAGAAGTATGGCGTGTTGTAGATTGGAATAAAGATAGTGTTCACGGAGAACTTGACACATATGAAAAAGGTAAGCTTATAAGCACGGATATATGGGATAGATGGTACTACTACATAAGTGACGATTATAAAATGTCAAATTTGCACGGTATTACCGTAACAAATAATTGGGAATATACAGATTCATCAAAAGAAAATATGAGTTTTATATTCGAAGTTTCAGATAACGAAATTGAACAATATGAAATAACTTTCGACTTTCCACATACTTATAGAGTTATACTTGACCAGATAGTTGACTCCTCACAACTGCTTTTCACCTTCCTTTACCTAGGTTGGCTTGAAGATGATTATGTTTACGACCCAATAAATTATGATAACGGAATAAATAGAAATACATATTTATTAAATCTCGAAAGCGGTAATTTAACCAAGGTTGAAAATTATGTCGCAAATCCGCTTTTATCACCCGACGGTAATTATCTCATTTATTCTTCATTTAATGACCGCAATGCTTCGGCGAATCCGACCGATAATCCAGCATATGTGATGAAAACTGGATTTTTTGTTAAAAACATTTCCAAGAATGAAACAACTTTTTTTCCTTTCACAACAAGCTGGAATCCCGTGCACGACACAATAAGCTGGATATCAAAAGAAGCGTACGATAATGCAATAAACTGAGCGCAAACACCTTAAACCGTTTTAAAAAATGACAGGTTAATTACCTGTCATTTTTTAATTATAATTTATATTTTTAAAATTTAAAAAATAACTTGACAAAAGCATCAACTTATAGTAAAATATTTAAGTCAATTTGATACCATATTCGGAGGGATATCGAAGCGGTCATAACGAGGCGGTCTTGAAAACCGTTTGTGCGCAAGCACACGTGGGTTCGAATCCCACTCCCTCCGCCAGAAAAACCGACAAGTTTCAACTTGTCGGTTTTTCAACTAAATCCACCCTTGCGGGTGGGCGAAATCGTCTGCGACGATGAAATCCAACTTTGTTAGATGAAATCCGCCTCGACGGCGGATGGGTGGATTTAATTTCATCTGAGGCGTAGCCGAAGATTTCATCTGCATAGCAGATTTCATCCGTGCTTGCACGGATTTCATTTTCTGTAAGAGTTCGAAGTCATACGCAAAACAGTAAAAATATCTTTTTTGTAGCCCATAGACAAAATCGACAAGTTTGTGAAAAGGCTTGTCGATTTTACTTTTTTTCACGGGCTTATCAAGATTTTGGTCAGATAAAAGATAAAAATGAAACGTTATTGAAAATGAGGTGATTTACTTTGAAAAAGACTTACGTAACGTCTATGCCAAACCATATTGGCGCATTTTTGAAAGCAAGTAAATGCTTTTCCGCCTTGGGAATCAATATCACCCGCGTGAGTTATAACAAAGCCGTTGACTCACACACGCTTTTTATTGATGCCGAAGGAACTGAAGAGCAGCTAAATAAGGCGGATATTGAACTACAAAAAATAGGATATCTTCAAAGCAATGCAAATAAGACAAGCGTTGTATTAATTGAGTTTTGTCTTGATGATAAGCCGGGAAGTGTTACAAACATCTTGACTCTTATCAATGATTTCAACTTCAATATTTCTTATATCAGCTCACAGGAAAACGGCACGGATTATCAATACTTTAAGATGGGCTTATACGTTGAGGACGTTGATAAGATTTCCGAATTTCTTTCAGAGGCGGAAAAGCTATGTAAGGTTCGTGTAATCAACTATAACAGCTCTGAGAAGGTTTACGACAACAGTATTTTTTATAATACTTACGTTATGGGATTAGCACAAACTATGGGACTTTCCGAGGAAATCAGCCGTGAGCTTTTGGTACACGTTAATCTTGCAATGCAAACACTTGACGAGCAAGGCTTGTCTCCATACAGAACCTTTGACAGTATTAGTAAGTTTGCCGAGCTGCTTGGCGCTTCTAAAGGAAAAGCTTTCGAGCCGAGAATCAGTACGCATAAAATTTCCGATAACACGGAAATTGTTTTGATAGAGCCTCCTTGCGGAAGTAATACTATTATTATAAAAAGCAACGATAAGGTACTGTTTATTGATAGCGGATATGCTTGTTACGGAGATGAAATGCTTGAGGTTATACACAAGGTCGTTCCCGACTTTGATGAAATCAAGAAAACCATCCTTGTAACTCACGCAGACGTTGACCACTGCGGTTTGCTGCCGTTGTTTGATGAAATAATAGCAAGCTCTAAAACGGCTCTATGCTTAAAGAACGAATACCTCGGGAATGACGGATACAGAGAAAAAAATTCTCTACATAAGCCGTATATCAATATCTGTAAAATACTTACCTCTTATCAGACAACGAATCCCGATAAGATAAAGATTATGTGGAACGATATTGAAAATCTGACTGAGCCTCTTACTCAAATCGGTTTTTTTGATTTTGAAGAATTGCATTTTGAGGTTTACGAAGGTAAAGGAGGACATTTGCCCGGTGAAACCGTATTGATCGATTATGCTAAGCACATCGCCATTACCGGTGACATATATATTAACGTTCATGGATTAACACCCAAGCAAGCAGAGTATAACCAATACGCACCTATTTTGATGACTTCGGTAGATACTGACCCTAAGCTTTGCGCTGATGAACGGAAGTCGATTATAGGTCGGTTAGGCGTTGGAACGTGGCAAATTTTCGGTGCGCACGGATTCAAAAAAGACTATTCTGTAAATTCGTAAACAATTCGGCCCAAATAATATGTAAAGGCTTGAATACGTAGGTCAAAACTGTTCAAATAGCTTTGTTTTGTGTTATTCAGTATTCATAATTCATTAAAGCTATGAAATCTTGAAAATATTTGATTTGTGTGCTATAATCCCAAAGCAGAAGGTATTTTTCGAAAAAACGAGTACCAACACTCAAACACAAAAAAGGAACTCATATGCTTAACAATCTGACCTTTATAACGAGAAAGGACACCGAGACGGGAGAGCCTGTACTCCCCGACGGTAAAAGAAAAGTATTCGTAAGCTACCGTCACTCCGACGAGGAGCTTTTGCCGTTATGCCAAGCGCTTGCGACACACATTCTGAGTGAGCTTGACGTTGCAATATGGCAGGACAGCGGACTTACGGCGGGCAAAAAATACGACGAGGAGATTGCGTGGGCAATAACGAATGCCGACGCGCTCATACTTCTTCTGACTCCGAATATCCTCCAATCAAAATACGTGCTTGAGACCGAAATTCCTCTTGCTATCAACAAACGAGTTCCAATCATTCCCGTAATTGCGGGTATTTCAAAATCCGATATACCAATAATCGAAGAGCTTGTAGGTCGGATACATATGCCGGTATGGTTTTACGGAGAGCAGAAAGCCCTCCCCGAATTTCCGAGTGATGCAAGAAAGCAATTGATCGACGGCTTAAAGCTCACTCTTGCGGACAAAGACCTCTTTGCTCAGGCACAGCTATTCTATAACAAGGGACTACACTCCCTATCCCTCAGAAACCTTACGACCGAGCAGGCGTTTATCAAAGCCTACGGCAGCTTTTTCGGAATGGACGAGAGTCAGGACAAGGAGCTCGGAGAAAGGCTTATGCAGTCAATCATCCGAATGTATGACGTTGACGAGGATTTCAGCAGGCTTCAGGAGGAGGTAACCTACGAGCTTTTAAAGCACTATTACATAACAGGTCAGCCCGAGGCGTTCCTTCCGCAAATGAAATACGCCTTTGCAAAGAATCACAAAAAGGTGCTGTCTCTTCTCTTTGACGCCTACCGCACGCAATGGTATTCAAACGTACTCGCGCACGAATCCGAGCTATCCATTCTGCTTTTAAAAACGCTTTACAAGAACAATTTCGGCAAGGAATGGGATTCCGAGGAAATTTTCAAAAACGCAGAATGGAGCACGATAGAAGTCTCCGATGCTCCCCTATCCGACGAAAAGAAAATCGGAGAGGTGTCCTTTTTGGGTCACACGGCGTATTTTCAAAGACTGTCAGGCTGTGAGATAGGGCTTATTGCCGACGGGTATTGCATTGGAAAATTTGACGTTTACGCATCCTGCGGTGACGTATATACGCTCTTTATGGCATACGATTATACAGAGGAGGCGCTTATTGTCCTTCACGCCGACTTTGACCACTACGGTCCCGAAACGGCAACCACCTGCAAAGTATACCGATTTGACGGTGACCGTATACAAGCCTTTTCCTTTATTTCCGAATGGCAAAGGGGTCTGAAGCGCTTGCCGTACGACCCGTACACCTTTAAATCATAAGGAGACAAAACGCCTCCTTATTTACATTTTATTTACAGTAAATTTATTAGTCCGTTTAAAACACTTGTATAAATATTCACAAAATAGTGTTAATATACAACGAACAAAAAAGCAAAGGAGTGACTTAATGAAATATCGGCACGAGGTAAAATGTGAGATATCCGAATCCGATTTTTACGTTTTACGGCAAAGGCTTCGGGCGGTAATGCATCCCGACCCATACGCAAGGGACGGCGTTTACAAAATACGGAGTCTCTACTTTGACACCCTTGAGGATAAGGCGCTTCGAGAAAAGCTGGACGGAGTGGCAATTCGTGAGAAATGGCGTATACGCTACTACAACACAGACACCTCGGTAATAAAGCTGGAAAGAAAGCTCAAGGACAATTCGCTTGGCAACAAGCAGAGTACAAGACTCACGCGTGAGCAAGCCGAAAAAATCGTGAGCGGAGATATTGACTGGATGGCAAAAAGCGAGGACGGAATCATCCTTGTCTTCTATTCAAGGCTGAAGGGTGAAGGTCTCCGACCGCGCACGATAGTTGATTACACGCGCGAGCCGTTCGTATTCAGCGCAGGCAACGTGCGGGTGACCCTTGATTACGGCATCAGAACGGGACTCGGCGGAACGGATTTTTTAAGCCCCGACTGTCCGACGGTGCCTATATCTCCCTCCCCTATCATAATGGAGGTCAAGTGGGATGAATTTCTTCCCGATATCATCCGTGACGTCGTTCAGCTCGATTCACGCAGGTCGGGAGCCTTCTCAAAATATGCAAGCAGTAGAATGTACGATTAAAAAGGAGTTTTAAAAATGAATTTCAACGATATTTTCAAATCAAGCTTTTTGGAAAACGTCACCAGCATAAGCGTTTTCGATATGGTGTTGACCCTCATTCTCGCCTTCGGCATCGGCGTTTTCATCTTCCTTGTTTACAAAAAGACCTACTCGGGCGTTATGTACTCGTCAAGCTTCGGCACGACGCTTATTGCCCTCACGATGATAACCGCGACCGTAATTCTTGCCGTGACCTCAAACGTAGTGCTCTCACTCGGTATGGTCGGTGCGCTTTCAATCGTCCGCTTCCGCACAGCCATTAAGGAGCCGCTTGACATTGCCTTTCTTTTCTGGTCGATAGGCGCGGGAATCGTGCTTGCGGCAGGTATGATACCTCTTGCGGTAATCGGAAGCGTGGTTATCGGTATCGTGCTTCTTATCTTTGTAAACAGAAAATCCCACACTCATCCCTACATAGCCGTTATCACCTGCGAAAACGGTGAAGCCGAGAAATCTGCCGTTGAATGTCTCCGTGCCAACACCGTCAAGGCTGTTACCAAGAGCAAGAGCGTACAGAGCGGTCTTATCGAATTAAATCTTGAGATTCGTCTTAAGGATGACAACACCGATTTTATAAACGCCCTTTCCTCAATAAACGGCGTTACCCGTGCAGTGCTCGTTTCCTACAACGGCGACTATATGAGCTGATATGTCAAAAAGCCGTTATTTTAATATCATTGCCTGGTGTATTATTGCCGTAACGGTCATTGTCACCGTTGCGTTTATGCTCGGTGACAGACTTGGGCTTGTCAGCGCAGGAAAAACGATGGGCTATGAAAAACGCCTTTTCGACACCGAAAGAGTGCATACGATAGACATCGTTTCAAGCAATTGGGACTCCTTTATCGAGACCTGCGAAAACGAGGAATACACCGAGGCTGCCGTCGTAATTGACGGTGAAAGCTATAAAAACGTCGGAATACGCGCAAAGGGTAACACCTCCCTTTCAAGCGTGAGGTCTATGGACAGTAACCGATACAGCTTCAAGGTGGAGTTTGACCACTACGATTCCACGAAAAGCTATTACGGGCTTGACAAATTAAGCCTGAACAATCTCATTCAGGACAACACTATGATGAAGGATTACCTTGTCTACCGTCTTATGAATGAAATGGGGGTTGCCTCTCCCCTTTGCAGCTTCGTTTACATCACGGTCAACGGAGAGGATTGGGGACTTTATCTTGCAGTTGAGGGAATTGAGGACGCCTTTCTTGAGCGTAACTACAACAGCCGAGGAGAGCTTTACAAGCCCGACAGCACCGCAATGGGCGGAGGTCGTGGCAACGGACGTGACTTCGATATGAATAACGTTATGGGGGAAACCGTTGACGGTAATGACGGCTTCAAGGGCTTTGACCCGTCACAGATGCCCGAGGATTTCAATCCGTCGCAAATGAAGGGTAACCGAGGAGGCTTCGGCGGTGGCGGAGGAATGGGCTCGGATGACGTCAAGCTCAAGTATATCGACGATAATCCCGAAAGCTATTCCAACATTTTTGATAATGCAAAGACCGATATAACCGATACCGATTCTTCAAGGCTTATCGCCTCGCTCAAGGCACTCTCGGAGGGTGAAAGAATTGAGGAGGTCGTGGATATTGAGGCGGTTATACGCTATTTTGCCGTACACGATTTCGTGGTTAACGGCGACAGCTATACGGGATCGATAATACACAACTATTATCTCCACGAGGACGACGGCGTTTTGTCTATGATTCCGTGGGATTACAATCTTGCCTTCGGCTCCTTCCAATCGTCAAGTGCGCAAGGCTCGGTCAACTCTCCAATTGACACTCCCGTTACGTCGGGCGATATGAGCGACAGACCTATGATTGCGTGGATATTTGAAGACGAGAAATACACGAGCCTTTATCACGAGGTCTACCGCGAGCTTATCGAAACGGTGGACGTTGAGAAAATCATAGCCTCGGCAAGAGATATTATAGCGCCATACGTTGAACGCGATCCGTCAAAATTCTGCACCCTTGAGCAGTTTGAAAAGGGAGTTGAAGCTCTTTTGAATTTCTGCTCGCTGCGTATTGAAAGCGTTTCGGGACAGCTTGACGGCACTATTCCGTCAACGAGAGAGGGACAGTCTGCCGACCCATCAAGGCTTATTGACGCCTCGTCGCTCAGCTCGGGTGATATGGGCTCAATGGGAATGGGTGGCGGTGGCTTTGGAGGTAACAAGGGCAACCGTGACTTTAACAGACCTGATGGAAATCAGATGCCCGAGGGTATGACGAGACCTGATATGACCGAGAGAGGTCAAATGCCCGAGGGTATGACGAGACCTGATATGACCGAGGGAGGTCAAATGCCCGAGGGTATGGCAAGACCCGATATGACCGAGGGAGGTCAAATGCCCGAGGGTATGGCAAGACCTGATATGACCGAGGGAGGTCAAATGCCCGAGGGTATGGCAAGACCCGATATGACCGAGGGAGGTCAAATGCCAGAGGGTATGACGAGACCTGATATGACCGAGAGAGGTCAAATGCCCGAGGGTATGGCAAGACCCGATATGCCCGACAGACAGAATATATCACAAGCACAAGCACCAACCGTATCGCAGGAGAATAGCAAGACAATGCTTTTAGCATTAGGCTCTTGTCTCATACTGCTCGCGTTTGCTTTTGTACTTGTAAAGACTTATAAGAGGTAAAAAATGATCAAGCATCCGATACCGCCACTATATGACAAAAGCTCAAAAATACTGATACTCGGAAGCTTTCCGTCTCAGAAATCCCGTGAGGCAATGTTCTTTTACGGGCATCCGCAAAACCGCTTCTGGAGGGTGCTGTCCTCCATTCTTGAGACACCTCTTCCTCAAAGCATTGAGGAAAAGAAGAGTATGCTGCTTGACAACGGTATAGCTCTATGGGACAGCATTGCCTCCTGCGATATTATCGGAAGCTCGGACAGCTCGATTAAAAACGTAGTACCCAACGACCTTACGCCAATTCTTGAAGAGAGCAATATCAAGGCTATCTTCACCAACGGCAAAACCTCGGACAAGTATTTCAAAAAATACAATCCAACCCTATCGGCAATATGCCTTCCGTCAACCTCTCCTGCAAATGCATCGTGGGATATTGAGAGACTGGTCGGTGAATGGAACGCAATAAAAATACACCTATAAGTAGGAGATGTAAAAAAAGTCCAGACCGCCAAAAACAAGAAAGCATAAGCAAATGAGACTGTTTATCAAAACAAATACGGATAAATATTGCGGAAGCAGGGCAGAAATAATTATTGAATAAAGCAAAAAAATAAAAGGGACTGAATTCAGTCCCTTTTATTTTTATGTGCCTATTTTCACAAGCGCTTCTTTGTCAAAATCAACGCAGACGTTTTTCGTCGCTCCGTTCTTCATAACGACAAATTCACAAACGCCGATTCCCTGCACCATAGCCTCATTATCGTTTATCGAAACAACCTCACATTCATCATTCAAGGGATAAACCGCGCACGTTTCGGTTGCGGCAACCTTAATAAGAGTACCGAAGGGAACGGGTATCGCATAGCTTCTTCCGTCGAGCAAAAGCATTCCCTCTCCGTCACGGCTATCGCTATACCAATCGGTTGCAATAAAATAAACGTTTTTACTGCCGTCAAAATTATTGTAAACGGCAAACTGAACGTTGTCGTCTCCCCTTGCCCAAACACTTTCGTCGGTAATACGTCCTTCCGTTTCCTCAACAAGAATTCGTTTGTAGGCATCGCAAACCGCAGGAGAATCCGCCCATTCGCGCGCATTTATGAGTATCACACGACCAAGACCGATATTTTTCTCAACGGCAAGCGCTTTACCGCTATCGGTATAAATACGCACTTTTGAGAAGCCCTCGACGTTACCTACACTCACGGGCTCACCGTTCAAGGTGTCCTCAAGGAATCCGTTTACCCGTGGTGCAAGAGGATGTGATATATACTCGTGTCGGCAGGAAACAGCATCCCGTCTGTTAGTCGTAACCGAGAATTGAGGAAGTCCTATGACGAGCGTTCCGCCGTTTTCAACAAACGAGTAAAGCTTGTCAAGGTCCTCAGCCTCCGCCTTATTATAGCCCACCGCAACAAGAAGCTTATAATCAAAAAAGCTATCCGACTCAATCGGCAATATATCAACCTGTCCGTAAGGAGTACCCGTATAAAAGCCATGAGACTTATCGGGACAATTCATTATATAAAAGTTATCAAGCACGCTTCTCGGATAAAAAAGCTTCAGCACGTCCCAAGCCTTTTCGGGAGAGCGTGTTCCAAAGCCCTCAGCTCCCCAAACGTTTGTAGCGGCAGCAAAGCACTCCCAACCGTCATACCTTCCGCTCAAAAAAGCAATCGGTGTATAATGACTTCCCGTTCTCGTATGTGTTGAAATGAAGCGCTCAAGGTCCTGCTGCTCCTTCTTGTGAGCAAGGCACGCCCTTGAGAAACGGTTAAAGGGAGCATAATACTGTTCGAGACGCCAAAGTCCCTCCTCGGTATTTATCTCGTCTATCTCGTGAATATATGAAAGAAATAGAGCAAGTCGGTAACGGCGGTATCTTGACTCGGTATCGTGGGGATAAGTGGACCACTGCACAGCATGATGAGCGATGGTTTTGTTTCCGTATACCTTTCTTACGCCTCTCAGAGCCGATGAGCAAATCTCGGCGGGAGAATACATAAGCTCGGCACCAACGTTTCGATATCCCGCCTTGCAAAAATACTTAAACAGGACGGTAGGACCGGTATGTCTCACTGCGTTTGCCCTTGTTTTTGCGACAGATTCGACAAAGCGCTCGGCGGCAATCCTCATATCGTCAACGGGAGTGGTGCTCATAAATACCGTTCTGCGACGGTTTTCGTAATAAAAGCTTTCCTTGACGTATCGGTGAGGAGTTGTATTGGGGTGGCGCTCACACATCCTTACAAACATATCGTAAAACATCTCGTCGAAGAGATTATTTGTAAAATCTCTTACTCCCCAATAGGCGTACTGTCCGTCAAGCTCATGTGCCTGACGTCCTAAAAAGCAATCCGATTCAAGTGCTTCAACAGAGGGATTCGTATCACATCCCGGAAGCTCTCGACCGTCTACCATATGAGCAAATTGTATTCCGCCTTCAGTCAATACGTCCGCAATCTCCCTCCATAGCCGTTCGTCAAGGACACGCGTTCCGCACCAACGGTACGTCGGACGAAGCGTAAAAAGCTTTCCTATATTTGACGAAAGATACCATTTCAGGTAGTTTGTCATATCCTCACGGTTAACGTTTATATAAACTGCGTCACCCGTACCCGCGATAACTCCATCATCCCCGTGCAAAACACATCGTGATATACTGTAATCGTCTCCGTTGAGCAAAAATCGGATATCACGACCAAGTCTTTTGCAGGAAAGCCACAATGCCGAAATTCCGTCACGACCTGCAACAAGCTCTGTAACGGGGATAATATCCTCCGACTCTATTTCAAAGCGTTCACCTTTTTTTGCGTCAACGAATATTGCAAACGGCTTAGCAAGGGTTACGTTTTCAGGTACTGCAAAGGCTCTCTTTCGGCTTTCGGTGATGAATCCAACCTCCCCGAGCGTATAAGCGGGAGCCTCTCTGAAGGAGGTCTTATTTTTAAAGGTTACGGTGTTTTTACCCTCTTTTAAAATATTTTCGGGGAGACGTATCTCCTTATCCGACATTCTATGACATCTCTCGAACACTTCACCGTCAAAAACCTCAACGCCGTTTACTTCGATTTTAAGATTTTGCCATTCGATTTTTGAAAGATTCTGACCTAACCAATTAAAATGCTCTCGTCCCGCGAGTCTCGGACAAAATTCGCTTATGATGTTGTGCTTGTCACAGCTTTCAAGACGGGGAGACTCAAAAAATACGCGTCCCGCATACTCCTCTCCCTCTACGATGTAATAAACGGAGGCTATATTTTTCATCTCAATTTCAACGTCACACGCAACCTCAGTCCATCCGTAGCTTCCCTCGGGAATATCGAGTGTTACGGTCTTGTCGGCGGGGTTCATTGCATAATGGGTATCTACACCCTCGCGCTTGTATCTTATCTCAAGCACTATTCTTAAAAATCCCTTGACGTGAAGATTATCCGCCTTTACACGAATACCGAAACGCCACAAATCATCATACCCGCCGTACGGAGCATAAGAAAGGCATAAAGGAGAGTTAAGCTTCTTGGCGGCAAGGCGTCTGTACGGCACAAGCTCGCTGGAAAAATCAAGCGCGTAATGGTCAAGCTCCGCTTCCTCAACACTCAGACAGTCGTCTATCCTTCTGTAAAGCTGCTGATAATCGGGCTCGCTTTTCCAAAGATAAGAAATCGCAGTTTCTCCGGCAAAAAAAAGACGGTCAGGACTGTCTCCGGACCAATCAAAATCAAGCTTTATACTTTCACCGGGCTTTATTCTTGTATCAAGCTTTTCAAATACTCTCGTATACTTTTCGAAATCCATAACATTCCACCTATTATAATCAGTGCAATCATTATACATTGAAGAAATAGAAATGTCAACAATTCAAAAAACAAGAGGTATTATTTTTTCAAAATCCTTGACAAAAGGAAAAATATGTTGTATAATCTTTCAGTATGAATTGCTGTCTCTTGACGGCAATATCTTCTTACCTCAATCAAAGGTTGAGGTCACAAGTCCATAAGGAGGTGCAAAATCAATGGAAAAGATCACATCGAAGTACGAGACAGTTATTGTTGTTGACGGTACTCTCGCTGAGGAAGCAGCAGCTGAGCTTTTTGGCAAGTTCAAGGCTATGATCGAGGCTAACGCTGTAATCGACGAGGTTATCGACTGGGGCAAGAGAAAGCTTGCTTATCCCATCGACGACATTACCGAGGGCTACTACACACTGGTTCATTACACCGGTGCTCACGAGTTCCCTGCTGAGCTTGAAAGAGTACTCAACATTACCGATGGCATTCTTCGTTCCCTTACCGTAAAAGTCGAAGAATAAGGAGTGGTAAAAAATGGCTTCTTTCAACAAGGTCATTCTGATAGGCAATCTGGTTGACGACCCGGAGCTTAAGCAGACACCCAACGGTGTTCCTGTAACTAATTTCCGTATAGCCGTCTCCCGCCGTTTTCAGAGAAACGAGGGCGCTCAGGACGCTGATTTTATCAACATAGTAGCGTGGAGACAGACCGCAGAATTTGTTAAGAGATATTTTAACAAGGGCAAGAGCATTCTTGTTTGCGGCTCACTTCAGTCACGCACTTGGACCGATAACAACAATCAGAAGCGCTATACCCTCGAGGTAGTTGCGGACGAGGTTTCGTTCGTTGACAAAAAGTCCGATAATAACCAGGCAGGCTTTGGCGGTAACAGCTTCTCCGAGCCCGCGCCTTACAGTGCGGCAAGAGATGACGTTTCCTTCGAGGAAATGTCTACCGACGATGACCTACCCTTCTAAAAATCAAATTTAAAGGAGGTAACTACTCATGGATAAGGATATGCAGAAATCCTTCAAGCCCCGCAAGAGAAAGAAGGTTTGTGCTTTTTGCGCAGACAAGATAGAACACATCGACTACAAGGATGTTGCAAGACTTAAGAAGTGCGTTTCCGAAAGATCTAAGATCCTTCCCCGCAGAATCACAGGTACTTGCGCTAAGCATCAGAGACAGCTTACTACCGCTATCAAGCGTGCACGTCAGATCGCAATTCTTCCTTACATCAGCGACTAATTTGCTGTTGTACCAAAATTTTTAAGGAGGTAATTGAACATGCAACTTTTTCTTGGAATACTGCTTCTCGTGATGTCTATATTCCTTATTGTAGCAGTTTTGTTCCAGCAGGGCAAGTCACACCGTCTCCCCGGTGCTATTGCAGGCGGTGCTGAGACCTTCTTCGGAAAGTCTAAGTCCAAGGGCATTAACGCCATTCTCTCCAAGCTCACCATGATCGTTGCAATCATTTTCGTTATTGTTGTTATAGTCGTTTACATTATGACTGCAAGCAACTCTACCGCACCTGAAATCGTTACAGGTGACAATACCGATGTAACCGAGAATGTTGAAGGCGAGACCGTTGAAGGCGAGACTGCTGAAGGCGAGACCGCTGAAGGCGAGACTGCTGAAGGCGAGACCGTTGAAGGCGAGACTGCTGAAGGCGAGACTGCTGAAGGCGAGACCGCTGAAGGCGAGACCGCTGAAGGTGAGACTGCTGAAGGCGAGACTGCTGAAGGCGAGACCGTTGAAGGCGAGACTGCTGAAGGCGAAGCTGCAACAGAGGGCACTGAAGAAGCTCCCGTTGAAGAATAAGACTAAAAAATTCGTTTATAACGAGCAAGACCATCGACAAACGTCGATGGTCTTTTTATCTCCTGACATATTTTTAAAATCCACCTAACCAAAGCTCCTCTTTTATGACTATATAGGTGAAACAATCATGATTGGATAATGAAAAAATGAAAACAAACGAAGCCTTGAAGCTGATTGGCGAGCAGGAATTTCTCGACAAGGTATACAGCTTTTCATATCACCGTTGCAACACCTCGCACGATGCAGAAGAGTTATGCTCGGAAATAATACTTGCAGTAATATCGGCAATAAGCAGAACCGACACGGTAGAAAGTCTTTACGCATTTGTGTGGACGGTTGCCAGACGGGTGTATGATGATTTTTCAAAAAAGCGAAGCAGACAAAGACAGCTTGCTCCGATAGAAAACGCAGAGCTTATTTCCTCCCCCGACAACGAAATCGAAGACTTTGTAGAGGCGGAGGAGGAAAAAGAACAGCTAAAACGGATATTCCGCAGTATTTCATTTCTGTCACGGGCATACCGTGAGGTGATGATAATGTACTATCTTGACGGAAAAAGTATCGGAGAAATCGCCTCATCACTTTCCGTCAGCGAAACGGCAGTAAAGCAGCGTTTGTTTTCTGCAAGAAACAATGTCAGAAAAGAGGTAAAAACGATGACGAATAAAGATATTAC
This sequence comes from Clostridia bacterium, assembly GCA_017439965.1. GTDB lineage: Bacteria > Bacillota > Clostridia > Oscillospirales > SIG627 > RGIG6353. Next base: position 15,326 of record JAFSID010000017.1, on the reverse strand, counting down.
TTTAAAGCCTGTGAAGCTTGCTTTTTGCGGCTGTGGAAACCCAATCGGCAACATTCCAAGTGAAGCGGCACAGCACCGCACGTTTTCACAAAGCCTTATCTATCTATGCAAAAGCAAGCCCAAAACAGCTCGTGAGCTTTCCGAGGAATTGGGAGTACCGATGCTTTACGTTGAGGAGGAGCTTGAAATACAGTGTGCAGGAATGAACGGAGCCTACGGCTGCTTAAAGCAGCTTGATGACGGAAGATACATTTCCAACATTCTTATAGCCGACCCCGACGAATACATAGAGGCGAATGACATATACCTAAAGCACCTGCCCGAGCTGACAAAAAGGCTTAAGCGCTCCCTTGAAAAGCACAAGGATGAAATACTCTCCTTCCCTTTTCTTTCCGAGCAGACCGATACCCGTTTCATTCTGTGGACAATGCTGAGTCGGGCGCACTGGAATCTCACGGGAGATATCAACAAAATACTCCGAGACAAACATTTTTCGGGCATAAAGCTCCCCTCCCGCCCGTTTTCCACGGTCGCTCACGCCTATACCGCAGACAATCACCCGAGCTTTGCCTTTTACGGCTGTGACGGAATACATTCAAGATCAATTGAAGGCTTCAAGCAGGTGAAAATCAGCAACGTTTACGGTGTCCGACTTGATGCGCATTTTCACTGCGATCACAATATATCCACCGACGAAACGCTTCTTCTGACCCTTCGTGCAATAACTCCTCTATCCATTGACAGCTTGAACGAAAACGAAAAGGAAATTGCGTCAAAGGCAATCGAGGTAGGATATCTCAGGCGTGACGGCAATATGCTCAAGCCTAAAATTCTTATAGCGAATTTAAGTGATGAGGAAAGCTTTGTCTCCCTCTCGAATCTTCTTATTGAGGATACCTCGGATATCGTGCAGATGATAGCAGATGAGCTTGCTGAATATATGAAGTCTCATATTCCAAAGCATCTTATATGTGAGTATGAGCTGTACTCGGAGTGTGTTGCCTCGGTGCAATCGCTCAGCGGCTTGATTGAGGCGTGTATCAGCGAGGGACTTCTCGCCGTACCTGAAAATCGCATTTCAGCAGAGGGTGTCTTGATGCTGGTCGAAAAATAATAATCCAAGCAAAATGGGCTGTGAAAGAATTTTCACAGCCCTCAGCTTATTATTTTTTATATATCAATCGCAAGCTCAAAGCATTTTTCTGATTTTTTCGAGCTTCTCTCTTATTTCAATGCTTTGCGGACAGTTGCCCTCACACCTTCCGCATTTTACACATTTGTCGATTTTTTCAGCGTACGGCAAAAGCCTTTCCTTGACTTCGCCTCTGGAAATGCTCGCACCGAGAAAGCCGTTATAAATCTCAAAAATCTCGGAAATCGGAATTTTTGACGGACAGACCTCTGCACAGTAATTACATTTCGTGCAGGGTATCTGCCTTACCTCGCGTATTATCTCACGGATCCTTGCGTAAATCTCTTCATCCTTCGAGGTGAGAGGCTTAAGCTTTTTCGAGGTTGATATATTATCCCTCATCATATCCATACTTCCCATTCCCGAAAGCACCATAAACACCTCGGGGTAGCTCATAGCAAATCGTATTGCGTGAGAAGCCTGACTTCCGTCACCCAATTTCGACAGCTCAAGCGCCGCCTTCTCGGGAAGATTTGCAAGAGCGCCGCCCTTAACGGGCTCCATAACGATGACCTTCTTACCGTGCTTTACCGCAACGTCATAGCAAGCCTTACTCTGCACCGTCGGGTCGTCGTAGTCCAGATAATTGAACTGAAGCTGTACAGCCTCCATATACGGTTGTTCGGTAAGTATTTTATCAAGAAAATCGGCGGTATCGTGGAATGACATAGCAATATGCTTTATCTTGCCCTCCTCCTTGAGCTTTTTTATTATCTCAAAGGAGTTGCATCTCAAATGCTTGGCATAGCCCTCGCGGTTGAGACAGTGGAAGAGATAATAATCGAAATAGTCAACTCCGCATATCTCAAGCTGCTTTTCAAAGAAGGGCAGAATATCCTCCTCGCTTTCAAAGCACCAGTAGGAAAGCTTGTCAGCAAGCACGTAAGCCTCTCGGTCGTATCTATCCACAAGGCACTCACGAAGCGCCCTTTCGCTCTTGCCCTCAATGTATCCGTGAGCGGTGTCAAAATAGTTAAAGCCTGACTCAATAAATGCATCAATCATACGGCAAAACTCTGCCTTGTCAACCTCTCCGTCAGCCATCGGAAGTCGCATACAGCCAAAGCCAAGGTTTCCTTTAATCTTTTCAAGCATAATCAATTCTTCCTTATAATTTTATCAATATAGTAATTCTTTTCTTCTTCGGTTTTAAAGGTAATAAAGCTTTTATCGGTATACTTTTCGAGTTTTTTAAAAATTTCAGGCTTATAATCCCGAAAAAATCTAACGAAGGCGTACCAACTAATATCATCCAAATCACCGATAAGATTTCGGCAAGTCTCCTTGGGATAATCAAAAAGGAATATCGTATCACATTCGCTGCAAATGATTTCCAAATAATCGACGTCATAGGATGAGCAAATAATCCACTCATCTCTTTTTGCCGTTTCCGACACTCTGTCAGAAAAGCAAAATCCCTTTTCTAAATCCTTCTCATCAATTTTATACACGTTATGAAGGTAATATAACGGCAAATCGAAATTAACGCTGATTGCTTCAGCAAAGCCCTTTATATCAACTCCCGGCTCTCCGATTATAATGGCTTTCTTCATTTGTTCATCTCCAAACTCCTCCGACAATTACAATTGGTTGACAAAAGCCCGTTTCATCAGAGTATTTACACTAACGCTATTCGCTGAATAGCAATAGGTCTTTTATAGCTTGTCGTATTCACTTGCCTTATTAATGGAAAATATATCGTTTTACTTTTTTCTTTATTATATCATAAACACCTCTTTAGGTCAATGCTTGATATTGGCTTTTGATTTTATACTCCCATATGGACTATATATAGTCCATATCTGTTTTTATTAGGCTCAATATCCTCGCGTGGACTATATATAGTCCATATTTATTTTTAATCAGCTCAACACTCTCGCGTGGACTATATATAGTCCATATTTATTTTTAATCAGCTCAATACTCTTGCGTGGACTATATATAGTCCATATCTGTTTTTAATCAGCTCAATACTCTCGCGTGGACTATATATAGTCCATATCTGTTTTTATTCGGCTCAATACTCTCGCGTGGACTATATATAGTCCATATCTGTTTTTATTCGGCTTAATACTCTCGCGTGGACTATATATAGTCCATAATACTATTGATTTTTAAGAAAAAATAATATATAATTAATTATAGCACTCACGTTTTCAATGATGATTGCGCATCAAATTTACACATCGCTGAAGGAGAACAAAAATGGACGTCACTTTACTTGTAAGATACAGAATCAAACAACTACTCAAGGAAAAGAACCTTCCCATTCACCGATTAGCGACATATTCCGGCATTCCTGCAAGCACGCTCAAAAACATACTTTACGCTCAAAGTGCCAATCCGGGAATTGACACAATAGCTAAAATATGCGACGGACTTGAAATGTCACTTGTAGAATTCTTTTCCTCGGTTGAATTTACAGATCCGTGGACCATATCAGATGAGCTGAACGAAGAGAAAAAAATATACAAAAACAGGTGGACAAATGAGCCGATTAAATATAAGAAAAGCAAAAGCAGAAGAATTTGAGCAGGTTGTAGGCTTCTATCATTCGGTGATAGACGCGCTTCAGGGCGCAGAATACAATTTAGGCTGGATAAAGGACGTTTATCCGTCTCGGGAATTGCTGAAGGGTGCCGTTGAAAATGGTGAATTGTATCTCGGAGAGATAGACGGCAAGACAGTCTCTGCGATGATAGGTAAACAGTGAATTTAACGACGGCTACAAGGACGTCAAGTGGGAAACCGAGCTTGGCTCAAACGAGCTTCTCGTCATACACGCACTCACCTCTCATCCCGACCACTCGGGCAAGGGCATTGCAACGAAAATGGTACAAAAGGCAATCGAGCTTGGAAAAAGCGCCAAGGCAAAGGCAATAAGGCTTGACGTTTTAAGCGGTAATTATCCCGCAGAGCGTCTTTACAGAAAGCTCGGCTTCAAGTACGTTGACACCGTACAGATGTTCTACGAAAACACGGGACTTACCGACTTTTTACTGTTTGAATACACTCTTTGAAGGAGGCATTTATGAAGGGAATAAAGATAATTTTAGCAGGAATTACGATAATTCTGGCGAGTCTTTTTCTTATGGGCATATGCATCATCAACGTTGAAAAGGGCGGTCCCGAGGGCATAACGCTTGCAACCTTCATAGTAGGACTTGCGGTAACCGTCATAGGCTTTTTCAACAAAGAATAAGCGCTACAATTAACGGAGAAGTATTTTGATATGAAAAAAGCATTAATAATCTTAACGGTGTTGGCTATATTGACGCTTACGGCAATTTACCTGCTTCAGCCAAATGAAGCGATAATGCTGGTCGTACCCGAATACGATCAGCACCCGAATTATCCGACAGGCTGTGAATCCGCCTCACTTTATATGCTTTTAAAATACTACGGCGTAGACGTGACCATGGAGCAAATAGTCGAAAGCCTCAAAAAAGGGCCGTTGCCCTACCAAGAAAACGGAGTCACATACGGTGCGAATCCCGAAAAGGAATTTGTGGGTAGCCCTGAAGACCCCAGCTCCTACGGAGTATTCAACGGGCCGATAAGAGATGTCGCAGAAAAGTACAAAAGCGGTGCAAAAACAAAAACAAACGCCGATTTTGACGATATCGAAGGACTTATATCCGACGGAAATCCCGTTATTGCATGGTATACGACGAATTTGGATAACGGAATTGCTTATAGACGTGAATGGCTCGATTATGAAACGGGAGAGGCTGTAAGATGGCCCTCATACGAACACGCAGTTGTAATATACGGCTTTGACGGTCACAATATATTTTACAACGACCCGAACACAGGCTCGGGTGTTTCAATGAGCAAAAAACACTTTAAGCAAGCGTTTGAGGAATTGGGTGGCAGAATTGTTTATTACGACAATTAAAGAGGACAGAGAGCTTAGCGCTCTCTGTCCTTTTCACGTTTAAATTATTCGGATAGCTTTTTTACACATTTTGAGCAAATATGCTTTTTTTCAAGCTCACGGAGCTCTACGGTACCGCCACAAAAGACGCAGGAAGGAGTGGCTTTTGTGATGACGATTTCTCCGTCGTCGTTCAAGTTCATTTCAAGCATATCGCCTGCTTCAATGCCGAGTATTCTGCGAAAAGTCTTGGGAACAACTATTCTGCCAAGCTCGTCAATTGCTCGGATATCACCCTTTGCCTTCATATTCTCCCCTCCTTTGACTAAATTCTATCACACAAAACGACCTTTGTCAACAAATTTTGTCAAATTTTGGTAAAGCTATTTTAAAGCCTTTCCGTCAGAAAATGCGTGACCGACGATTTCACCTATTTTACGGTAGGTATGATGTACGGGGTCATAGGTGATTGGCGCAAGCTTATCAACGTCGATAAGACCGTTACCGTCAAGCACACGCTCATCCGCTGAGACGTTAACGATTTCACCTACAAGACGGCAGGTATCCTCGTCGTAAGATATGACTCGACACTCAAGAGTAAGCGGAAGCTCCTCAAAAAAGGGAGCGTTGACAGACTCGCTCTTAACGAAATGCCAGCCCGTACGGTTTATCTTATCGGGAATGGAATTTCCCGAGGCAATTCCCACGAAATCGCAGGCAACAAGCGTATCCACTGTTGCAACGCTGACGGTAAAGCCACCGCCCACCGTAAGATTTTCCGCAGTCCTGTGACCGCTGTCAATGCAAATTGAAATTTCCTTTTCCTCGGAAATGCCTCCCCACGCGGCGTTCATAGCGTTAGCCGTGCCGTCGGCATTATAGGTGCCCACGATAAGCACGGGCATAGGATACAAAACAGGCTTTGCGCCAAGGCTTTTTCTCATAATTATCTCCTTCTCATTACTTACCGTTTCATATTGATTATTGCGTCAATATTATCGATAATAAACTGTTGAGCCTGGCGATTATACCTGACCGACTGATATTCCTCGCCACCTGCTCCGATTCGCTTTTCGAGATAAATCCCTATTTCTTCACCTTGTGGGGTTGGTCTTTTAGTTTTTTTGCCGTTAGGCTCAGCCGTCACCTCAAGGAAGCCCGTTGCAATAAGCCAATCGGTGATAGGTCTATAAGAAATTTTTCTCATCTCTTCGGTATTGATAAGAGAATTTAAGCCGTCAGATATCTGTGTTACGGTCATAACATCCAAAAAAGGAAAGCGTTCAAGAGCCTCGTGAGACACGGAAAAACTTTGCTTATATACAGGCCTTGCACCGATTCCGTTATTCTCGATAACCTGACGCAAAATATCGGACACGTAGAAAAAGCAACGGGACAGACGCACGTTGTTTACAACGTCATTCTCGGCAATCGGATTATCGTCAAGCGGATTAATTCCGTTTGCAAGCTTATCAATATACATTTTTGCTCTTTGAAGTGTTTCAAGCTCGGTCATCATTTTCTCCTCTCCCTGACAAACGGCTCGTTGACCGTATTGTCAAGCAACAATTTATACTTATCTACACGGCGGTAAGCGTTACCGTGTACCTCGTTTCTTCTGTACTCACGAAGCGTTTCAAGGTCAAGCTCCGCTAAAAATACACCCTCTCCTCCGTCAGCCTCAAGAATACAGGTATCACGCGAGCCCTCAAGCTCGGGGAGATAGACAACGCCGTCAAAGGCGGACGAATGTCCGTTGCAATCGGGCACGGTATCGGGATAATTGCAGGTGAAAATTGCCGTCATATTTTCATAGGCTCTGCCTCTGAGCTGAGACAGACGGTTTATCTCCATCGGGCAAGCGTTGGGCACAAGAATGACCTCCGCACCCTGAAGCATAAGTATTCTTGCACTCTCGGGGAACTCACGGTCGTAGCAAATCATAGCGCCGACCTTAACACTTCCTACCCGTGTATCAAGCTCGACCGTATAAAAATCCTCACCTGCCGTCAGATTGCGCTCTGTGTCAAAATCGCAGGTATGCACCTTAGCGTAGGTCATAACACGGCTTCCGTGACGGTCAAAAAGCACGAGGGTATTTCTCGGCGCAGGCTCGTATTTTTCAAGAAGCGTAATGCCGATGGCGACGTCAAGCTCACGGGAAAGCCTTCCAAAGCACTCGACAAACTCCGAATCCGGCTCAATCGCCTCGCTCTGCCACTCCTCAACGGGACGGTTATAAATATTATAGCCGTTTGAAAACATTTCGGGAAACAGTATAATATCCGCACCCATTTCCTTTGCCATACGGCAACATAAAACGCCCTTTTCGAGATTTCCTTCAAGGCTTCCCGTAGGAGCAATCTGCAACAAAGCGACCCTCAACGTCATTTTATCCACCATTCAGGAGTAAGCTCTCCAAGAGCTATTACCCTTCCCGTATCATAATCAAGCATTATCTCAATATCCTTATATTTTTTGGCATAAGCTGTACCATAAGCTCCCGACAGGCACCGCAGGGCGCACCCGTTTTTCCGTTCGGCATAATGGCAAGCACTCTCCTTATCTCATCCTCACCGCAGGTAAGCATATTGAAAATTGCATTTCTCTCGGCACATATACCGAGAGTCGAGCAGGTATCAACGCAAACGCCCGTATAAATTTTGCCCGAGGCAGATTCGATTGCAGCGGCAACGCCTCCTGCCTCAACGTATTCTGAAATCCGTCTGCCATTCTGTACGGCAAGAGCAGAATTGTAAAGCTTATTCCAGATATCCATTTTATCACCCTAAAAAATGGGCAAGAACCTCCGCTCTTGCCCTGAAAATTAAAGCCTTCCTCCGCATTTACCGCAGAACTGATTTTTATCGGGATTTACGGCACCGCAAGAAGCGCACGTCTTAAGATGCTCACAAGACTCAAGCTTCTTTTTCATTGTGGCAATCTTAGCAAGGCGTTGCTTGATATCCTCGCAAAGCACCTCAAGTCCCGAGATATCGTCAACGTCGTTTTCCAAATCGTAATAATATTCACGTCCGAGCTTATAGTAAAGCTCACGAATCTTCGTTTCCTCGGCAATTATCTTTGCGTGAAGCTTTGCGGTATTAAAGGCTCCCGTCGCAAAATCCTTTGTTTTGTCAATAAAATCTGCCATAGCAATAACCTCCATTGTTATTACTATCATTATACTAAACTATACGAATTTTGTCAAACAAAAAATACTTCCGACACGCATTATGTGTCGGAAGCATTTTTTAATACGTCCAATCGGCAACGTTACCCTCTTCAATATAGTACTTTACGGGAGTGGTACGCTTTTCGGCGGTATAGGTATCCACAAGCACAAGCTTAACCTTTTTCTTCTGTGGAAGAATATTCTTGATATAGACGGATGCGGTCTGTCCGACCTGCACGCCTGCCTTCCATTCGGCAAGACCTGCAAGGTTTGGCGCAAGCTCAATGAAAATTCCGTAGCTTTCAATACTTCTTACAATTCCTGCAACCGTCTGCCCTATCTCAAAAAGCTCGGCATTTTCACTCCAGGTGCCGAGAAGCTCCTTGTGGCTTAGGGCAATTCTGCCACGGGAAATATTGTTCTTTACCTCAAGTCTTTCGTCGCGTCCCTTTACGACCGCCTTTATACGCTGACCGAGTGAAAAGCGGTCCTCGGGATGAGATATTCTTGAAACAGAAATGGAATCTATCGAAAGAAGGGAAACTATACCGCAACCGATATCACAAAAGGCACCGAATGGCTCAAAGTGGGTTATACGCGCGTCGATGATATCCCCCTTCTCAAGAAGATTGTGAAACTCTCTCACACACTCCTCCTGCGCAAGACGACGGGAAAGCACTGCAAGAGGCTTACCGTCAGCATCCGTCTCAAAGCCTGTAATTTTAAAGGCTACCGCCTTTCCTACCCTCGTTATTATGGCAATATCACGGAGAAGACTTCCGTCCTCAGTCCAGCCTGCCTCCTCCCTCGTTATGTAGCCACGGCAACAGATAAGGTCTACGAAAAGAGTGTTCTCACTCGTGCAAAGCACCACTCTTCCCTCAAGAATCCTTCCGTCAAGCATTGCCCGTTCAAGCGAATTGACGCTTGAGAGCGCCTCAAGGTTTTCCGCAGTATTTATCAATGTTCCCTCGGGAACGTATCGGTTGTTAATCATTTCATCCTCCATTTGTTTTTGTTAAATTCTATTCCTTGTTTTTCGGTTTATGCATACATTCTAAACCATAGAGGACAAAAGAAATGTAAAAAAAAGAAGGCTTTGCCCAATTTAGTTTAAATAAATTGAGCAAAGCCGATTTTTTAAAGAATACAATGAATAATGCCGTCCGCATCAAGCTCAAGGCGAGTGCCGTATGGCTCACACATATTTTTGAAATACTCAAAAATTTCGGGGTTATAGGAGCGACGGGGCAAGCCGTTTTCGGATTTATTGCCCTTCATACTCATTTCAACGGGCATAAATTTAAGGCTTGTAAGGTTGCCGTTTTCATCGGTTTCCCACTGAGGAATTACAGAACGGAACATACGGGAGTCCTCCATAAGTCCGACGGTGAAGCCTCTCGAACGCTTCTTGAGAAGGTCGTGCACCGTGTAGGAGGAATCAAGACCGTGCTTTCTGAAGAAATCCTCGGGAGCAAATTCGACGTTGTAAAGCTGAACGATAAAGTCACCGAGCGAATAGAAAATGGGACGTCCGTTATAAATCTCAACGGGTCTTAAAAGATGAGGACCGTGACCTACGACGGCGTGTGCGCCCTTGTCAATAAAGTGACGGCAAAGCTCCTCGTAGAATTTCGCAGGCTGCTCCTTCGCGTCTCCGTCAATCTGATGAGAATGAATGGAAATAATTATATAATCCGCCTGAAGCTGAGCCTCGTATATCGCCTTTTCAACACGGGCAACATCCTCGGCGTTAGCCTTCATCTTATACGCCTTTTTCTCACCGAGCTTGAACACGAGGTCACCAAATTCAGCCTCGTCATCGGGGAGGTAATCGTAATAGCCCTCACGGCGAATAATATTCTTGGAGTTATTGATGCCCACCTCGTCGGCAAGCTTTTTAACGTACTCAAGCTCCTCACGGGGAAGCTCAACGTAGGTTGACACACGGATTCCGTTGATACCGGGTCTGCCCTTTACGCGAGGCGACTGCTCACCTGCCATCATGGGAGCACTAAAGGTAGTGTTAACGGCAATGAGTGCAACGCGACCGTTAGGCGTTTCAAGATATCTCGGTGCGGAAGCCTCTGCAAGATTTCTGCCAACGCCTGCGTGAACGAGTCCGCTGTTCTGCACCTCGACGAGAGTGCTTTCAAGACCGTCGTAAAAATAGTCGAGAGCGTGATTGTTGTTAAAGGAGGTCATATTGAAGCCAAAGGGCTTGATATCCTCTAAAATTCTCGGGTCACAACGAAGATAAGTGCCTCCGCTGAACTGAGAAACGCTTGCCTGCCCCTCGTAATTCAGGGTAGTCTCAAGATTGAAGAAGCGTGCGTCACCCTCCTTTATAAATGGTGCAAGCTCATCAAATCCAAGATAATCCTCAAAAACTCTCTTTTGGATTATCATATCTCCAACTGCGGTAAATTTCATAATTATCCCCCTTAAAGCTTTAAGCCGTTTGCTGTGGCGGTGGTTTTGATTGCTATCTCAAGTCCCTCGATGACCGAATCCTTAATAAGATACTCCTCACGGGTGTGAACTCCTACACCTCGGCAAACGCCTACTGCAAGAGCGGGAACTCCAAGTGCGAGAGGAATGTTACAGTCTGTCGAGCCTGAATGTGCGGACACCTTATTTCCTATAACAGCTTCGATTTCGGGAGCTATCTTGTTATAAAACGCTTCAAGCTTATCCGCATCAATATCCATACAAGGTCTTTCTCCCAAAAGAGTTACCTGAACTCCCGTGCCGTCGACTCTTGCCTTGTCAAAAATTCTTTCAAATTCAGTCTTCATATACGCAAGGCTGTCCTTATCATCGGAACGGTACTCGCAAAGCATTTTAGCACTCTGTGCGATGGTATTAACCGACGTACCTCCCGAAATACCTCCTACGTTATAGGTGGTTTTAGTGCCCTCCTTCACGGGAACTTCAATCGAATATATATCGTTTACAATCTGCGAAAGCTTATGTATTGCGTTGGGGTTTCCGAAATTGCCGAAGGAGTGACCACCGCAGGTGGTAACCTCAACCTCGTAACGATGAGAGCCGACACTCTTATTGCAAATGCTCTCGGGAGTTGCATCAAAGGTCAGGAAGTTGGCAATTCTCCCCTTGTAATCCTCAAAAATCTGTCGGGTGCCCTTGAGGTTTCCAAGACCCTCCTCGCAGGAATTACAAACGAGAAGCAAGCCCTTTTCCGACTCAATTCGGTTTTCAATCAAAAATTTTGCAAGGTGCATAAGCACGACGACGCTTGCGGTATCGTCCTTTACACCGGGGCAGAATACCTTTCCGTCAGCCTCGCTGTACGGCATAGGCTCGGTATCGGGAAATACGGTATCAAGATGAGCCTCGACAACCGTTATTTCATCCTTACCATCGCAATTCATCGGCAAAACGACGTTGAGTGCCTTGTCGATATACACGCCCTCAGCACCTATATTCTCAAGCCAAGCCTTGCAATACTCGGCACGCTTCTCCTCGTGATGAGAGGGTGCGGGAATGTGACAAAGCTCGTAAAGTGTTTTATACATACTTTCGGTATTCTCCGAAATAAATTTATTGATATCCATAATTCCTCCAAAATTTTATCTGTTTTTTTATATTTTATCATCCATTGAACTAATTGTAAAGAGTTTACATGAAATTTGTATAAAAAAGTAATCTCCGGCAATTAATCGTAGTACTCGCCCGTGCTTACTTTTTCATCAAGTCTTTATATAGACTGCGCTTATTTTTTATTAAGTCTATAAAAAGACTTAACCGAAACAATATAACAAAAAAAGAGAAATCCGCCTTGCTGTGAGGCGGATTTCAACTATGATTAATTATTGACTATTGTGATTTCGGCATAAAGTGAATTGATATAATCGATAGCGGCTTGGTTGGTTGTTGTAACAGTAAGTCCTTCAAGAGTACACTTAATGAAAAGCTCATCTTCGAAGGTCTCCACCGAATCGGGAATGTTGATGCTTGTGAGTGCCTTGCATCCGTTGAATGCCGCTCGACCGAGATTGGTTACTCCCTCGGGTATCGTGATGCTTGTAAGCCTTGAGCATACCCAGAAGGCACGCTGTCCAATGGAGGTTATGCTATCGGGAAGGGTTACCGAGGTAGCCTTTGTAAGCTTGTAGAATGAACAGTTACCAATGGTGGTAACACCGTCAAGCACTTCAATGGCATACACCTTGGTTTCAACTCCCTCCTCTACCATGTAGTAGGTAGGACAGAGGGTGTATCCGAGTCCTATGTTCTTGGGAGAAATGTAGGGGAAGTTCTTCATAACACCCGAACCGCTTACTACCATTTTCCAATTACCCTTGGAGTTTTCGTACATTGCATAGAATACGTTATCACCCATTGAGCCAAAGCGTGCTACGGGAGATTTTGCGGTTGTACCGTTTGATTCAAAGGTAACTCTTGCGGTGGTATTGAACTTATCGTTGAACGCCTCTGCATACTTGTGTGCAAATGAGCTTTCGGGTGCTTTGATTGTAACCGTCTCCTGATAGAAGATGTTACCGAGTGCATTCTTGAAATTCTCTGTAAAGCTGATAACCTTAAGATTATCCGCACGTCCGAATGCATTTTTTGCAACCGTCTGTGCGTTAACATTGATTTCAGTAATCGCTGTTCCACGAATGAACTGAACACCAAGATAGCTTACACTATCAGCCATAGTAATGCTTGTTACCTTTGTGAGATTGTAGAATGCATAGCTACCAATGCTTGTAATTCCGTTTTCAACAACAACCTTATTTATCTGATTTGCATAAGACGTCCAAGGAGCTGTTGCAGTTCTTGTGTAGTCGGGAATAATACCGTTGCCCGAAACGGTAAGTGTTCCGTCGGAGCTTATAACCCAATTTATTGAACCGATAGCTCCCTCTGCAATTATAGTAGTAATTGCATTAAACGCAATGCTGTTATTATTTGCATAGGTTTCTGCAACAGAGCCTTTGACACCATTAATCACAAAACTGTCGATAAGCTTATAACCACTGTTATAATAATATCCGAATGCACGGGTTCCTATGCTTGTGACACTGTCGGGGATGGTTACACTTGTAAGACTGGTGCATTCATAGAAAGCATAATTGCCAATGCTTGTAACACTGTCGGGGATGGTTACACTTGTAAGGCTGGTGCAATTTTGGAAAGCAAAATCGCCAATGCTTGTAACACTGTTTCCGATGGTTACACTTGTAAGGCTGTCGCAACGTTCGAAAGCAGAATCGCCAATACTTGTGACACTGTCGGGGATGGTCACGCTTGTAAGGCTGTCGCAACGTTCGAAAGCAGAATCGCCAATGCTTGTGACACTGTCGGGGATGGTCACACTTGTAAGGCAGGTACAAGAATAGAAAGCATAATCGCCTATGCTTGTGACACTGTCGGGAATAACAAGTTCTGTTACAAGCTCTCCGTTTAAATACAAATTCTTAGCATAATATAACGGGTTCGAAGACACATAGTCAAAATCAAAACTACACCATGCAGCAATATTCGTTATATACACACTTTTAAGATTATAACAACCATCGAAGGTTGAATTGTATATACTTGTAACGCTTGCTGGAATGTCAATACTTGTGAGACTTGTGCAACTAAAGAAAGCATAATTTCCGATGCTTGTTACACCTTCCGGGATGTTAATATTTGCAAGACTTTCACAACCATAAAAAGCATTATTACCTATCCTCGTTACACTATCGGGGACTGTCAGACTTGTAAGACTTGTGCAATTGTAGAATGTGTAATCACTAATACTTGTCAGTCCGCAAGGAAGATTTACACTCGTAAGAGCGACACAATTATTAAAAACATCTCTACCAATCAAGGTTATTGAATCCGAAAAACCAATTGTTGTAAGCGACTTACAGCCACGGAATGCAGATTCTTCGATGGACGTTACGCTATCGGGAATACTGATACTTGTAAGACTGTAGCATTTATAAAAAGTATACTTCTTTATTGTTTCTATGCCTTCAGGGATAGTAAGTGCTTTTACAACCTTACCATTCAAATAAAGCTTTGCTCCATTACACAAAGGGTTTGAATGCTCGTTTATGAAGTTAATGTTCATCCAAGCTTCAAGACTGTTAATATATACTGCTTTTAACTTAGTGCAATTTCTAAATGCATCACTCCAAATGCTTGTGATACTGTTTGGAATTGTTATGCTTGTAAGAGCGGTACAACCATAAAAAGCATTAGAATCAATGATAGTTACGCTGTCAGGGATGGTAACGCTTATAAGGCTGGTGCAATTATAGAATATCTTATCGCCTATACTTTTCACACCATTAGGTATAACAAAGGATTCAATGGCACCATTTATCGGGAAGCATATGAGCGTAGTCATACCCTTATCATAAAGTACACCGTTTTCATCGCTTACATAACTCGCATTACGCTCGTCAACCCATATTCCCGTAATTCCCGTACATCCCTCAAAGGCGTCGCCACCTATACTAATCACACTCTCGGGAATAACAAGACTCGTAAGATTTTTACAATTATAGAAAGCCTCCGAACAAATGGTTTTTGTTCCATCCTTAACCGTATGTGAACCGCTGATGGAGGTCTTGGCTTCTATTAAATGGTTCCCAATATACAAAATACTGTTTTTCCAATTACTTGAATTCTTATAATATGCTGTATTATAAAATGCATCATAGCCTATGCTTGTGACACTGTTTCCGATGGTCACACTTGTAAGGCTGGTGCAAGAATAGAAAGCATAATTGCCTATGCTTGTAACACTGTCGGGGATGGTTACACTTGTAAGGCTGGTGCAATTAGAGAAAGCCCTAGAGCCTATGCTTGTGACACTGTTTCCGATGGTCACACTTGTAAGGCTGGTGCAAGAATAGAAAGCATAATTGCCTATGCTTGTGACACTGTCGGGAATGGTCACACTTGTAAGGCGGGTGCATTCATAGAAAGCAAAATCGCCAATGCTTGTAACACTGTTTCCGATGGTCACACTTGTAAGGCTGGTGCAATTATAGAAAGCATCATAGCCTATGCTTGTGACACTGTCGGGGATGGTCACGCTTGTAAGGCTGTCGCAA
>JAFSID010000016.1 GCA_017439965.1 Clostridia bacterium | reverse complement strand
TTTGGCTCTGAACAAACCTCGCCACTACCGTACACTCGTACGCTGACGGGCTTCGGTTTGTCCATTCTGGAGCATTTTTTCCTATCTCCTGAAAAGAGGCTGTAAAAAAACTCTAACCAAGTTTTTTTACAGCCCCTTTTTTGACCTCGTTTGAGGATTTCATCATTTTTTTCGTATTATATATTGATAAAATCGGCAAAATAATGTATAATAAATTATCTATATACATTCAGGAGCGTCAAATGAAAAAAAGTAAACTTACTACGGTAAAGCTGTGTGACGGCAGAAGCCTTCACACGATATACGACGATAAATACAAAACGGAATACCTGAGCTTATTTTTCTCTCTTCCCTTGACGGTTGAGAATGCCTCCTACTCCTCTCTTACCGCAAGAGTATTACAGAGAGGCAGCGAGAGCTTCCCTTCCATGAAGGAGCTTTCTCAGGCTCTTGACGACAACTATTCAACCACCGTCGGAGCAGGCGCCTTCAAGTGCGGAGAGCGTGAGATTTTCTCCTTCAATCTTGTAACCCTCAAGGACCGCTATGCGCTTGCGGGAGAAAAAATATTCGACAGAGGAGTTGAAATACTCACCGACCTGATGCTCCGTCCACTGACGTGTGACGGAGGATTTATACCCGAATACGTTGACGGCGAAAAGCAGAATCTCATCGACTCCATCAACGCACAGATAAACAACAAGGCGGCATATTCACGCCGTCGCTTCATCTCTGCGATGTGCGAGGGCGAGCCATTTTCTGTAAACGGTGAGGGTGACGTGGAGACGGTTAAAAACGCATCTCCCGTTGAAATATACGAATTTTACAAAAACGTGATTATGTCGTCCCCCTGCGATATTTACTACGTTGGTGAAAAGCCCGCCGAGGAGGTTACCGAAATATTCAAGGATATTTTAGGTAAGGGCGGAGAATATCCTGCAACAACCGTTGAATACTCTCCCCGTGACGTAAAGCGCGTAAACGAGACTATGGATATTGCTCAGGGTCATTTGTGGATAGGCTCCCGCACGGGAATAACCTATTCCTCTGACAATTACCTTGACGCAGTGCTTTTCAATATGGTGCTCGGCGGAGACGTTACTGGCAAGATGTTTATGAATCTTCGTGAGAAAATGTCTCTCTGCTATACCTGTCATTCCTCGATGGACTCAAACAAGGGCATTCTTATGGCGTATGCAGGTATTGACCCGAGTAACGCCGAGATTTGCGAGAAGGCGTTTTTTGAGCAGCTTGACAAGATTAAAAACGGTGACCTGACCGACGTTGAAATAAGCGACGCAAAGAAGAGCTTTGCCAACCGTATGCGTGAGATAGTTGACAATCCGTCGCTCCTTGCCACCTGGTATTTTATGAGACGGGGCTCAGAGCGTGACCCCGAGCGTGACGCCGAGGGTATCGAAAAAATCACCCGTGAGGATATTGTAAAAATTGCAAACAGCATTACTCTTGACACGGTATATCTGCTTGCGGGAAAGGGGGAAAACGTATGAATTTCAACACGGTAACAAGCGACCGTCTTGCAGAAAAGTACCACCGCGGTAAGCATAAATCGGGGCTTGACGTTATCGTTATCCCCAAAAAGCAGGCAACCCTTTACGCGCTCTTTGCAACACGTTACGGCTCGGTTGACAACCGCTTCAAGACGAGTCTCGAAAAGGACTTCCACGACGTGCCCGAGGGAATTGCTCATTTCCTTGAACACAAGCTTTTTGAAAATTCTGACGGCGAGGATACCTTTCTCCGCTTTTCAAAGCTGGGTGCCTCCTGCAACGCCTTTACCTCAAACGACGTAACGGCGTATCTGTTCACCGCAACGGAAAATTACTACGAATCACTTGAGGAGCTTATAAGCTTTGTGTCCGACCCCTATTTTACTAAGGAAACCGTTGAAAAGGAGATGGGCATCATTGAGCAGGAGCTTCGTATGTACGAGGACAATCCTCACAGAGCGCTTTACGAGAATATGCTCCTTTGCCTTTACGAAAACCATCCCGTAAGAATACCCGTCGGAGGCACTCCCGAAACCATTCGTAAAATCACTCCCGAGCTTCTTTACGATTGCTACAACACCTTCTACAACCCCTGCAATATGATGCTCATCGTTTGCGGCGACGTTGACGAGAACGAGGTTGCAAGGGTTATAGATTCCACTCTTCCCGAAAGAGAAAAGGTTTACGTTGAAAAGGGTCAATACAACGAAAAGGCAGAGGTTTGCGAGAAATACCGCGAAAAGCATTTCCCGATATCCCTCCCTCTCTTCTGCGTCGGAGTCAAGGACCCCGACCTCTCCTGCGGTAAAAACGACGCTCTCCGCCGTGAGCTTGAGCATACGATATTACTCGAACTTTTATTCGGAGGCGGCTCGTCACTGTTTGAGGAGCTTTACCTTGAGGGACTTATAAATCAGAAATTCGACGCCTCCTATCAGGTGTCCGCAAGCTTCTCGCACTCGGTAATCTCGGGCGAAAGCCGTGAGCCGAAGCGCGTATACGAAAGAATACTCGAGGAAACAGAGGCTTACCGCATTGGTAAAAAGGCATTTGGCGAAAAGGACTTTGCAAGAGCCGTAAGACAGACGTGGGGTATGTGCGCTCAGGTATGGAATTCCACCACCGATATCGGTGACGCATTCCTCGACTATGAGCTTGTTAACTCCGAGCTTTGCGACCTTCCCGAAATACTCTCCTCAATCACTCTTGAGGATATAAAGGCTCGCCTTGATAAATCCTACCGTGAGGAATATTTTGCACTCGCGGTGGTATCACCTACGGAGGAATAATATGAAAACGCTTTCCTTCCCGGGACTTAATATAAACGGTATTAAGCTTGACTCAACCGCCTTTTCCATCCTTGGCAGAGACGTTGCGTGGTACGGCGTTATAATTTGCATCGGAATGGTGCTTGCCTTCCTTTACGGTCTCCACCGTTGCAAAAAGGAAGGGGTCAAGTCGGACGACTTTTACGACCTCGTGCTTATAACGGTACCCGTTGCTATAATTTTCGCCCGTCTTTACTACGTCGTATTTGACCCGACTCCCAATTACTCAAGCTTTATTGACGTTATCGCCATATGGAATGGCGGAATTGCGATATACGGCGCAATAATCGGCGGTGCAATTGCGGTTATGGTAACTGCAAAATTCAAAAAACAGCCTCTTTTACTGTTCGGCGATATAATGGCGCCCTGCGTTATGATAGGTCAGATAGTGGGCAGATGGGGTAACTTCGTAAACGTTGAGGCATACGGCAGTGTGACCTCTCTCCCATGGCGTATGTGCTCACCGTCAATTGCAGGTGAGCTTTCACGAAAGGCTCTTATTACCGCCGAGGAGTATCAGGCAATACTCGACGGCACGCTCGGTGTTCATCCAACCTTCCTTTACGAATCCCTGTGGAATCTTCTGGGACTCGCGCTGCTTCATTTCCTCGTAGCAAAAAGGAAGCGCTATAACGGTCAGCTTATGTTCTTCTGGCTTGCGTGGTACGGCTTTGGCAGAATGCTTATCGAGCCTCTTCGTACCGACAGTCTGAGACTCGGAAGCTTTGACGTATCGACGCTCGTCGGAGTTATATGCTTCGCAGTATTTACGGCATTATATATCATTTTCTTAAAAAAGGAGAAAAACAATGGCACAGATAATTGACGGAAAGCTCGTATCAAGGAGCGTTCGTGAGGATATAAAGAAAAAGGTTGACGCAATTCCCGAGGGCGTTCGCCGTCCCGGTCTTGCGGTTATAATCGTAGGCGAGGACCCTGCGTCAAAGGTTTACGTCCGCAACAAAAAGCTTGCCTGCGAGGAGGTAGGCTATCTTTCGAGAGAGTACGCACTTCCCGCAGAGACGAGCGAGGAGGAGCTTCTCTCACTCATCGACACCCTCAACGCCGACGGTGAGATTGACGGCATACTCGTTCAGCTTCCCCTTCCCCGTGGCTTTGACGAAAAGAAGGTCATTCAGCACATTTCTCCCTCCAAGGACGTTGACGCCTTCTCCTACGTAAACGTAGGCAGAATCACGGTAGGTGACGCAGATTTCGTTCCCTGCACTCCCGCAGGAGTAATGGAGCTTTTGAATTACTACAACGTCGAGCTTCAGGGCAAGCGTGCAGTGGTTATCGGACGAAGCAACATCGTCGGCAAGCCCCAGGCACTTTTACTTCTTGAGAAGAATGCAACGGTTACGGTGGCTCATTCAAGAACGGTTGACCTTCCGTCTGTTACCCGTGAGGCAGACGTGCTCGTCGTTGCAGTCGGACGCGCAAAATTCGTGGGCGCAGATATGGTCAAGGAGGGTGCCGTCGTTATCGACGTCGGAATGAACCGTGACGAAAACGGTAAGCTTTGCGGTGACGTTGATTTTGAAGCGGTTGAGAAGAAGGCGTCCTACATAACTCCCGTTCCCGGCGGAGTTGGTCCTATGACCATCACCGAGCTTTTAAAGAATACCTTTACGGCATACAGCCGTCACATAAAGGAGTAAAATGGAACACGTATTACATTTATTTACGCACGTTTTTTTAGATACTCTGAAAATCGTGCCGTTTCTGCTTCTCACCTATATCCTGCTTGAATGGGCAGAGCACAAGGCCGAGGATAAAATTGAGCGCTTCGTTGCAAGGACGGGCAGACTCGGACCGCTTGTCGGAGCTCTTCTCGGACTCCTGCCTCAATGCGGATTTTCCGCCGCCTCGGCAGGTCTATGGTCGGGCGGTATAATCACCGTCGGAACGCTCCTTGCAGTATTTCTTTCCACCTCGGACGAGATGATTGCAGTACTTTTATCGGGCGGTATTCCCGTTCGTGACATACTTATTCTGCTTTGCTCAAAGCTGGTTATCGCAACCGTTGCGGGATTTATTCTCGACGTTTTCTGGAAGAGAGAGAGTCACGAAAGCATTGAGCATCACTGTCACGAGGAGGGCTGTCACTGTGAGGATAACGGCATTTTCAAGTCCGCACTCTTCCATACAGTAAAGATTTTCATCTTTATACTTCTTGTAAGTCTTGCGGTACATTCACTCGTTGAGGTTGCGGGCGAGGACGGAATCGGTGAGCTTTTCTCGGGAATTCCCGTTTTATCAAATCTGATTGCCTCCCTCGTCGGACTTATACCCAACTGTGCCGCATCGGTGGTTTTAGCCGAGCTTTACGTCAGCGGAGTTATCTCCGCAGGCTCGATGATGAGCGGACTTCTCGTCGGCGCAGGTACGGGACTTTTGGTGCTTATCCGTGTAAATCACAACAAAAAGGATATCCTTAAATTCGTTCTCGTTTTATTTGCAGTCGGATTTTTGGGCGGTCTTATTTTCGACCTTTTGGGAATCGGAGGTATACTGTCGTGAAAAATCCCGTTTTAAAGATTGCCGCCGTACACGACCTGTCAGGCTTTGGAAGATGCTCGTTTTCGGTAATTCTTCCGACTCTTTCGGCAATGGGACATCAGGTCTGCCCCTTGCCTACCGCGTCACTTTCCACTCACACGGGCGGATACACGGGCTTCGTTTTCCGTGACCTGACTCCCGATATGGAGGGCTGGTGGAGGCACTGGCAAAAGGAGGGCGTGGAATTTGACGCCTTTTACAGCGGATTTCTCGGAAACGCCGAGCAGATAGACATAACGCTTGATATGATAGACTCACTTCCCCGCGACACTCTCATTTTCGTTGACCCCGTAATGGGTGACGACGGCGTGCTCTACTCCACCTACACCGAGGAGATGCGCGAAGGTATGAAGCGGCTTGTAAGATGTGCCGACGTAATTACACCGAATATAACCGAGGCGGCGTTTTTACTTGACAAAAAGCCGAAGAGCTCATATACTGAGGATGAGCTTTACGAAATTGCGCGCTCTCTTACCGAGCTTTGCTCGGGAGACGTGGTAATCACGGGAGTTGAATCGCCCGACGGAGTAGGGGCTGTATGGATGGGCAAGGACAAAAAGCTTTGCCGTTACATACACGAAAAGCACGAAAAGAGCTATCCCGGTACGGGTGATATTTTTGCATCGGTGCTTCTCGGAAAGCTCCTGAAGGGAGACTCGCTTGACACGTCTGTCAAGTGTGCCTGCGATTTCATTTACAGTGTCGTGGGCTATTCAAAGCAATTCGACTATCCCACGCGAGAAGGCGTTTTGCTTGAGGCAAGGCTTTCGGAATTAATTGATTAAGGAGTTTTTATGAGCGAGCTTAAGAAAACTACTCTTCCCGAATTTGACCCGTTTAAGAAAATCGGCGGTGATTTCGCGCTGCTGGGCGCGGTATCGGGAGATAAGTACAACGCTATGACGGTAAGCTGGGGCGAATGCGGTGTGCTTTGGAACAAAAACGTTTTTACGGTATTTGTTCGTCCTCAGCGTTATACTCACACGCTTTCGGAAAACACCGAATATTTAACCCTCTCCTTCTTCGACGAGGAATGGAAAAAGGCTCTCATATACTGCGGTCGCAACAGCGGTCGCGACGGTGACAAGCTTGAAGCCTGCGGGCTTTCTGCAAGAGTCGAAAACGGCAGCTTGATTATCCCCGAAGCAAATCTTGTTCTTGTTGGAAAAATTATTTACAAAAGTAAAATAAACCCTGAGGGATTTGTTGACAAGAGTCTTATTTCAGACAATTATCCCAACAATGACTATCATACAATCTATACCTGCGAAATAATTGATTGCTATCAAAAATAAGGAGATCAAAAATGAGAATCACGCTTGCAAGAATCGGAAATCACAAAACGGTCGTATTTGCGGCTGAAGAGCTTAACAAGTATTTAAAGCTTATCGACCCCGAGCTTTTCATAGACGTTCGAGTTTACGAAAAATATGACGAAACGCTTGAAGGACTTCTTTGGGTAGGTATGGACGAAGCCTTCACCGCTGAAATGCCCAAGGTCAAGGACGCAAGCCTTGACGACGCAATCCTCATCAACGTTGCAAGCTCAACGGGTGTTATCTCAGGTAATAACCCCAGAGCCGTGCTTATTGCGGTTTACCGCTTCCTCAAGGAGCTTGGATGCGCTTGGGTAAGAAGCACCTCCGACGGTGAGATAATCCCCTCCTATACGATGACTCCCGTTACCACCTACGTATGCGAAGCGGCAAGCTACCGTCACCGCGCAATATGTATTGAGGGCGCGGTATCCTTTGAGCATATCACCGATATGCTTGACTGGATTCCCAAGGCGGCAATGAACGGATATTACATACAGTTCTTCCTGCCCGCAGTATTTTTCGAGCGTTGGTATACGCATAAATCAAACCGCTTCCTTCCTCCCGAGCCTCTCGACAACGAGGCTATACGCGGAATGGTTGAGCGCATCGAGGAGGAAATTTCCAAGAGAAGCCTTCTCTATCACGCAATCGGACACGGCTGGACGAGTGAGCCTCTCGGATTCGACTCGGCAGGCTGGCACGAGGAGGACAGCGCTAACATCCCCGAGGAAAAGCGCGTGCTTATTGCCGAGCTTAACGGCGAGAGAGCCTTCCTCAAGGGCGTACCTATGAACACAAACCTCTGCTACTCCAACCCCAAGGCGAGAAAAATTATGACCGACGCCGTGGCAGACTACTGCATCTCACATCCCGAGGTTAAGTTCGTTCACTTCTGGCTTGCAGACTACCCGAACAGCTTCTGCGAGTGTGAAAACTGCCGTGATACCCTTCCCTCAGACCACTACGTTATGATGCTCAACGCTATTGACGAGAGACTTACGGCGGCAGGCTGTGACACCAAGGTCGTATTCCTCGTTTACTACGATCTGCTCTGGGCACCCAAGACCGAAAAGATAAATAACCCCGACCGCTTCACGATGATGTTTGCGCCCATCACCCGTAGCTACGCTCAAAGCTTCAAGACGGTTGACTTCTCAAGCACCGAGACCGCTCCCTTCGTGAGAAACAAGCTTATCATCCCCAAGGACGTTGCAGAAAACGTGGCTCATCTCACGAATTGGCAGAAATGCACGGGAGTCGAGGACGGCTTTGACTTTGACTATCACTTGATGTGGGACCATCACAACGACGTCGGCTACTATAAGGTTGCGCAGACTCTCTTTGACGATATGCAGAATCTTGACAAGATAGGACTCAACGGTATGGTATCCTGTCAGCTTACCCGCGCCTCCTATCCTACGGGACTTCCAATGTATATGATGGCAGAGGGTCTCTGGGACAAGGAATGTGACTTTGAAGAAAAGAGTGACGAGTATTTCCTCTCGGCATTCGGCGCGGACGGTCTTGCGGTTAAGGAATATCTCAAGAAGCTTTCCGAGCTTATAGACCCCAACTTCCTCCGCAACGCTACCCCAGAACGCTGTGAAGCTCATAAGACGAGCATCCCCTTGGCAATCGGTACTATCTCGGAGTTTGAAAAGACTATCGCCGTGAACCTCGATACCCTCGACGGCTCCAACCTCCGCAAGTCCTGGGAATATCTCTCACTCCACGCAATAATAACCAAGGAATACGCAAACGCTCTCCTTCTCCGCGCAAACGGTGCCTCCGAGGAGGAAAAAGTCGTTGCTATGGAAAAGCTTTGCGACCTTATAAATACGAACGAAATGAAGCTTCACCGCGTGCTTGACTGCTTCTTCTACTACCACAGAGTACGCTACGTTATAGCACAGAAATAAAAGCGGAGACAGTATATGAAAATTACAATTGCAAAAATAGGTGACGATAAAACGGTCAATTTTGCCATTGAAGAGCTTTATAAGTACCTTAAGATCATAGACTTCGATTCGATAGTGGAAATTTGCAGCTATAAAAGCTACAATCCCTCTCTTGAAAACGTTATCTGGGTAGGTATGGACGACTCCTTCACAAATGAAATGCCCGCCGTCAAGGATTCAAGACTTGACGACGCAATACTCATTGACGTCAAAGATACGTCAGGCAAAATTTCGGGAAATAATCCCCGTTCCGTGCTCATTGCGGTATACCGTTTTCTCAAGGAGCTTGGTTGCGTATGGGTCAGAAACACCGCGGACGGAGAAATCATTCCGCAATACCCTCTATCTCCCATATCCGTTTATATCAACGAAGCGGCAAGCTACCGTCACCGCGCAATATGTATAGAAGGCTCCGTAACCTGCGAGCATATAATCGACACAATCGACTGGATTCCCAAGGCGGCTATGAACGGATACTACATTCAATTCTTTTTACCCGTAGTATTCTTCCAGCGCTGGTATGACCACTCCACTAACCGTTTTCTTTCACCCGAGCCATATACGAGAGAAAGAATTCAAGGCTTCATCAACCGAATTGAAGAGGAAATAAGCAAAAGAGGTCTGCTTTATCACGCAATAGGTCACGGATGGACCAGCGAGCCGCTCGGCTTTGAATCGTCAAGTTGGGATAAAACCGACGGCAGTGAGATAACCGATGACAAGAGGATCCTTCTTGCCGAGATAAACGGAAAGCGAGAGTTCAAAAACAATATGCCGATGGGCACGAATCTCTGCTATTCAAATCCAATCGCAAGAAAAACCGTGACAGATGCCGTTGTAAGCTACTGTCTTGAGCATCCGAATATAGATTATCTCCACTTTTGGCTTGCAGACTGTTCCAATAGCTTTTGCGAATGTGAAGGCTGTCGTGACACCGTCCCTGCAGACCACTACGTTATGATGCTCAACGAAATCGATGAAAGACTCACCAACGCCGGAAATGATACAAAAATCGTATTCCTTGCCTACGGAGATCTTCTTTGGGCACCCGAAAACGAAAAGCTAAAGAATACGGATCGCTTTACGTTGATGTTTGCTCCTATTACACGCAAATATTCACAAAGCTTCAAAAACACAGATTTGTCATCGGGAGAGGTTGCGCCTTATTTACGCAACAAAATATCTCTGCCCACAAGCGTTGCCGAAAACGTAGCTCACCTCAGGAACTGGCTGGAACGCTCGGGAGCAACCGACAGCTTTGATTTCGATTACCATCTTATGTGGGACCATCAAAAAGACATAGGCTATTACGGTATTGCAAAGGTACTGTTTGACGATATGCAAAATCTTGACAGAGTAGGTCTCAACGGTATGGTATCCTGTCAGCTCACACGCGCATCATTCCCTACCGGTCTTCCTATGCAAATGATGGCAGAAGCTCTTTGGGATAAAGAATGTGACTTTGAGGAAAAAAGCGACGGGTATTTCCTTTCGGCGTTCGGTTCAAACGGTCTTTCCGTAAAAAATTACCTCAAGACTCTTTCTGAGCTTGTTGACTTTGAGTATATAAAATATTTTGACGCGACTTGGGACGAGGAGGATCAAAAAAGAAAATTCCTCGCGGCACAAGGACTCGTGTCGGAATTTGAAAAGGTAATCAAGACCAATCTCGATTCAATCGACGGTAATACGCGCAAATCGTGGGAGTATCTTAAAATACATTCTGAGTTTTTAAAGCTCTTTATTCCCTCACTTATAAGGCGCAGTGAAGGTGCCTCCGCTGAGGAGCTTGCAAGACTTTGCAACGGGGTAACCGATTTTATTGCTCAAAATGATTCAAGATTGCACCGCACGCTTGACACTTTTTACTATCATCATATGGTCATTCCCGCAATCAAAAAAGAATATTAATAAAAAAGCTACTCTTCGTTGATGCGAAGAGTAGCTTTTTATTCTTACAAGGCACCATAAATAAAAGCCCGTCTTAACGGCGGTGTTCATAAAACAGTAAATATCAAAAAACTGACTTCAAGGTATATTTGAAGTCAGTTTTTTATTATTTCTAAACTGTAACTTTTTTGTAGCCCTCTTTATTTTTTCGTGTTTCTGTGATATACTATATACGCCAAACAAAGCTAAATAACGAAAAGGTGATCTTTTATACCAAGGGGATATTATACCTTTTTGGTTATCATCCGATATGAGTTCGGTAAAAACGCAACTCCACTCGGATGGTAATAAAGGTTTCCTTTTCTGTTTGAGCTTTGTTTGGCGACAATCGGGGTTGCGTTTTTCAGTGCGTCAGCTTCGGTTGGCGCACTTTTTAATTATGGGGGGATTGATTATGTTAAAACGCTTAACAATAGTTTTTTTGGCGGTATTGTTGACGCTATCTTTAGCGGCGTGCGGAAATAGTGGAAGCAATGAAAATTTAGAACCGAATAATGTAAGTGAGTCGGGCTCCGATCTTACTGTTGATAATTTTGATACTACAGACATACCACCTGAGCAAAGTAAAGTGGTTTTTGATGTGACGCAATTTGCTCATATATCAAGTCAACAGCTTGTCGCTATTCTTGGTGAGCCGGACAACATTACGCAAACTAATGAAAGAGGTTTTACTTCTTTTCCGTGTGAATTGTATGATTACGAAAATCACGAATTGGGCTTTTTGAGATTCGATATAATCAATGATAATGTAGCGGCAATTTCTATCAACGGCGAATTGCCCTATAACGGCGGGAATGTGCTTGAAACTCTGAATGTTGAAATCGAGCATGACGATTATTTTTCCGAAGGCAATATGTATAAGAAGTGGGAATGTCCTACAGATACGATTGACCTAATACATATCACCATTATTGACAATGAAAAAGATGTATATAAATCGTTGTCCGTCGAGTTTGACAGTCAGTATTATCACGAGTGGAACTTGCCCATATATGCGGGCACAATTTCTCCTGGCGAATATCGTGTAATGGTAGAAGACCTTATAAAATCCATGTGCTATTCCCCAAAATCTGCTGATTTTCCAACATTCGATTGGGAGTATGCAAGAAACGATTATTATTTTTGTGTCGAATCCTATGTTGATGCCCAGAATGCTTTTGGGGCAAAAATACGACATAATTTTAGTGTAGTATATTACAATGATACACAAGCTATTGTTTATGTTATACTGGACGGAGAAGTTGTTGCAGATAACGGATATGTCCCTACCGAGAAACTTGTACAGAACTCCGTTGGTACTACTCCTTTGCAGAGCACAGATAGCTCTGCCGTTGATAACCCAAACAACACACAGCCCACGACTGATACGCAAGGATCAAACAATTATCAGTCAAACGATGAAGATTTACTTTGGGACGCACTTGCTGAATTTTGCAACGATTACAATTCAAGCAGTGGTGATTTTGCCGAAGTGTTATCTTGGCTGATTATTAGTCCGACAGAGGTTGAACTATATTTGTCAACTGATTACACATTAAATGCCGCCCAATTTTCTGAGTTTGACGCTCTTGGTTCCCGCGTATTAGATGATATTTGTAACTTCGTTGATTCTAATTATTATTTTCCGGAAACAATTACTTTTAATTTGACGCTGGAATACTATGAGGAAGACACCTACGATGATGGGTATTCCGACTATGAGGAAGACACCTACGATGATGGGTATTCCGACTATGAGGATAATTGGGAATACTCAGATGACGAAAACACAGATGACTACTGGACTTACGAGGAAAACGATTATGCGACACTTGTTAATGCTGTGAATGCGTTCTGTAACAACTATACTTGTGAATACGGAACTCTATCCGCCGAGATAGATGACAATAAAGTTATAGTTGAAATCACTGTTACTTCAAATAGCGGTACACCTATAAACGATGATTCATATAGCATACGGCAAAAAATAAGTGACGATGCCTCTGCTTTTGTCAACAACTATGCCGACTTCCCTGAACGGATTACCTTTTTTGTATGGTTGGAATAAATTTGGGAATCAGCAATTTTCGCATAACCTGAATAATCCCTTTGGAACAAAGGGCGCACTTCTATACAGGGGCAAGCCCTGTGTGTGCGCTCTGCGAGGCAGACAGCCCGGACGATGGAAGTCTGGGCTGTTTTGCGTCACTCTGTTCCGTACAAGGGGCTGCACCCTTGCGCCAATTTGCGGCTATCCTAAAAGAAAAATCTCCGCATGATTTCTCATACGGAGATTTAACTGTTTTATGGACACCCGCCTTAAGACGGGCTTTTGAGTTTTTATTGCTTGTTCTTCTTAGCGGCAATAGCGGACTTCTTAACAACGTTTGCAAGAGCGATAAGAGCAATTGCGTTGGGAAGAACCATAAGGTAGTTGAAGAAGTCGGTAAGCTCCCATACGAGATCGTTGGAGGCAATAGTGCCGAGGAAGATAAATACGATAGCAATTACGGAATAGATAACGACTGCAGTCTTCTTGTTCTTGAAAAGATACTGAACGTTGATCTTACCGAAGAAGTTCCATCCGATAACGGTTGAGAACGCAAAGAAGAGCAGACAGATAGCAACGAAGATGTTACCGAAGCTTCCGAGGCCTGAGAATGCGGTAGTAACCGCAGTCTGCATTGCATTGGTCTTGGTAACGGTCTGCCACATATCACCGCCTCTTGCATAAAGAGTGGAGATAACAACGAGAGCGGTCATGGTAAGTACTACGAAGGTATCGATGAACACACCAATCATAGCAACGACACCCTGGTCGTGAGGCTTCTCAACGTTAGCCTGAGCGTGAGCGTGAGGAGTTGAACCCATACCTGCCTCGTTGGAGAAGAGACCTCTCTTTGCACCCTGGCTGATAGCGGTCTTAAGAGCCGCACCGAAGGCACCGCCTATCATAGCCTGGGGCTTGAAGGCGTACTTGAAAATCATACCGAAGGTTTCGGGGATGTACTTGATGTTAACTACAAGCACTGCAAGACCGCCGACGAGGAAGAGACAAGCCATAAGAGGAACGATCTTTTCGGTAACGGATGCAATTCTCTGGATACCGCCGATAAAGATGAAAGCCGAGATAACTGCAAGAATGATACCTACTACCCAACCGGGAATTCCGAAGGCGGTGTTCATAGACTCCGCGATAGAGTTGGACTGAACCATTGAGCCCATAAAGCCGAGCGCAAGAATTGCAGCAACTGAGAAAAATACTGCAAGGAAGGTACCGAAGCCACCCTTGAATACCTTCTTGATGTAGTAAACGGGACCGCCGTGTACCTCGCCGTTTTCGTCAACCACACGGGTCTCCTGAGCGAGAACAGCCTCTGCGTAAATGGTAGCCATACCGAGAAATGCGATTATCCACATCCAGAAGATAGCACCCGGACCACCCGTGAGGATAGCACCCGAGGCACCGACGATGTTACCCGTACCAACCTGAGCGGCGATAGCGGTAGCAAGTGCCTGGAAGGAGGAAAGACCCGATTTGTTCTTACCGCCGCTGAGCTTGAGGTTTCCGAAAACCTTCTTCATACCCTCGCCGAAGCAACGAACCTGAACGAAGCGTGTCTTGATTGTGAATAAAAGACCTACGCCAATAAGAAGAATAACGAGAATATAGTCGGACAGATAGGCGTTAGCCGTCGCAACTATGTTAAGTAATTTCGCTTCCATTTTGAAAGCCTCCTTAAAAATAAAATAAAGCTGTCATAAGACAGCTCCGGAAAAACATAACAGACCAATATTATTGTCTGCTCCGTCCTTTTGCCTGAGAGATTCAGCGAAAAAACCGCCTTGCACCTTCGGCACCCGTTTGGGATTCTCCGGAGTATTCTCCACCGACGGTCATTGCTTTCCGACGGCTTCCTTGAATTCTGCGAACATTGTAGCACGCTTTTAACGATTTGTCAACAGTTTTGTCGATTTTCGTTAAAAAACAGACAAAGCCTTGAAAAAGAGTCAAGGCTTTTTGTCAATATTATATAATCAATTCAAGAATAAATACCACGACGCACGCCGAAACGGATACGATGAAGAGGCTCTTGCCAAACCACGCGAGCAGCACTGCGACAATAAACGCAACGGTGGCTGCTATCGGACTTTCGGTTGCGGTGACAATAGAGGGGAAGGTCATTACGGAAAGGGTAACGAAGGGCACGTAATAAAGGAACGAGCGTATAAAACGGTTATCTATATGACGTCGGATAAGAGTAAGCGGAAGAGCTCTTATCAGATAGGTCACCGCCGCCATTATAATAATATAAACGTAAACGTTATGCATTTTCACCCTCCTTATCTTCAACGGGGAAAAGGAGTGCTGCAACGGCGGAAATCGCTACC
The DNA here is from genome assembly GCA_017439965.1 of Clostridia bacterium. Lineage (GTDB taxonomy): Bacteria > Bacillota > Clostridia > Oscillospirales > SIG627 > RGIG6353. The sequence goes on along the minus strand of JAFSID010000016.1, from coordinate 3,258 downwards.
GTCAGAATAATTATTCTGAAGCCCGAGGATATTTGCGATACGACGGGAAGGTAGGTAAAGAGTGCCGATGCGAGCATTGAGATAGCGACCACTCCTGCAACAATCTTATTGCGACGGGAGGGCGGTATAACGATTGCAATAAACATTCCGTAAAGGGCAACGCTGAGCGCCGAAAGAAGCCTGTCGGGAAGAATATTTCCAAGCACCACTCCGAAAAGCGTGCCGAGAGTCCAGCCGGGAATAGCGGACGCCATCATACCGTAGCAATAAAACGGAGAGAGAGTGCCGTGCACACCTGCTCCGAGGGCAAAAATTTCGTCGGTTACGCCAAAGGACATAAGCGCTCTGTGAAAAAACGGAAGCTTTGTGTCAACCTTCTGGGACAGAGTAGAGGACATAAGAGAGTAACGCAGATTTATAACGAGCTGAGTCGCCGCCATTTCAAAATAAGAGGCAGAGGCACAAATTATGCCGAGGGAGGCAAACTGACCCGCGGACGTAAGATTCAAAAGTGACATAAGGGTTGCCTGAAAGACCGTAAGGTCGCTGTTTCTTGCGGCAATGCCGAAGGTAAAGGAAACCGCAAGATAGCCGAGAAAAACGGGAAAAGCATCTCTCATTCCGCGTTTAAAATGATAAAGGTTTGTCGTAGAAATCATCTCCTGAAAAAATTAACATATTAGATTATATCAAAAATACCCCTACGGCGCAATACTTTTTTGATATTTTTTTAGTCAAACGAGCAGGTTTTGTCATAAATCCGTACTTGACTAATGAGATTTTTCGGGGTATAATAGATATTACCATCAAAATCACGGAAAGGAGGTATACTATGGCACGGCGTAAGCTACGCTTCAGACTTAAGCAGAAGCCTGGGGAAAAAGGAATTTTTTTACCCGAAAGCGTGCTTAAATCACTTACAAACGCAACTGAATCCGAGCTTAAGCTCTTAATACTTCTTGCCAAGGAGGGCCGTGACAGAGACTACCTTTCCGAAAGTGACCTTTTACCTGCCTGCGAGAAGGCGGGAATTGACAAGGAAACCTTTATCGAGGCTATGGCGTTCTTCAGAGGCGCGGGACTTGTGGAAAACGAGTCGGAAAGCACCGAGAGTGCAGAAAAGCCCGTCAAAGCCGTAAAGGAGGAAAAGGCTGAAGAAAAGGAGGCAACCGAGGACAAGCCACAGGTAAAGCCTCACCGCACCACTTACACCTCCGAAGAGCTGGCGAAGGCGGCAAGCGATAAGCACTTTGCAAACCTTTTGGATTTTGCGCAAAAAAGTCTCGGCAAGACCTTTAACCGCAACGATATCGCAACTCTTTACTCCTTTAAGGAGGCATTGCTTCTTCCCTACGACGTTATAATGCTGGGAATTGAGCATTGCGTAACAGAGGGCAAGCCCAATCTCAGATACATAGAAAAGCTTCTTATTGATTTTGCGGACAGAGAAATAAACACCTACGAGCTTGCGGAGGAATACATTCTTGCAAGAGCGGCGGCAAAAACCTTTGAGGGCAACGTAAGACGCCTTATGGGACTCGGACAGCGCACTCTGACCTCGCGTGAGAAGGCAATGCTTAATTGCTGGCAAAACGATTGGAAATCCCCCGAGGAGCTTATCACCTACGCTTACGAAAAGACCGTTGAAAAGACGGGTAACGCAAGCATGAGCTATATGAACAAAATACTTGAAAACTGGTACAACGCAGGCTTCAAGACTCGTGACGAGGTTGACACGGGAGATACGAAGCCTTCGACGGTAGCAAAAAGCGAAAAGGCAGATTTTGACTCGGATGACTATTTTGCTTCCGCGATAAAGCGTACCAAAAACAAGAAGAGGGAGCAAGCCGATGAGTGAGCAGGCTTTTGAAAAGAGACGTGAAACGGCTATCAGAGAAGCGGAAATAAGATGTCAGGAGGTCTATTCCGCAATTCCCGAAATAGCAATAATAGACAAGGAGCTTTCAGAAACGGGCTTAAAGCTTTTCCGCGCGGGAATGCTTCCCGAGGTTGAACGCGAGGCAGAATTTACAAGGCTTGGCGGACTTACCGCCCTCCTTCAGCAAAAGCGCAAGTCACTTCTTGTCGAAAACGGATATCCCGAGGATTATACGAGACCTCATTTCCAATGTGAAAAGTGCTCGGACACGGGCTATATCAGACATATTATGTGCGATTGCCTTAAAAAGCACATCGCAGAAAAGAACGTGAGAGCATCGGGACTCGGAAGATACCTTGACAAGCAGACCTTCGAGACCTTCTCACTTGACTACTATCCCGAGAAGGCAAGGGCGTCAATGAGAGATACTCTTGAGCAATGCCGTGCGTACGCAGACACCTTTAACGGCAAAACGGGAGAGTCACTTTTATTCCTCGGCTCAACGGGACTCGGGAAGACGCATCTTTCAAGCGCAATCGCGCAAAGGGTCATTGCAAAGGGCTTTTCGGTGGTCTACGACAGCGCGCAAACCATTCTGTCAGCGTTTGAGCGTGACCGCTTTTCGCAGAGCGTGAACAAGCCGTCCGACAAATACTTTGACTGTGACCTGCTTATTATCGACGATTTGGGCACGGAAATCAAGGGGGCTTCGGCTACCGCGTATTTTTACACCCTTATAAACACAAGACTGGTTGCATCAAAATCGGTTATAATTACAACAAACCTGAGCGCAGAGGATATACGCCGTCAGTATGAGGAAAGAATAGTTTCCCGTTTATTCTGTGAATACAGCGTATACTTCTTCGAGGGTAACGATATAAGAAAGATTAAAATTGAGGAGCAAAATGATTAAGATTATAATTGAAGTAGAGGGTATGAAGTGCCCTATGTGTGAGGCTCACACGAATGAAGCAATAAAGGAAGCCTTTGAGGGAGTCGAGGTAACCTCATCTCACAAGGAGGACAAGACCACCATTCTTACCGAGACGGATATTCCCGACGATAAGCTCCGCGAGGCGCTTGCCAAGACGGGCTACACCATCGGTGATATTACCCGTGAGGAAGCAAAGAAAAAGGGCTTTTTCTCATTCTTAAGGAAATAAAGCAAAGGAGATGTAAAAAAAGTCCAGACCGCCAAAAACAATAAGGTAAAAACTCAAAAATGAGTTTTCTCGAATAAATCATATGTTTTTGGCTATGAACAAACCTCGCCACTACCGTACACTCGTACGCTGACGGGCTTCGGTTTGTCCATTCTGGAGCATTTTTTCCTATCTCCTGAAAAGAGGCTGTAAAAAAACTCTAACCAAGTTTTTTTA
>JAFSID010000015.1 GCA_017439965.1 Clostridia bacterium | reverse complement strand
ATTAAATTTAAATAATGTCTTTCTTTGATTAACAAAGATTAAGCCTATATAAAGACTTAAATCAAAGAAAGAATAAAATAGATAAGCTGTATTTTAGCTTAGGTCTATATATAACCCTAAGCTGTATTTTAGATTAGGTCTATATATAACCCTAAGCTGTATTTTAGATTAGGTCTATATATAACCCTAAGCTGTATTTTAGCTTAGGTCTATATATAACCCTAAAAATGAATTGCCACTCAGGGAAATTCATTTTTTAAGCCACAAAGGTTTTTGCAGGCAAAAGGGAGCTTTTTCAAAAAGTCTCCTTTCATTGACAAAATGAAGAAAACGGTCTTAAAAAAGACCGTTTTCAACCGTAATTTTCGATTTTCAATTCTCAACTATCAACTGAATTTTGAGTTATAGTCCATGCAGTAAATAATTAATATATTACTTGCGATTATCTTACAACTCGACCCGAGCCGTCTCCACCTGCGAGCTTTTCAACCTCGGAAACGCTGACTCTGTTGTAGTCGCCCTCAACGGAATGCTTGAGAGCGGATGCCGCAACTGCAAACTCAATTGCACCCTGTGCATCCTTGCCGTTGAGAAGAGCGTAGATGAGACCTGCGCCGAAGGAATCTCCACCGCCTACACGGTCAACTATATGGAGCGCATAGCTCTTGGAGAAGTAAGCGTTTTCTCCGTCGTAGAGCATACCTGCCCAGTTGTTGTCGTTTGCGGAAATGGATGTGCGGAGAGTGATGGCAACCTTCTCGAAGCCAAAGGTGTCACGAAGCTTCTTTGCAACCGAAACGTAGCCCTCGTGATTGAGCTTACCGCCGTAAATATCGGTGTTTTCAGCCTCAATTCCGAATACGTCCTTTGCGTCCTCCTCGTTTGCGATGCATACGTCAACGTATTCGCAAAGCTTGGTCATAGCAACGCGAGCCTCGTCTCTCGTCCAGAGCTTACCGCGGTAGTTGAGGTCGCAGGAAATCTTAACGCCCTGCTTCTTAGCCTCACGGCAAGCCTCAAGACAAATCTCAACGAGGTTTTCACCGAGAGCGGGAGTGATACCTGTGAAGTGGAACCAATCAGCGCCCTTGAAAATCTCTTCCCAGTTAAAGTCAGCCTTGTCAGCCTTCTGAATTGCACTGCCCGCTCTGTCGTAAATACATACCGAGCCTCTCTGACTTGCGCCTTTTTCGAGGAAGTAAATACCTACTCTGTCACCGCCGCGGGTAATTTTGGAGGTGTCAACTCCGAAGTAACGGAGCGAGTTGACCGCAGCCTCACCGATAGCGTGCTTGGGAAGCTTTGTAACGTAGGTAGAGTCCATACCGAAGTTTGCGAGGGAAACAGCGACGTTTGCCTCACCGCCACCGAAGGTAGCCTGCATCTGATCATTCTGGAAGAAACGGTAATAACCGTTGGGAGCAAGGCGGAGCATAAGCTCGCCGAAGGTAACTATTTTAGCCATTTGAACGTGCCTCCTTTACGAGATCGACAGATTTTTTACAAAGGTCAGTGATTTCATCCCACTTTTCACCGTTGATGAGGTCGGCCTTAACCATATAAGAGCCACCGCAAGCGCAGATGGTAGAGCAGGAGATGTATTCCTTAAGGTTGGAAAGAGAGATACCGCCCGTGGGCATTACCTTGAACATAGGGAAGGGTGCCGCCATAGCCTTTATCTTCTTGAGTCCGCCCGACTCTTCGGCAGGGAAGAACTTGAGCACCTCAAGACCGAGCTTGAATGCGGTGTGATAATCCGTGGGAGTGGTACATCCGGGGAAAATGGGAATGTTCTTCTCCTGGCAGTAAACGACGATTTCGGGGTCAAGACCCGGGGTAACGATAAAGGAAGCGCCTGCTTCGATTGCTTCGTCAACCTGAGCGGTGGTCATAACGGTGCCTGCGCCGACGAGCATATCGGGACAGGTCTCACGCATAAGCTTGATTGCGAGAGGAGCACCTGCCGCACGGAAGGTAACCTCGGCAATCGGAACACCGCCTGCGCAAAGAGCCTTTGCGAGAGGTGCTGCGTGCTTAGTGGGATTTTCAAGCTTGATTACGGGTACGACGCCCGTTTCTGTAATTATCTTTGCAACTTCGTTCATTGTATTGTTTCCTTTCTGTATTAAACTCCTGAATATGCGGAGAAGCCTCCGTCAATGGGAAGAACTACTCCCGTAATAAAGCCTGCCGCTTCCTCGTTGAGAAGGAAGAGAAGACCGCCCTCAAGCTCCTTTGACTCACCGAAGCGACCCATAGGAGTTGCGGCAAGAATTTTGCCTGTACGCGCGGTAGGTGTACCGTCATCGTTCCAGAGAAGCTTTGCATTCTGCTGAGTGGAGAAGAAGCCCGGAGCAATTGCGTTAACGCGGATTCCAACCTTGGAGAAGTGAACTGCAAGCCACTGCGTGAAATTGGAGATTGCCGCCTTAGCACCCGAGGATGCGGGAATCTTGGTAAGGGGAGTATATGCGTTCATTGATGAAATGTTGAGGATACTGCATCCCTTTTTACCCACCATCTGCTTTGCAAATACCTGAGTGGGAATGAGTGTGCCGAGGAAGTTTAAGTTGAATACGAAGCCAACGCCGTCGGCATCAAGGTCGAAGAAGGATTTTGTTTCGGCATCAATATCACCAAGCTCAAAGTATTCCTTGTCGGTCGTTGCTCTCGGATTGTTTCCGCCTGCGCCGTTGATGAGGATATCGCACTCACCAAGCTTTTCAACTACCGCTCTTGCGGTTTCCTCACATATTGCGCGGTCGAGCACGTTGCAGGAGAATGCCTCCGCAATTCCGCCCTCGTCACGAATTTCCTTTGCAAATTTTTCTGCCATTTCGAGATTTAAGTCGAGGAGGGCAACCTTAGCACCCGCTCTTGCAAGCACCTTGGAAAAGTTACTGCAAAGAACACCTGCCGCACCCGTAACGACTGCAACCTTACCCGAAAGGTCAGTGTTTAAAACGTTCTTGTTCATTATTTATTCTCCTTTGCCTTTTCACAAGCTTCAAAAAGTCCGTTGATGTAGGTAGCGCCGAGCGCTCTGTCAAAGAGTCCGTAGCCTGGCTTACCCGTCTCACCCCATATCATTCTGCCATGGTCGGGACGGACGTATCCGTCAAAGCCTGCGTCAACGAGCACCTTGGTTATCGCATACATATCAAGGCTTCCGCAGGAGGAAAGATGAGCACGCTCCTCGAATGAGCCACCCTCGATTATCTTAACGTTTCTCATATGCATAAACGCGATTCTGTCACGCTCTGCATACTTCTTGACCATTGCAACGATGTCGTTTGAAGCAACGCATCCGAGACTTCCCGTGCAAAGACAGAGAGAGTTTGCAGGAGAATCAACGATAGAGAGCATTCTGTCAACGTTCTCCTCGCAGGTTATGATTCTCGGAATACCGAATATTGAATAAGGCGGATCGTCGGGATGGATTGCCATACGTATTCCCGACTCCTCTGCAACGGGGATTATCTTCTTGAGGAATTTTTCAAGGTTTTTCCAAAGCCCCTCCTCACCAAGCTCCTGATACGCGCGGATGAGGTCGCGTACCTCCTCCTGAGTATAGCTTGCATCCCAGCCCGGAAGGTGAATATCGTCGGTTAAGGGATTGAGGTTTGCCATCTGCTCTGCGTAAAGCACGAGACTCGTTGAGCCGTCGGGAGCCTTGCGGTCGAGCTGAGTACGTGTCCAGTCAAAAACGGGCATAAAGTTGTAGGTGATACACTTAACGCCAACCTCACCACAGCGGCGGATGTTTTCGCAATAAACGTCAATGTACTCGTCACACCTGCCCTGACCGAGCTTGATGTCCTCGTGAACGGGCACCGATTCAACTATGTCGAAAATAAGACCGTGCTCCTCGCAGGATCTCTTGATTTTCTCAAGGCTCTCTCTCGGCCATACCTTACCGGGAGCCACGTCGTATACCGCGGATACGACCGAGCGCATACCCGGAATCTGAGAGATATATTCAAGGCTTATGGGATCGGAGTCACCGTAATGTCTGAATGAAAGCTTCATCTGATTTTGCCCTCCAGTCCGAAATAACGCTTTGCGTTATTAAAGGAAATGTCAGCGGCAATCTGTCCGAGATAGTCAACGTCTGCTGGAAGCTCACCGTCAGACGCCCAGTTACCGATAACCTCGCAGAGTATTCTGCGGAAGTATTCGTGACGGGTGTAGCTTAAAAAGCTTCGCGAGTCGGTAAGCATACCGATAAAGTTGCCGAGGAGTGAAAGGTTTGCAAGGTTTACTATCTGGTCGATCATACCCTGCTTGTTATCGTTGAACCACCAGGCACTGCCGTGCTGGAGCTTGCCTCTTGCCTCAGTTCCCTGGAACGCTCCGATAAGCGTGCCGATAAAGGCGTTGTCGGACGGGTCAAGGCTGTAAATAACCGTCTTGGGAAGCACTCCCTTTACGTTGAGCGCGTTAAGGAAGGGGGCAAGCTGAGCCGAAGGAGCGTCGGGATTGATGATGTCGTAGCCCGTATCGGCACCAAGACGCTCGAACATAACCGCATTGGGATTGCGGAGCGCCTTGTAATGAATCTGGAATACCCAGCCGAGTCTTGCATACTGCTCTGCACAGAAAAGCACGAGGTTGGTCTTGTAGCCCTCTACCTCTGCGGGTGTAAGAGCCTCACCGTTCAACGCCTTCTTGAATACCTTGTCTGCCTCCTCGTCGCTCATATCGTTCCATACCGCACAGTCGAGACCGTGGTCACTTGCCGAGCAGTTGAGTGCGTCAAAGTAGTCCATTCTTTCGGCAAGTGCCTTCTTTACAAGCTCAAGGCTTGTAAGCTTGTAGCCTACGGCACCCGAAAGCTTTTCGATGTACTCAATAAAGCCGACCTTGTCAATGTTGACCGCTTTGTCGGGACGGTAGGAGGGAGCAACGAGAGTTTCGTACTTCTCGTCCTGAAGCTTCTTGTGCCATTCAAGAGTGTCCGCAGGGTCGTCGGTAGTGCCGATAAAGGCTACGTTGCTCATCTTGATGATGTCGCGCACGCGCAGCTTACCGCTTGCAAATACCTCGGAGGTCTTGTCCCATACCTCCTTGGCGGTCTTCTTGGAAAGCACGCCCTCGTATCCGAAATAGGTCTTAAGCTCAAGGTGACACCAATGGTACATAGGATTGCCGATAGCCTTCTCAAGTGACTCGGCAAACGCCTCAAACTTAGCGTAGTCGTCCGCATCGCCCGTGATGTACTTTTCGTCAATGCCGTTTGAACGCATAATGCGCCACTTGTAATGGTCACCGCCAAGCCACGCCTCAGTGATGTTTTTGAACTCACGGTTTTTGTAGATCTCTTCCGCGCTTACGTGACAGTGATAGTCAATAATGGGCATTTTCTTTGCCCAATTGTGAAAGAGCGAGCGTGAGATCTCGTTTCTCAAAAGAAAATTGTCGTCAAGAAATTTCATCTTAAACAAACTCCTTTCATATTATAACATAATTATACAATTATATTGTATCACATTTTTTTAACAATGTTTATAGCAAAAATTGTTTGACATATTGTGATTGTTGTTGTAGAATAAGGGTGTTAATCTTTTATGAATGAGGATTTGTATGAAAAATACCGTACAACGCTTTGATCCGAGACAGGTAATGCACACCGATACCTTTGAGGTGTTTCACTATAAGGGACTTTTGCCCGTTGACTTTGACGTGCACCATCACGATTTTTACGAGGTTTATCTGTTTCTCAGCGGTAGTGCTGAGTATTGGATAGAGGGCAGACGCGTGACTCTTGCACCGGGTGATTTTATTCTTATCAATCCAACCGAGCTTCACCGCTCGATAGTCCTCCCCGAAGCAACCGATTACGAGCGTATCGTTATGTGGATAAGCAAGGATTATCTCGCCTCACTTTCCTCAAGCGATACCGACCTTGCAAGGTGCTTTGACTCCTCCCGTCCGTCTCACAGAAACCGCCTCCGTCCGAGTGGCGCCACTCTGTCTCCTCTTGCCGTAAAGCTTGGAGAGCTGGTCGAGGAATACTGCGCACAGGAATGGGGAAGGGAAGCCTCTCTCAACGCTATCTTTTTGCAGTTTATGGTAGGTCTTAACCGACTTGCCGACTCCTCGTCGGGTAAGCCTTCAAAGGATAACGAGGAAAGCTTCGTTACTAAGGTTTTGCGATATATCAACGAGAATTACAGCGAGGAGCTTTCGCTCGATTTACTTGCCGAGCGCTTTTTCGTGAGTAAATATCACCTGTCGCACGCCTTCAGACGTGAGGTTGGCGTATCCGTCTACCGTTATATTATGCTTAAAAGACTGCTTGCCGCAAAGCAGCTTTTGCTTAGCGGTATGTCCTCGGGCGAGGTCGCTTACGCTTGCGGCTTCGGTGACTACGCAGGCTTCTGGCGTGCCTTCAAAACCGAGTACGGAATAAGCCCGAAGGAGTTTGCCTCTGGTGAATAGCTATTGACTTTTTGTTAATGCAGTGATAAAATAAACACAGTTATTTTAAACACTTTTTTGGAGCTTGCTATGTTGGATAAAATTTCAATTACCGTTGAGCAGATGTCTGTTCTTTTCATTTTTATAATTTTGGGCTACGCTTTGCAAAAGCTTAAGGTGGTTCCCGAAAATTCCGCCTCCGTTTTGTCAAAGCTTGAGATGTACGTCATCCTTCCCGCGTTTACCTTCTCTACCTTTTCCGAGAGGTTTACAAGGGATATGATCGGAGAAAAGCTTAAGCTTATTCTCTGGTCGGCTCTGCTTATCGTAATATCGGGAACGGTAGCCGTTTTCGTTGCCAAGCTTTTTTCAAAGGATAAAAGCACGAGAGCCGTTTATACCTATGCGTTTACCATTCCCAATACGGGATATATGGGCTATCCTCTTATCGGTGGCGTGTTCGGTGCGGCAATGCTTTTTGACTATATGATTTTCGTTATTCCGTTCAGCATTTATATTTATACCGTTGCGATGTATATGCTCAATCCCAAGCACGAGCTCAGCATAAAGGGAATATTCAATCCCTCCTTCGTCGGCTTGCTTCTCGGTGCTGTATGGGGTATTTTAGAGCTTCCTATGCCCAAGGTTGTGGGGAGCGTTCTTGACGGTGCATCAGGCTGTCTCGGACCGCTTGCAATGCTTCTGACTGGCTTTGTTCTTTCCCGCCGTCCCGTAAAGGAGCTTGTCAAAAATCCCAAAATGTATATCGCATCCCTTTTGAGACTCGTCGTTTTTCCTATCGTCTTTACGGCGATCCTCTGGCTGCTCGGTGCTGATGATTATACGCTCCTGCTCGCGGCTCTTACACTTTCGCTTCCTATGGGACTTAACAACATTGTTTTCCCCGAGGCATTCGGCGGAGACAGCTATACGGGCGCTCAATCCTGCTTCGTCTGTAACGTGCTCGGCTTCTTCCTCGTTCCCGTAACCTTTTCTGTTATTACCTCTATATTCGGTTAAAATGATGGCGTACCCGACAAAAATCGGATACGCCTATTTTATTGTTAAACAACCGTAAGTTGACCTGCTATCCAAGCAGGTTGTTTACTTTGCAGGGTGTTTGTGTTATACTTTAATCACCACGTGGGAATTAAACATTGAAAAGGAAAACGGTTATGAAGGAAATAAGCATTTCTAAGAATATAGCGGAGCTCAGAAAACAAAAAGGTATCACCCAAGAGCAATTAGCTGAGGCGCTGAATATTTCTCCTCAGGCGGTTTCCAAATGGGAAACGAATACCTCACAGCCCGATACACAAATGCTTCCTCTTATAGCAGGGTATTTTGAGGTCAGCATAGATTATTTGTTTTACGGGAAAGAAATAACTTACTCCGAAATTTATGAAAAGGTGTTTCAAAAAATCAAAAGCATACCGAATCAAATGAGCAAGGTGTCGTATGAGGATGTGTTGAAGCTTTTTGGACACGCACATCACGGGATTACCCACGGAAATATGAGAAGCAGAGATACTGCGATTTATGACGAGCCCTCTCATATTTCAAATGAAAACGGCTTATCTCTGCTGTCGGGTAAAGGCTTCGGAGCTATCGTTACAAGAGATTTTTTCGAGAATATAGATATGCACACGGTAGAACTGGCAGAAAAGCTGTTGCCTGCGTTTGCGAAGCGAAACAATATTCTCGTAGCTTTGGCAATTATATCAATGAGTGATATCAGCTTTGGTGAGCTGCAAGAGAAATTGAGCCTTGACGAAAATACCCTGAGAGCAGCTCTTGATAAATTGATAGCCATAGGAATCGTCATTGAAAAAAGCTCCAAGCATAAGTCGTTGGGCTTCACGTATGAGATACACAGTATGTACCATACCTGCCTTTGCCTCATTTTCGCAACCCTCGAAATGCAACGCTATTCACTAAACGGCATCTCCTGCTGTATGGGGTACGGTGATTATCCTATAAATATTTAAGCTTCGCCCCGCTTCGTGCGGGGCATTTTCTTTAGTTATATACCACGCTCAACTAATATTAGAAAAATTCTCTCCAAATGAGTTATTGTGTCAGATGACCAATGTGATATAATAGTAATAGGATGAGCGCTTATCCAAAACAATTTGGAGGAACAACAATGATTAAACTTGGGAAAAAAATCAAATCGTTAAGAAAACAGAAAAATATATCTCAAGAAGTATTTGCGAGCTACCTTGGAGTATCGTTTCAAGCCGTTTCAAAATGGGAAAACGGAAATACCATGCCGGACGTGACGATGATACCTGCAATTGCTTCTTTTTTCGGTGTTTCTACCGACGAGCTTTTTGATTTTAATTTGTTTGAAACGGAAAAACAGGTTGAGGCAATCTGTCACGAGGCATATAAATATCGTTTCACCGATGGAGCAGAATCTGAGTGTATTTTGCGCGAAGGATTGCAGAGGTTTCCAGGGAATGACGTTATTTTGAACAATTTGCTCTATACTTTAGATTATAAAACAAGAGCAGATGAGGTAATCACTCTTTGCAAAACCCTCATTGAATCTACCAAGGATGATTCGGTGAAATATGATGCCTGCCGCATTCTTGCATCGTGCTATAAGGAAAACGGTCAGAGTGATTTGATCAGACCGACTCTTGAGCTTATACCTGAGATTTATTTTACAAAGCTTAAGCTTATGGCGTCTTTATTAGATGGCGAAGATAGCTATGAGGCAGCTCAAAAGCAAAAGTATATTTCTGCCGAAGATTTGATTGACGTGCTGATTATTGCGGGTAAATATTTGAGAGACAATGGAGAAATCGAAAAGGCAGATACTCAATTCAGAATAGCTCAAAAGGTGATAGACGCATTTGCCGACGATTTTATCGAAGATAGGTGGTTCAGGGAGAGTGTGTATACCGCGGAACAACGAAAGGAAATTGAACAACTATTGTGCAAATAATATGTTGCCCATCTTCAGCGGATTGAAATTTTTGTCCGTATAACTAAAGCGTTGGTTGATTTCAAAACAACCGATTGATAATTGTAATTTGTTAATGTGTGAGTTATAATAAAGCTGCACCGGTGACATAAACAATTTCGGAGGTTTTTATGAAACTTACACTCGGAGAAAAAATAAAAGAATTACGAAAGCGTGACTCAAGAACACAGGATGAGCTTGCATATGCCCTTGGCATAACTCCTCAGGCAATTTCACGTTGGGAAAATGACGGCAGTTATCCCGATATGGAAATTATTCCCGCTATCGCAAATTATTTTAATATCAGCATTGACGAGCTTTTCGGATATGAAAATAACCGTGAAAGGAAGATTGAGGCAATTATTCGAAAAGTGAAGGAATATGATATCGGGCACCGCGATGACGGAAGCTGGGTTGAAGAATGTATTTCAATATTGCGTGACGGACTTGCGGAATTTCCTAACAACGAACGCTTGCTCATTACTCTTGCCGATACACTTTGGGAAGCGGGATGGCGCAGACATCACGGCTGGCAGTATTATGGCGAGGACGGATTTATCAGATACGATTATGACCATCATAAGAAAAATGAATATTGGTCGGAGTGCCACAAAATATGTGAATACCTTGTGGAAAATGCTAAAGATAATTCCGTATTTACCGAAGCGATATCCATACTCGTTCCTCTTCATCAAATATACGGTGAGCCTGACAAAGCGATTTCATATGCTAAGCGTATGCCAAGGCTTCAGCAATCACAGGAATTTTTGCTTACCGAAGCAACCGACGGTAAGCTGTCGGCTGAATATATCGGGAAATTTCTTTTGGAATCTGCACGTCAATTCTCGGAGCAGCTCGTTTTTGGGCTTGTCGCAGATAAAAGAAATTTTGAATCCGATATGCCTATTGAAAAAATAAAAGGCGCAATTTCATTATTCAGTCTGCTTTGTGATGACGGTAACCTCGGAATACACCACGACTTCGTGTATAAGCTCTATTTGTATCTTTCACGAATACAGTGGGAAAGAGGATATCACGACGATGCTTTTGTTTCTCTTGATAAAGCGCTTGAGCATGCAAAAGCATTTGAAGGGTTGTTTGATGAGAGCGAGCATCAATTGACGTCTCCGCTTGTAGCATTTGTTAAATATGACGTAGGTGAGCGCAGAGAGGTAGTGAAAGCTCTGCCTGAAGAGTGGCCTTATTGGTCTAATCCCGATTATTCAAGGGTTAAATCGGAAATTACCGCCGACTCTCGTTGGAACGAATGGGTAGCCAAAACACAGTTATAATTATCGCCCCGCTTCGTGCGGGGCATTTTTGTGGACTAAGAAATTGCATTTAATACGACCTCGCCGTTTTACTTTACTTGAGTGTATGAATAGATTAAGATAGGCGAGAATTGTCGGCGGCTGCCAGCCGCTTTTGTGGACTAATTCATAAATTTTTGATATAATATTTTCGAAAAATATTAACCAAGTCATTTTTCTTTCACTATTAAGGCAGAAGCTTCTAAAAACAAGCAAGGAGGTTAGCGGATGACAGAGAATGAACTTCACGAGAAGATAAAGGAGGTATCCAAAACGATATTCTCCTACTGTATGGCGAAAACACCGACACGGGAAGAAGCAGAGGATTTGTCACAAGACATTTTGTATGAGCTGATAAAATCGTCTGAAAACATTCGTGACGACAGTGCGTTTTATGCTTTTATGTGGGGAGTTGCAGGAAACGTTTACAAGCAGTGGTATAGAAAGAAGCTGAAAAATAACACCTGCGAATTGACGGATAATATTGCCTCGGACGATGAGCTGTCTGAAGATGATAAAAGTGATATATATCTTCTTCGCCGTGAGCTTACTTTACTATCCGAGAAATATCGCAAGGCTACGATTCTGTATTACATTGAGAGACGTTCTTGCTTGGAAATTTCGTCTGCGCTTGCCATTTCCGAAAGCATGGTAAAATATCTGCTTTTCAAATCAAGAAAAATACTGAAAGAAGGAATGAATATGGAAAGAAATCTTGGAAAACTCAGCTATGATCCAAAAACCTTAATACCAATGTATAGCGGTCACGGTCCCAATCGGTTTTGGGAATTTATGCAGAGCAAGATCAAGCAGAACATAGTCAGTGCTTGCTATAATGACGCACTTACCGTTCAGCAGATCAGTTTAGAAACGGGCATCCCGCTTCCGTATCTTGACGATGATATCAAAGAACTTGAGGACAAACAAATCATAATCAAAGAAGGTAATCGCTACAAAACAAACGTAATCATTATTACGTCCGAGTGTGCCGATGAAATGGAGCGTTCCGTCACAAAATATCACGAACTGATTGCCAATAAGATAGAAGGCTTTATCAAGGAAACGGTTTCGGAATATAAAGGCATCGGTTTTATCGGCAGTGACTTTTCCGAAAACACGTTGCGTTGGCAGCTTGCTGTAATTCTATTTATGTCAATTTTTGAGGTTGGTTATAACGAAACCAACGTACTGAAAACGGGCTGGGGAGAGCCTGCTTACATTTGGTGTGTGGAGAAATTGAACGAAAAACACATATTCAATTATAGCCAATTTGACAGTAAACACGGCGATAGATTATACTTTTTTGATAATTGGAAAGAAGGTAATTACAAGAGCGATCATCACGATTTTTACGGAAACATGCGTTATACCAATATTTTCTGTGATATCTGCCATGGTGACTATACTCCTCTCAGTGAATATGACCTTGAAGCCGTTGCCGAAATGATAAAAATGGGATACGTTATCAAGGAGAACGAAACCTACCGAGCAACCGTGCCGATATACACCTTTGAGCAATATAAAGCTGTTGTGGATATGGTGCAAGCATTTATATCCAATGAGCTTGTATCTATTATACAAGAGCTTGATCAAAGTGCCTCTCGTGTTTTAAGTGCTCATACTCCGAAGCATTTACAGAATCAAGTCAACGGCATTGCTTCTATGGATAAGTTTGTTAATGCGGTATGTATCCCTGCGACAATTCTTATGGATAGAAACGTGTTAAGAACAACCTGGCATCCCTTTGAAATGCCTACGACTTATGTAGTTTTGAAGAAATAACAAATCGCCGAGAGTAACCGTTTGGTTACCCTCGGCGGTCTAAAATATACAATTCTTTTCAACTGTCAATAGAAAAAGTTTGTCCGCTTCAACAAGCAGGTTATTGAATATTCTCGCTTAATGCTATATAATATAATTGCTTTAAGAAAGGGGATTTGCTTATGAATATCGGCAGAATTATAACTGATAGGCGAAAGGCGCTTGGATTAACTCAGCAGGCACTTGCGGAAAAGCTGAATATCTCTTTTCAAGCTGTTTCAAAATGGGAAAACGGTATGTCTTACCCTGATGTTACGATTCTTCCTGAGCTTGCGGCTGTCTTGAAGGCTTCTATTGACTCGTTGCTTGGCTATTCTTCGCAATCATTAACCGAATATGATAAACGATATAATGGTGAGGGCTATTATTGGGGCTTATCACCCAATAATCTTTGCTATGAAATTATGCGCCTCAAGCCTCCAACCAAGCCGTATAAGGTACTTGATATCGGATGCGGAGAGGGCAAGGATGCTGTTTTTCTCGCAAGAAACGGATATAATGTAACTGCTTTTGATATTTCGGAGAAAGGCTTATCTAAGGCAGGAGAGCTTGCCGATAGCTGTGGCGTTAAAATAGATTTCTTTAAAGCGGACATACGTGACTTTAGACTTGAAACAGATTTTGATATCATTTTTTCCAGCGGAGTATTTCATTATATTCCTCAAGAACAACGCGTCAACGTCATTGAAGGTCTAAAAGAGCATACCGCGTCAAATGGTATAAACATTATAAATGTTTTTGTTAGAAAGCCCTTTATTCCATTACCGCCTGATATTGAAGAAAGTGAGCTTGCGGCAGACGATTGGAAATCGGGGGAATTGTTTATGTATTACCATGATTGGATGTTCCACAAGAATGATGAGCAAATTTTTGATTGTAACAGCAGTGGGGTTCCACATAAGCATTGTATGGATGTTATGATTGCAGAGAAATACTAAACTAAAAGAGATTGACATTTGAATTTACTGCCGAGAGTGACTGTTTTGTCTCTCTCGGCAGTTCGTTATGGACTAATTCATAAATTTTTGATATAATATTTTAAAATCGCCAACCTTTTTTCGTTTCCTTCCACTATATGAGCAAACGGTACCGAGGTAAATAAAATGATAAAACAAAAAGCTGACGAATTGATAATCAAATATCTGCCTAAAATTTACGGCTTTGCGATGAAAAAGGCCTTCTCTTACGATGAGGCGGAGGAACTTAGCTCTGATATTGTCACAGAGGTTTACAAGTCTTTTCTTTCGTCAAAGGAAATATACAACGTCGATGGATACGTTTGGAGAATCTCCGAGCACGTTTACTCGAAATTCGTTTCATCAAAGAAGAAGCGAGAAGGCATTTCGATAGACGGAATGGATATTCCCGACTATACTCCGATATTCGACGAGTCACCCGAAGAAGAGCTTAATCTGTTGCGTCGTGAAATTGCATTTTTGACACAACTTCGCCGACAAATCATTTATTCATTTTATTACGAAAATAAGTCCATTACTGCAATTACAAGGGAAATGGGCATACCTGAAGGTACTGTTAAATGGCATCTGAATAAATCAAGAAATGAATTAAAGGAGGGCTTTACAATGGAAAGAAGGATAGGAAAGCTTGGCATAAAGCCTATTGAAGCGATAGGCTTTGCTCACAACGGTAACCCCGGCACAAACGGAGGACCGGAGTATTATTTAAATAATAAGCTGAACCTTAATATCGTGTACAGTGTTTACCATTCTCCCAAAACCTTAGAAGAGATTGCGGAGGAGCTGGGAGTCACACCGGTTTATATTGAGGATTCAGTGAAGGCGCTTGAGAACAACGGTTTTTTAGTCAGGGAAAGTGCAAACCGTTTTACGACGTATGTATATTTCAATTCGGAAACATATTCACTCGAACAGGAATACAACCAGCTGGAAAAGAAAATGGAGGTCGCAAAATTGCTCACTTACGAATACGTGCCAATAGTAAGAGAAGCAATTAAAAATTTCGATGACATATATATTCCCGGTGAAAACCGAGAGCTGTTTGAAGCGACTGTAATATTCTATGCGATTTCAAACAAATGTGAGATCAAGCTTGAAACAGACCTTTCGCAATATAGAATCAAGACACTTGACGGCGGAGAATATATGGCTATGGTTGATATTCCGGCGACAGCAAGTGATCCGAATTTTATTCCACCCAAGAAGCACCCTTCATATGCCGCTTGTGGAAATATGAACCGTTGGTCTGAAAAATATCCGTCTGTGTATTCGTGGTCGATTGACTCCCGTTACTCATCACGAAAAGGTACATGGAAAAATAATCTTACAAGTGATTACGAATATTTATACGAGGTATTGACCGGTGCAATAAATGAATCCACCGCAAACAAGGAGAAGTTTGAGCGACTCAGAAATCGTGAATTTTTGACAGATGACAACAAAATAAACGTTATGATAGTGCGTGCTGATCCTGATGAATTTTTCTCAAAGCTACCGTCTCTCGATGAAAGCTTTAAGAAGCTGTTTGCCGATTATGCATTTGAAGAAGCAACGCTTCTCTCAAATGATTATCCACCTCAGATGAGAGATTATGTCATGCATTGGAACATATTCGGATTTGTCGGACGAGAGATTGCGCTTATGGTCATGGATATCCTTTATGAAAACGGCACGTTCCGTCCGCTCACCGAGAATGAAAAAGTAACGTCAAATCTCTTGATGTTCTGCGATAAACTACCTGACTACAAATAAGTAAAAAAACATATTACCGATTGCTAAAGCGTATTATAGCTAAAAATACCGCCGAGAGTGATTGCTTTGTCACTCTCGGCGGTTTCGTTATAAATTTAAGCCAAAGATTTTGTTATGAGTTTATTGCAAAATCCTCACTGATAAGTATTTTTTGCACCTCTTTGATATCAACGTCACGGACCGTCGTGGCGTTTTTCTTAGCCACAGCCACCGCAACGCCTGCCGCCTGACCTATCTCGGAGCAGTAGGGCATAACGCGGAAGGATGCCTGAGCCTCGTGGGTTGAGGAAATACATCTGCCCGCAACGAGCAGATTGTTCATTCCTTTAGGGATGAGACATCTGTAAGGAATCTCATACCATTCACCGTCACCGAAATACCATTGATAAGTGCCCGTACCGTCGGGTGAGTGAATATCAATGCTGTAATTTGATACCGCAATTGCATCGTCAAAGCGTGCAAGAGAGGTCAGATCGTCAACGGTAAGCGTGTATTCTCCCTCAATCTTACGGCTTTCACGGATGCCTATCTGCAAAGCGGTTGAAAGAATACGCGCATTCTCAAAGCCCTCAAAGTTATTCTTTAAGAAGCTGAGCATTTCAAACACCTGCTCACGCGCCTCGATTTCCGCCTCGGTTACGTCGAACGGGTCGGTCGGATTTCTCTTGACTACACGGGTAGTATTGAAGTGGAGCACTCCGTCGTTGTAATTGTGGAAAACAAGCACGTTTTCACGGGGATTTTTAATAACGCCCTTTTCACGAAGCTCCTTGTACAATTCGTTTATTCTCTTTTGGTTTTGGTTGTACTTCTCGCGGTCAACACCCGACATTCTGAAGCAGAGGGTCATAGGCTGACAGAGGGAGTCCTTTTCGCGTCCGAGCTTGTAGGAGCATCCTGCAAGCATTGAAAGCTCACCGTCACCCGTTGCGTCAATGAAGGTGTCCGCCTCAAGCTCAAGCACCTTGGATTTTCCAAGCGCCTTAATGGATTTTATATTGCCGTTTTCGGCTTCGACCTCCGTCACGGTGGTGTTGAAAAGGAGCTTGACACCCGAAGCTATTGCCATTCGGTTGAGTACAAGCTTGAGTATTTCCTCGTCGAAGTATAAAAGCTTGTTAAAGCCCGATTTACCCTCGGGGTCGGTTAGCTTGTTCATTTCCTCAAAGATTTCAAGAAACAGACCTCCGCAAAGGAACTTTCGTTCGAGTGTTACGGGCATCTGCGTCCAGTAGGGCATAAAGGGGAGTACAAGCTGACTCACCGCCGCACCGCCGAGACAGTTGTATTTTTCAATAAGCAGAACGTCAACTCCGTGCCTTGCGGCTGATATTGCCGCCGCAACACCCGCAAAGCCTCCGCCGACCACTATAAGCTCGTATTTGTTTTTCATAATTACACCTTCTTTATTTCATCTATCGGAATTATACATCATAAAACAACGGATTTTCTATAATTTTTTACAAATAAACTTGAACAAACGAAGGATTTGTGATAAAATATCCTTAATTAATCACTCATTTGTTGAGGTGCTTATGGAATTTGCAGAGCTTGACAGACTTATAAGAATAATTGAATGCGGAACAAGGCTTCACGTCGGCGTGGTATTTTTAAACGATTTCGGTAATTTTAAAATGGCACTGCCGTTTGAACGCACCATTCATTCAAAGCCCTATTGCGAGTATATGAAGTCAAAGCCTCTCGGGTATAAGCGTTGCTTTGCCTGCAGAACGCGAGCGCTTAACAAGGCGATAGGCGAGAGACGGGCTTTCGGCGGTAAATGTATAAACGGCGTTTACGAATATCTTTATCCCGTAATTATTCGTGACGAGGTATGTGCTGTAATATTCGTCGGAAACATTCTGACCGAGGACGTTTCTGTCCTCGGTGAAACCCTTGAGCCGTCGGTCACCGAGGAGCAATGCCGTGAGATTGCAGAGCTTATTGACGTTCATATAAAGCTTCTCGACAAGATGTATTCGGGTGTTGAAAACGGCTATCATCCGCTCGTTGCAAATATAACGAGCTATATTGAGGACAGCCTCGGCTGTGATATTACCGTGTCTCAGCTTGCAAGGGCTTTTAATTACAGCGAGAAATATATAGGTCAGCTTTTTAAGGCTCATACGGGTATGTCGGTCAGGGAATACGTTAACTCCAAAAGACTTGACAGAGCGGAGAGCCTGCTCTACGGCACAAGTCTCTCCGTCACAGAAATTGCGCTTCGGACGGGCTTTAACAACGTAACCTATTTCAACAGACTTTTTAAAGCGCGCCACGGCGTATCACCCCGTGAATACAGAAACAGCGGTCGGAATTAACCGACCGCTTGCTTTTTTATAACACAGGAAATTTTATTTAATACGACCTCGCCGTTTTACTTTGCTTGAGTGTATGCATGTATTAAGATAGGCGAGAATTGTCGGCGGCTGCCAGCCGCTTTTTAATATAGCTTTGTGAATTCAAATTCCGAGTCTATTCCAAGTCCTGCAAGTGCCTTGCGCTTACGCTCGGCAATATCACCGTCAAGTGTATCGAAGAGGTTGTTGCCCTCCGAGTCGATATCAACGATGAACGGGCCGAGCTTGTCAAGAGTGAAAAACCACGCAGCCTCAATGCTTCCAAGCTCATCGAAAAGATGTACCTTTTCCACCTTTATAGAGTCTATCCAGAGATTAGGGCTGACCGAACGGGGAGATACGTGCACGCATCCCTTCTCTTTCATCATTTCGGCAGTTTTTTTGCCCATCGTTGTCTTGCCCACAATCATTTTAAGTCCCCATTTTTCAACGCTGTCCGCGCCCCATTTTTCAAAACGTATGCTGGATGTAGGCATAAAGGATACAAGCCTCCATTCACCGTTTTCGCGGATAACTATTGGACCGTTGTGAATTAGTACGTTTCTGTCCTCGGTTGAAAAGGGGAGAGTGTTACCCTCGTCAAATATGTATTTTTGCAATCTTGAACGGCAGGTAAAGACCTGTCCGCTTATGTAAACCGTATCTCCGATGTGAAGAGCTTTGATATTGGCATCTGTCAGAGGGGACGTAAGATAATGCTCAGCCATAAAACCTCCTTATCTGTCGCCAAACCACATGGGACTTATCATTTTTTCTACGCTTCCGTCGGCTTTGATTCGGGTTGAAGCCCTTCTTGCCACCATACAGTTGGTGCTTGTTGCAACGGCAATTCCCGCAATGTGCGTGTAAGCGTATTCGACGTTTACTGCAAGCACCGACGTATCACCGCCCGCACCTAAAATTCCTATACCGAGGCTGTTGAGAGCCCCGTACAGCTCCTCCTCGATTTTTGCAAACATAGGGTCTGGATGGCGTGAGCCGACCGTCCTGAGACACGCCGCCTCCTTGGCAAGATTTGCGGCAACGTTTGCCGTACCTCCTATACCTACACCGAGCACCGACGGAGGACATACCGCGCCTGCGCGTGCAGAGGCAACGAAGCTGTCGATAATAAATTTTTCAATTCCCTTGATACCGTCCGCAAAGGCTACTATTCTGTGCCTTGTACCGCCGAAGCACTCACTTCCGCCACCCTTTGCCGCATAGGATATTTCGATGTTGTCACCCTCAACGAACTGATAGGTGAAGTCGGGAATGTTCATTCCTATATTGTTGCCGGGGTCATATCCCGTCAAGGGATGCTTCATCGTGGCTCGGAGGTATCCCATTTTTGTCGCACGTTCTACTGTGCGCCTTGCGGCGTTTTCCAGCTCGACGAAGCCTCCCTCGAGCACGCAGGAATTACCGACCTTGAAGTAAAAGATAGGCCAACCCGTGTCAACGCATAATGGGTTTTGAAGCACTCTTGACTTTTCCATGCTTTCAAGGGTAGCAATAAGCCCCTTCTTTGCATCGGGATAACTTTCACGCTCAATTGCTTCCTCAAAGGCTTTTTTTACGTCTGGAGATATTTCCGTTGCCCCTCTTTTAACCGTGTCAAAAAGCACGCTTTCGTATATTTCGGTTTTAATCATTTCAGTCTCCTATTCCGTTCATACTGTCCAGAACGAACTGAACGCAGGTGTCGGTGCCGATAGGAAATGCATCCTCGTCAATCAAAAAATCGTTGTTATGCGGAAGGGTCACACATCCCTTTTTCTCGTTTCGTGTACCGAGACGGAAGAACACTCCGCGCTTTTTCGTAAGGTATTGAGAAAAATCCTCCGAGGACATTTTTGCGGGCATTTCGGCAATGCTCTCACGACCTACAATTTTTTGAGCCGAGGCTAAAAGCTTGTCGCTGATTTCAGGATCGTTGTATACTACGAACGCCTTGAGGCTTGTGTCAACCGTTGCCGTAGCACCTACCTCACGGGCTGTATTTTCAGCTATCTCACCTATTCTTCTCGTTATGTATTCGTCTACCTTCATATCAAACGTACGAAGTGTTGAAAGCATATATGAGTGGTCTGCAATGATATTTTGTGAAGTACCGCCCTCAAGCTTTCCTATGGAATAAACGTATTTCGCAAAGGGGTCTATCTCACGGGTGAGCATATATTGGATACTGTTGTAGCATTTTACTGCACAAGCAAGTGCATCCACTCCCGTTTGAGGAAGAGTTGCGTGAGCGGTTTTGCCGTTAAAGTCAATTCTGATATTACGGCTTGAAGCCATAGAAGCTCCCTTGCAAACGCCGACAGTCCCCGATTCAAGCCAGTTTTCGATGTGCAATCCGATGATTACGTCTATCTCGTCCATCAATCCGCCGTTTACAAGCTCCTCTGCACCGCTTCGTATACCCTCCTCGCTCGGTTGAAAAACGAGCATAACTCTGCAAGCAAGCTTATCCTCCATTGACTTCAAGGCCTTGGCCGTTCCGAGAAGCATTGCGGTGTGTGCATCGTGTCCGCAAGCGTGCATCTGCCCTTTGATTTTGGATTTGAAGGGCAAATCCGTCTTTTCTTCAATCAAAAGCGCATCCATATCTGCGCGAATACCGATTGTAAAATGGCTTTTATCGGGGTTTATAATACCTACTATACTTGACTCTCCGTATTTTGCCGTATATTCAATACCGAGCTTATCAAGCTCTCTTTTTACAAGGGCAAGGGTTTTGGGCAATTCAAATCCGATTTCGGGATATTCGTGTAATTCGTGTCTTAGTGAAATTATATAATCCTTGTCTGCCCACATATTATTCTCCTATCTCAAGCTCTGCAAGAGGCTTGTGCTGTTGGCATCCGTATACGTCGTTGTCGTTAAGGCTTCCGCTGATATTCTTTCTTGGAAAGGTAATCTTTATGGAATTTACGACCTCATAAACGATGACGTCGATTTTTTCAACCGGCACCGAGTAGGCGGTTGATATTTGCTCCTTTGTAAGACGTCTTGAAACGTATATCATATCCTCCCTCGTGTTAAATATCAAATCAAAGGTGATATACAAGGGACCTGCATTTTTGCTTCGCAGTATTTTGGTATAGTCGATAAGCCTCTTCATTTTCCTACCTCCTCAAGCTCGATTTTCGAGGTTTCAAGCAGTGAGTCAACCTTTGCAAGATGGAATACCGAGAATTCGTAAACCTCACCGACGTGGATATCCGACGGAGAGAAGGGGAAGGCGAGATTGCCTGCGGT
This sequence comes from Clostridia bacterium, assembly GCA_017439965.1. Taxonomy (GTDB): domain Bacteria; phylum Bacillota; class Clostridia; order Oscillospirales; family SIG627; genus RGIG6353. Next base: position 4,303 of record JAFSID010000015.1, on the reverse strand, counting down.
TGATTTTCTGCCCTTATAGTCACAGTGAAGCATACGGCTTCTGACGAGAGCACATACGGTATCTGCAATCTCCTGCGTCTGTCCTACGACGTCGATAATAACACCGAGCGAGCTTTCCTCACCTCCGCTCGTTTTGAAGGAAACGCGGTAGCTGTTTTGGGGAAGAGTCTTTTTTGTGTTTTCCTTTACGAAATCCGTAACGGTTTTGACTATTTCCTCAAAATGCCTTACCGTTTCGCCGTCGTATACCGTCGCAGGACACACCGTACGGTATCCCGAGCACTTGACTCCCTCAAGCTTAAGAGTCTTGACCTCAGCCTCCTTGAATACCGAGCCCGAAACACGAACTGTTCTTTCGTCCACCTGCTCAAATTTTGAATTTGTAAGGTCGCATACACCGTCAGGCTCAAAGATGAGGTACGGGTTTGATTGCTCGTAAAGAGTGTGTGCCGCTACTCTGTCAACCGTGCATTTGCGAATGGGATTTGCGGGACGAAGCTCAAATGAATCCTTGTATATGTATGCCTGCATAACGTCTGCCGCCGCAACGGGCTCGGAGCACATTGCACCGCATTCCATAATTTTAGCCATATGAAAGGCAAGTCCCGCATCGTATCCGTTATATATGCAGGGCGCGGCGTATATCGCCGTATCACACGCTCTTCCGCAGATAATAACGTCAGCATTTCTTTTTAAAAGCTCTATTATAGGCGCAATTCCTATCTGACTTACTATCGTACGGCTTTCTTCCACCGCTTCTTGAGTCAAGGGCATACCGTCGCTCATATTGATGATTTTGCCGCCGTTCAGCTTTTCAAGTACCCATTCCCTTGAAACGTCACTGTAAACCGTACCAAGCTTAAAGGAAAGTCCCTTTTCACTGACGATTTCCAAAAGTATTTCCTTTAGCCATTCTACGTGACGTCGGCTACCAGCACCGCCTGCTGTGCCGATAATAAACGGTGCCTTGTGCTCAAGTGCTCTCGGAAGTGCAAGCGCCAAGTCACGCTTTACAGCACTTCGGTCGGTGAAGGATTTTCCACTGCCGAGGTAATAAGGTCCGGGGTCTGTCGAGCCTGCATCAACTCCGAGATAGTCTACCTTTTCCGAAAAAGCAATGTTCAACGCTTCTTCACTGTATCCGTAGCCCAACAATCCGTTTAACGCAACTATTTTCATTTTTACTCCTTTACTAACTCATCTGCAAAAATGTATTCATAACCGTGATTTTTCAACACCTCGCAGGCGAGAAACAGCTTTTCTGCGTAATCGCTCTGATATGCGTAGTATTCGGGATAAAAATATTGCTCGTGCGTACACCAGCCTATGAACTCACGGTCTGTATAGCCTTCCATCTCCTCTGCAATATCGTCAACCTTGCTTGCGTTGTGCAGAACTGCTGTCAAAAAGGTTTTTATGTGTATGCCCGTTTTTTCGTCCTTGTAGCATTCGAGCGTTGTAAGTGTCGGTTCGAGAAGCTCATCTGTTAAATGATTGTAGGAGCATATCGAATTGAGTATCGACAGATCCCTTGTGCGTCTTATAAAGGTTGCGGTCTCAGGCTTTTTGTTTTGCAAAAGTCTGCCTGCGTGACCGTATGGCAACGAGGACGGGTCTCCGTTGTATTTCATCTTTTCACCCGTTGTAGCGCAGGTAAGCCTTACTCCGCAATCGACAAGTGCACGGCATCCGTCGTAGCTCATAGGTCTCCAGTGCGGATTGACCGTGTAACACCAGCTTTTCTCGGATGCAAACCGTAATACCTCGTTTTTAATATCGTTGTAATCGGAATATACGTCGTCGTAATTCGCGTTTACGTAAGGGTAATCGGGAAACTCTTGCTTGGCGTGAAAGCTCATTTTTATCCAGTCAGAGTTATCCTCCCATTCCTTTTTGTAGCGGTCTGTCATTTGTGTGAGGGTAAATTCCTTACCGCCGTAATAAAAGTCGGTGCGGTAGAAGAGGTTGAGCTGTACCTTAAGCCCGTATTCCTCGTGAGCCGTTTTAAGCATTGACATAAATGGGTCGTTAAAAAGGGAGGGCGGTGCATTTAATGTGAGATTCCTCATCAGCCATATTACGTCGTCAATATAAAAATACGTTTTTCTGTTCATAATAACCTCCGTTTATAAAATTGTAGCATATAAAACATAAAAATATATTGCATTTAGTAGAAAATATATTGCATTTTGTATCTGTTGGTATTAAAATATAATGGGTGATAAAAATGGATATTATGAATTTTACTCTGTCGTATTACAAAAACGCTCTCGAGGATTTTCATATCCAAAGGATAGAAAAACCGCGAGAGGCTAAAAAACTGCATCAGCACGAATACTATCAGATATACTATATTGAAAAGGGGACTCTTTCTCATTACGTTGATAATACCTGTACGAGTATGGTTGCGGGGGATATGTTTATCATTCCTCCTCACGTCAGCCATCGAATAGAGGAGGGGGAGACGATTGCATTTTATTCAGTTTCCTTCACCGAGGACAGTATAACGGATCCGCTTGTCAAGAGCTTTTTGTCCTCAATCGACGTAAGACCGAGGCTGTCTTTGTCCTCCGACGAGGTGCTTGTCTGCGAGGATATAATAAAGCACATATACCGCGAGTTTGAGGGCAAGAGAGTTGGTGCCAGAGAAACGATAATTGCTTATCTTACCGTTTTGCTGATACGCTTTGCAAGGCTGTGGCTTGAGTCGTCAAGCACTCTTCTGCCGATAACTCAGGATTCCCGTCAATTCATACTTCACTGCGTTGAATACGTTGAGAGGAATTTTGCTCAGAATATAACTCTTGACGAGGTCGTCAGGCTTTCCGCAATGTCAAGAAGCGCCTTTTGCAAGGCGTTTCGGTCGGCAACGGGATATTCCTTTAGCCGATATCTCAATCTGTGCAGAATAAGAAAAGCCGTATCTTATATCAAGGAGGGATATAAGATAACGGCTATTTACGGTTTGTGCGGTTATAATGATTTTTCGACCTTTTATCGCAATTTCAAAAGGGTGACGGGAGTATCTCCCGAGGAGTATAAGAGGGGCTAAAGCAGTGATATTACTCTGTCGATATCCTCCTCGGTGGTATCCTGATATACCACGAAGCGTACAAGCTTTAATTCATTGTCCCAGTAATGCAGGTCAAATTCCGTTGAGAGACGGTCGAGCGCTTCCTTGTCAAGCTGAAGAAATACGGCGTTCGTATCAACGGGGAAATAGGGCTTGACACCCTTCTCAAAAAGCTTTTCTTCAAGCACCCTTGCAAGAGCGTTGTTTCTTCTTGCGTTTTCAAGCCATATTCCGTTTTCCAGAAGACACTCAAGCTGTACTGCAAGGTAGGTGGATTTGTCGAAATGCTGAAAGGATTGCTTTTGCAGATAATCAAGGTGACGGGAATGCTCTTCACGGCGGAATACGACCACCTCTCCGAACATTGCGCCTGCCTTTGTACCGCCTACCGAAAAGGCGTCAACGTCGGTTGACTCTATCATTTCGGTAAGGTCACAGTTAAGGGCTGTGAGTGCGTTTCCAAGCCTTGCGCCGTCTATGTAAACGTACATTCCCTCACGGTGCGCAAGCGAGCATATCTTCCGTATTTCATCCACCGTGTACAAAACGCCAAGCTCGGTCGGTTGAGTCAGAACGACAACACGGGGAAGATACTTGAAGCGCCTTATTTTTACGAGGGTCTTTTCAATGCTCTCGCAGTCAAGCTTACCGTCGGCATTTCCGCAGGTGAAAATCTTGTTGCCGAGAGTAAACTCGGTAGCACCCGCCTCGTTGGTGTTTATATGAGTATCGGGCGCACAGATAACGCTTGAATATCTGTCAAGCATTGACTTGAGTGCAAGCATATTGGCACCCGTACCGTTAATTGCAAAGGTCGTATATATTTTATCCTTGAAATATCCCTGAAGGATTTCCTCAACTCTTTTTGAGTGAGCATCCCCTCCGACACACCCCGTTATCTCCTCACGGTTTGCATCGGCAAGCGCCTTCATTATTCTCTCGTCAACCCTTGCCCAGATTTCACTTTTGAATGCCTTTGACTTCATATCGCACCTCACGAAGCTTTTTTGTAATTGTATAATATTTGAACTGATTTGTAAACAAAAAGGAGATGTAAAAAAAGTCCAGACCGCCAAAAACAATAAAGCATAAGCAAATGAGACTGTATATCAAAACAAATACAGATAAATATTAAGGTAAAAACTCAAAAATGAGTTTTCTCGAATAAATCATATGTTTTTGGCTCTGAACAAACCTCGCCACTACCGTACACTCGTACGCTGACGGGCT
>JAFSID010000014.1 GCA_017439965.1 Clostridia bacterium | reverse complement strand
CCAAAAACATATGATTTATTCGAGAAAACTCATTTTTGAGTTTTTACCTTAATATTTATCTTATCTGTATTTGTTTTGATAAACAGTCTCATTTGCTTATGCTTTCTTGTTTTTGGCGGTCTGGACTTTTTTTACATCTCCAATGTGTTATATAATTTCAATTCCGAGTATATCGCAGAGATTTGTGATAAGCTCGGTGTTGTCACCGTAGGATACGATGTAGTGCTGACACATAACGTTCTGCACAAAGTCCTCAACGTCGTCAAGAAGTATCTCAAGACCCGGAAGCTGAGGCGCGGGCTGAGTCCATCCTGCCTCCTCCCACTTTCTCGGAGTGATACCCTCGCCCTTTACCATATGCATATAGTATTCACCGTCAACGCAGGTGAGACGGCAAAGGGTAACCTCGCCCGTCTTAACACGGCTTACGTTCAGAATACCCTCGGAAAGCTCACCGAACGCCGCAGGCATAACGGTAACCTCACCGTCAACCACCTCTGCGGGCACGTAGTCGGGAACGCCTGCAAGTACTCTGTCGGTAAAGAATTCGTAGAACTCGAGATATACCGCACACTGACCCGTGAGGTATTTTACCATAAGCTGAGTGATGTTTCCGAGTGAATCGTTCTCGGGAATGGTGCAAAGCCCTGCCTCATCCGAGAGAAGCATAAAGATAGGTGCGGGAGGGAAGCCTAAAAGCTTCTTCATACCGTCAACGTCCTTGAGAGATATTGCGTCGTAGCCTCTCTCGTCGCAGATGGCTTTAACCGCGAGATAGTAGCCTGCCGCCTTTTTCATGCTTTCGGGATTTGCAGGCTTTAAGAAGCTCCACTTCTTCATACACTTTTCGATAACCTCGTTCTTTTCCTCGTCGGTTATCTTCTGATATCTCTGCTCTATCTCAAGCATTTCAAAGGTTTCAATTTCGGGACCGATTTCACGCTTGAGAGAGGGACCGTCAGCCTGAGTGCCGTAAAGATTCATATCACGGTAGCCTGCCATACCGCTTCTTGCGTGACGAAGCCTTGCGGCAGCGCCTGCTGCGACCGCATAGTTATAAACCTTTTTAGTGTTGGAGGGAAGTCCGACTATATCGTAGATATATTTGAAGGTGTAGCCGAGGTCCCAGAAGGTCTTGCGGATTGCGGTGGTACCTGCCTGGTCGGCGGTGGTAACGAGTCTGTCACCCTCAACCCATCCGCAAAGTCCCCAGAGCACCATGGGCTTTTCACGGAAATGCTCGGTTACCTTTACGACTGCGTGAGTGGGAATCCAGCCTGCGATACAAACGACGAGCACGTCAAAGTCCTGACCCTTGAGCGCGTCAACCGCCTTCTTGATGTCCTTCTCCTCGTAATCGTCGGTTACGGGATATACGCTGATAAGGTCGAGACACTCCTTTTTGAGCCCTTCCTCTGCCTCTTTACATTTTCTGATGATGATGTCGGCAGGAGTGTTTACCTCACCGAAGCCGACGAATGCTGCTTTTACCATTTTAGTTTCCCTTTCTTACGTTAAGAATATTATCGTATTTAACAAATGAATTATAAACGTCCGTGTAATCCTCATCCGAGGGAGTATAGGTCTTGTCGGTGGAAATAAGCTCTGTGGCAGCCTCAACGGAGGCAAACGCTCCGCTTCCGACTCCCGCAAGTATTGCCGAGCCGAGACAAGCCGTTTCACTGTTCTTGAGAGTGGTCAGTCTTTTCCTCGTGAGGTCGGCTTTCATCTGACACCAGAGCGGACTCTTTGAGCCTCCGCCCATCACTCTTATCTCGTCAACCTCAACGCCGAGCGCATCGAGATTGCTCTTGAGAATGCAGGCTACCGACTCCATAATGCTTCGTGCCATATGTATCGGTGTGTGCTCGGTGGTAAGACCCGTAAAGCTTCCTCTTGCATCGGGATTGTATTTCGGCATGGTCGAGCCACACAGATAGGGGAGAAAGGTCACGCCGTCGCATCCGACGGGAATATCCTTTGCAAGAGAGTCAAGCTCCGCAAAGGAGATATCCTTTAAAAAGCCGTCCCGAAACCACTTGAGAGCCATACCTGCCGTCGGACTCCAGGAGAGCAGACAGTAGGAATTGTCAAAGCTGTAATGACACGGCGTGAAGGAGTCCTCGCTGAAATCGGGGACGGTATCGGTTGGGACGTATATTGCCATCGTCGTGCCCGTCATTTCACTGATAACACCCTTTTTGATGACTCCTGCACCGATAGCGCCTGCCACCTGGTCCATTGCGGAGGTCACGACCCTTATTCCCTTGTATTCACCGACGGCTATACCGCTGTCGCAAAGTGCAGGAAGCATATCCCGACTCACTCCGATGAAGTCAAGCATTTCGCTCCACCAGTCAGAACGTACTATATCAAAGTATACCGAGGAGGACTGAAGAGTCTTTTCGGTTACAAAGCGCCCCGTCAGGTGCCATATGAGCCAATCCTCAAGGAGAAATACCCTTTTAGCCCTCGCCCATATTTCAGGCTCGTTTCTCTTGACCCAATAGAGCTTGCAGGCAGGCCAGGTTGCCGTAACCTCGGGCTGACCCGTTACCTCGTACACTCTTTTTCTCGTGAAGTGCTTTTCTATAAGCTCGGCTTCCTCGGTTGCACGGTTGTCAAGCCAGACTATCGCATCCCTTACGGGTACTCCGTTTTCGTCGGTGATTATCAGCGTTTCACACTGCGTGTCGATTGCAAGTGCGTCGATTTTATGCTTACCGCTCATTTTTTCAATAACGGTGTCAAGCAGACTTAAATATTTTTCCGCTTCAAGCTCAACGGTGCTTCCCGACGACTTGAGTGAGTAATCAAGCATACAGGAGTCCAGCACCTCAAGTGACTCGTTAAAAAGCTGAGCCTTGACGGAGGTGGTTCCAAAATCAATTCCAAGAAGCTTCATATTAAACTCCGATTTAGTATATTATTCAACTCATTATACGATAAAATAGCCTTTATGTCAATGGATGACTTTCGATTTTCCGCCTTTACGAAAATCTTTCGTAAATTTATTCCGACTTGACGATTTGCGTTATGTGTGATAAAATGGATATATAATCAGTATTATGTTGGAGAATGAAATGAATATAGACGAGAGAAAAAATAAAATAGCCGAGCTTCTGAAGGAAAACGGCACAGTCAAGGTAACCGCCCTGAGTGAAATGCTCGGTATATCCGAGGTTACCGTCCGCTCCTATCTTGCCGATATGGAGAGTAAGGGACTTCTGTCCCGTGTTCACGGCGGTGCGATAAGCTCCTACAAGCCCTATTGCAGTATGAACTTCAATCAGCGTATGGAGACCAACAAGGATGAAAAGAGCAGTATAGCCGCGCGCGTTGCCTCGATGATTGAGCCTGACGACACCGTAATGCTCAACTCGGGCACGACGACTCTTCTCGTTTTTCGTCAGCTTCCCATTGATTATAATTTGAAAATCGTGACCAATTCCATTTCAATCGCTCTTGAGGCTGCCGAAAATCCCAATTACAGCGTGACCCTCGTCGGCGGCTCGGTCAACTCAAGGTATCAGTTTACCTACGGTCAGGAGGCGTCCGAGCAGCTTGAGTCCTATCACGCCGACAAGCTTATTCTGTCGGTAGACGGAATTGATATGGAGGAGGGCTTTTCAACCTACTATTCCGAGGAATCCTTTATTGACAAGGCTATGATTAAAAATTCAGAGGTCTGCATTATTGCAGCCGACAGAAGTAAATTCCGCCGACGCGCCTTTGCAAAAATATCACCTCTTGACTCTGCCGACTATATCGTTACGAATTGCGATATAACGGACGAGGAAAAAACGATACTTGAGGAAAACGAAATTAAATTGGTAAACGCCTGAAAAAATACACCGCTGCTCTCAAATGAGACAGCGGTGATTTTTTTAGCCTTCTATTGATCGTCTGTACTTATTTGCGCTCGTTATAACGAATTGCATAATTGCGGTTATTACGACGATGAGCGCTATTCCGACGTACAGAGATATGTTGTAGCTTCCCGTCAGGTCATAGCAAAGGTTTGAGATAGGAGAGCCGAGAGCATAGCCTGCGGTATTGACCGAAACGATTATACCGAGAATTTTGCTGAAGGATTTTTCTCCGAAGAGGTCACCTGCAAAAATCGGAAGCATTATCGTCTCAAGCGGAAGCGCAAGGGATGAGAATACGCCGTATATCATAGCCAGTACCATTCCCGATGGAGAGTCGGTTACGAATACGAGCGCAAGCATAACGAGTGCGTCGGTTACGTAGCATATCGCAGAGGTCACTCTCAAGCCGAAGCGGTCGTATATAAAGCCGATAAGGAACTTGAAGAAGGACAACGCTATCGAATGTGCGCTTAATACGGTTGCAACGTAGGTGGGATCGAGTCCCACGTCCTTCATATGAGGAGCGGAGATTCCGCTGATTCCGTGAAGGGTCATTCCCGTGAGAAATATGCATACGAGCGCAAGATAAAAATAAGCCTTTTTGGTTGCCTTGCCAAACTCGATACCCTCCCAGCTTCTTCCTCTTGATTTCTTCTTTGAGATGTTTGACGCGTCCGTATCGTTGGGAGAATTTCGGAAGAAGAGCATAATGAGAAGCGCTACCGCAAGGAGTATCATAGTTACCGCGCGGTAAGCGTCACGGTAGCCAAAGGGATCGTTGTTGCGGTACATAAAGTAGGTGATAAACTGCATTGCCACCGCACCGAAAATTCCGTTGGAGGCAAGCACCGCACCCATTATAGTACCCTTGTTCTCACGGCACCATACGTTTACGACGTAGCCCACCATTGTGGTGGTAGTCCAGGAAAAGCCGATTCCGAGGAATACTCCGCCGATATAGAATATCGGAAGCGAGGACGCAAGGGAGTATATCAGATTTGCGATAATAAGACTGAAAAATCCTGCGGTTATGAGCTTTTTAGGCCCGAAACGGGAAATGAGCGTGCCGAAGAACAGATTGACGACTGCCGTTGAAACAAAGCGGAAGGTGTTAGTCAGCGTGTAGGCACTGCGAGGTATTTCCAACGCCTCTGTGATTGCCGTTATGTAGAGCTGTCCGGGTGACGAGCAGAAGCCGAGTGCTACTCCAACCATAAGAAAGCTGAGTGCCACCATCACCCACTTGTAATTCAGCCTTTTCACTCTATTACCTCTACCGTTCTGTTGTAGAAGGATTTGAGAGCCGCGGTTGCAAGGGTGTGAGAAAGCGCAGTCTCCTCGGGCGTGAAGAGTCCGAAGGGTACCTCGACTCCGCTGTACTCAAGCATAAACGCCGCCATCTGCTGTTGAATTGCATCGGTAAAGCCAAACTCAAAGATGGGTCCCGTAATAGTGGGTATCATAGGCTTGTAGCCGATGATGATTCTGTTCCAGGACTGCTCCTTGCCCCATGAGGATGTGTAATGGAATGCGCCTGCGTCGTCACTTGAGAAGCGTGCACTGCAATCCATTCCGTATATCTCGAAGAACCAACGGTTCGTCGAGCCGGGTGCCATACGCTTGGTCTCAAAGGTCATGGGTATCTCGTCACCGTCAGCGTTGAGAGTGGTACAGAAGATAGTGCAGTTGTCGAAGGTGTCGCAAATCGCTCTGCTACCCTTACCGTCGGGACGGTCCTTTACGATGTTGGAGAAATGTGCGCGTACCGTCAAGGGCTTGAAGCCGAGACGGAAGGGAACGTGCTGTGTATGGATACCGAGGTCACCGAGACAGCCGTACTCACCGTTGAATTTTACGGTACGCTTCCAGTTGATAGGCTTTTCAAGGTCCATATCACTGCAGTGATTGAAGCCACAGTGTATTTCAAGCACCTTTCCGAATTTTCCCTCGCGGTACCAGTTTATCATAGTCTGCATGGCAGGGTAGTAGGGGAACTCACTGCAGCAGCGGACGAAGGTCTCGGGATGCTCCTTGAGGCAGGCTAAAATGTTATCGTTAGCCTTCTTGTCAATGCCGAAGGGCTTTTCACCGAGAAGAGCCTTTCCGCTTTTTATAATGTCGATATAGAATTGCTCGTGAAGATTGTGAGGAACAGCGCAGTAGATTGCGTCGATATCCTCCTTGTCAAGTAATTCACGGTAGTCGGAAACGGCGTACTTTATGTCGGGGAAATTCTTCTGAAACCATTCCATCTCCTTGGGCACGACCGAGCATATTCCCACGATTTCGGGTCGTGGAACGTCATCGGTAAGGTGACACCAGCGAGCAGCGGCAGAAGCAAATTCTCTTGCCATAAGTCCGCATCCGATAAGACCGAATTTTACGGTTTTCATATTTCGTCCTCCGTTTATTCAAACATTGCGTTTATCTCGGAAAGTGTCTTGCGAACGAGAAGGTCTCCGCCCTCGTGTCCCGTAGTACCGCTGGATACGTATGCGGAATAGTGGCTTCCTGCTTCAGCCTTCTTCGTGGGAAGATAACCGAACGAGCCACAGGAAAGCTGAACGAGAATGGTCTGCTCCGCACAGCTTCTTGCTCTTATCTGGTTGCCGTAGTCCAGGAATAGCTCGTAGGGGTTTGTCGCAATGGCAATATTGCCGAGTCGGAGAACGTGTATTTCAATCTCCTTGGAGTTGACCGTCTGCTGAAGTCTGTAACGAACGATTGTTCCTGCGTGAACGTGCATTCTTGCATTATCCTTGAAGTTGAAGGTGCCGTCGGATGCCTTGACGAACTTGTCGATCTCCTCAAGAGCCTTGTCCTTTTCGGCAATGGTAACTCGTCTGAGAGGCATATCAAGCTTTATTACCTTATGGCAGAAGGGAGCCTCTGCGGTGTATTCCTCAACCTCGGCGAGAGCCCAGAAAATTTCGGTTGAAATTCTTCTTGCCGCAACCTCACAGCCCTTGATATCGAACATAGAGGGGTCAGCCTTGCGGAGCTTGGGGGCTATTCTTTCGATGTTGGGGTCGTTGATTGGAGTTTCTGGCTCTACCCAACGAATCATATCTCGGGGACACTGGTCTCCCGCGGGAGCAACGAGTCCAAGGAACTGAATATCCTTTCCAAGCCTTTCGCGGAGGTTTCTCTTAACCTTGCCCATATAGTCGGAGGAGATAAAGCTTCTGTGCTCAAGCACCTGAGCGGGACAAGCGACGTTTGCAATAACGCCCGTGAGCTTTTTGTCGGTGTCGTAGGTGAAGAGAAGCTCGATACCGCTGTCGTTACCGCCCTCAAGCTCGGTGAAGTTAGCCATATCGACGTCGCCCCACATTTTAGCCGAGCCGTCGTCGTAGCATACTCTACGGCACATACCTACTGCCGCACGTCCGAAGCCCTGAGCAAATAAGCCCTCTTTTCTTGACTCCCAAGCCTCAACTGCTGCCTTGGCAATCTTGTCGGCGAGGTACTCGTGAGCCTCGTCACCCTTGAGAAGTGTCGGGTCATCCGAGGAAACGAGCTTGTTGTACTGAGCCTTGTCACCCATAAGCTCCTGAAGAACGCCGAGAGTTGCCCCTGCTCCGTCACTTCTTTTGGAGTAGCCCATCGAGGTGTGAGTGTGAATGGCGCTTATCATTACGTTTTCAACGGGGAAATCAACCTTGCCCTCAAGACGTGCGCGCACGCTCTTGAGAAGCGCAGTGCCCGTTGAAACGAGGTCGCATACGCAGAATATGGCGCTGGTGTTACCGTCGTCAAGAGCGAGTGCAGTAACCGTGATGGGAGTCTCTACCGAGTCGGAAATTCTTTCGTAAAACTGTCCGACAAGCTCAACCTTACGACCCTCGGGAGTGAGGTCTATCTCACTCCAGCCTATCTTTATTTTATTCATAGCTTTTTACCTCATTAATATCCGAAATGCTTTTCGGTTTCGCAGATTGCTTCTTCAATGATGTCAAGACCCTTGAGAGCCGCCTCGTCGTCGAGAATCATAGGAGGAGACATACGGAGGATGTGACCCGAGGGTACCCATGCAAGACCCTTCTCAAACGCCTTCTGGTAAATCATAGTACCTGCCTCGGCAAAGGGCTCCTTGGTCTCACGGTCCTTAACTATTTCGATTGCCTGGAGACAGCCGATTGCACGAACGTCACCGATAATCTTGTGAGCTGCCATCATCTTCTGCATTCTCTCAAGCATTATCTTACCGAGATGCTCGCTTCTTTCGTTGAGCTTTTCCTCCTCAATTACCTTGATGGATTCAAGCGCAGCAACGCAAGCCATGGGGTTTCCGCCGTAGCTGGAGGATGCGGATATCTTTTCAATTGCGGGAGCAAGCTCCTTGGAAACTGCGAGTGCGGTTACGGGGAAGCCGTTGCCGAAGCCCTTGCCGAGAGTGGTAATGTCTGCGGTCACGTTCCAGTGATCCATTGCAAGCCACTTACCCGTTCTTGCCATACAGTTGAGAACCTCGTCTGCGAAGAGGAGGATACCGCGCTTGTCACAGAGTGCGCGGAGCGCAGGGAGAAAATCGTCGGGAGGAATGATAGAACCGCCCCAGCCCTGAACGGGCTCGAGAACGATTGCCGCAACGTTCTTGCCACCGTTTCCGCAAGCGTTGTCAAGCATACCCTCAATCATTCTGATGTAGGGAGAGGAATCCTTCCAAGCCTCCTCGGGAGTCCTTCCGAAGAAGTCACGGTAGGGATTGGGACGGGGAACGAGCATAAAGCCGGGTGCTCTCATATGTGTGTCGGGGCCTACTACCGCAAGGGAGTTTGCACCGAGGGTCTTACCGTGGAAGTCGCGCCAGAAGGAAATAAATTCCTGCTTGCCCGTTGCCGCTCTCGCACAACGCAGACCTGCTTCAACCGCGGTCGTGCCCGAATCGTAGAACTGGAAGCCGCCAAAGCGTCCGCCCGTCACCTCGTGCATCTTTTCAACAAGCTCCATCTTTACACGGGTGGTAAAGTCGTGACAGTTCATAAGTTTCTTTGCCTGCTCAGCAACTGCCTCGCTTATCTTGGGATGACAGTGACCGAGACCCGTTACGTAAATACCCGACGAAAAGTCGAGATAGGTGTTTCCGTCAACGTCCTTCAAGGTGTAGCCGAAGCCCTCGTCGAATGCAACGGGGAAAAGCTTAACCTGACTTGAATAGCCCTTCATGTACTTGGAGCATCTCTCGTGATACTCGATTGACTTGGGACCGGGAACTGCGGTCACAAGGTTAGGGACTGTGTTAAGGTCCATTTTTGCCCAATTCTTGCTCATAATTGTTTACCTCTTTCTTGATTTCATTTCGTTTGGCGTTAATCCGCCTTCTTTAACAATTTATATTATATACTTGTGAGCTTGTAAAGTCAATACTTTTCTTTCGAAATTCTTTCGTTTTGCTTTTGATTTTATTGCGAAGTAAATATTTTTAGGTAATCATATATCCACTCTTGACAATCGCGTGACCGTGTGATATAATCATATTAAAGGTTGAAGTAAGGGAGGGAGTATATGATAAAGCATTATCCCGGTACGACGATTGAGCTGAGTGAGCTTTGTACGGGTTGCTCGCGCGCTTTGTTCGACGGCATATTTGCAACGGGAGGCATAACACTCTCGCAGGTGTGTCTTATGACGGGGCTTGAGCCTTATACGGTGCAGAACTGGGTCAAGCGCGGTTTTTTGACGTCTCCTAAGAAGCGCATTTATTCAAAACGCCAATTCGCGCGTATAATAATAATAAATATGCTGAAGGAATCCTTGCAGATTGATAAAATCTGTGGCTTCGTGCAAACCGTCAGCGGAGTTCTTGACGACGAAAGCGACGATTTGATATCCGACGATGAGCTTTATCACCGTTACGTTGATATGCTGTCGGATAACGGCATTGATATGAGAGAGCCCGAATCGGTGCTCCTTGCCGCCGAAAGAATTGCAGAGGGCTTTGAGGAGCATTCTCCGGGAGAGAATAAAAAGCTGGTGCGTATTTTGCAGGTTATGCTTTACGCACACTTTGCTTCAAGCCTCAGAACAAGCGCAAACGAAATACTTTCGTCTTTACAATAATTTCTTACAGAGAGGATAAATTGATGTTTATTTCAGAATGGTGGAATTCACTTGAAGCTGTCACGCAGGTGTTTTACTGTATGGCAATTCCCTCGACCCTGCTGCTTTTGATACAGACGGTAATGATGTTTATCGGCATTGGAGACGATTCCGATTTTGACGCGCCCGATACCGAGCTTGACGGCGAGCTTGATATTGACGACCCGCTCGGACTTGATTCCTTGAAGGTTTTCACACTCAAGGGTATTATAGCGTTTTTCGTTGTTTTCTCGTGGGTTGGAATAGTAATGCAAAAGGCGGATGCTCCTATCTACCTGACGTTTCCCGTTGCCATTGCTTGCGGTGTGCTTATTATGGTGCTTATGGCTTATCTGCTTCGTGCGGTTATGAGGCTCAGAAGCGACGGAAACACCGATAACAGAAATGCAATCGGAGTTGCGGGAAAGGTACATCTCACAATACCTCCCGAGAGACGCGGTGAGGGAAAGGTTCATATTATGCTTCAGGGCTCTCTGGTTGAGAGAAACGCCGTCACCGACGGTCTTGAAGCCATCCCTACGGGCGCCGAGGTGGTCGTCGTGGGAACGAGCGGACAAACAGACCTTGTAGTAAAATTAAAATAATATATAACGGAGGAAAAAGTTATGCAATATGAAGTAGTTATTTTGATTTGTGCCATAGTTCTTGTGGCGGTGTCCTTTATCGCCTGGGTATGCTCACGCTATAAAAAATGCCCGTCAGATAAAATTATGGTCGTTTACGGCTCTATCGGTAAGAACAAGGACGGCACTAACCGAAGCGCAAAGTGTATACACGGCGGCGCTGAATTTGTAATTCCCGTTTTTCAGTCCTACGCTTATCTCGACCTGACACCCATTTCAATTCAGGTTGACCTTAAGAATGCGCTTTCCCGTCAGAATATCAGAATTGACGTTCCCTCACGCTTTACCGTCGGTATTTCCACCGAGCCAGGTGTAATGCAGAATGCGGCTGAAAGACTTTTAGGACTCCAGCTTTCCGAGATACAGGAGCTTTCCAAGGATATAATTTTCGGTCAGCTTCGTCTTATTATCGCAACTATGGATATTGAGGAGATAAATACCGACCGCGATAAATTCCTTGCGGCTGTCAGCAGTAACGTTGAAACCGAGCTTAAGAAAATAGGTCTCCGTCTTATCAACGTAAACGTCACCGATATCAGTGATGAGTCGGGCTATATTGCGGCACTCGGTAAGGAGGCGGCTGCAAAGGCGATAAACGACGCTAAAAAGAGCGTTGCCGAGCAGGACCGTGACGGCTCTATCGGTGAAGCAAATGCAAGAATGGATCAGCGTATCAAGGTATCCGAGGCTGACTCTGTTGCAATTCAGGGTGAAAACGAAGCCAAAATGAAGATAGCTATGTCCGAGGCGGCACTTAAGGAAAAGGAAGCCGAGGCGTTGAAGATAGCGACCACCGCCGAAAAGATTCAGGCTGCGAAGGCTCTTGAGGAATCGTATGCCGCTGAGCAGGCTGCCGAGCAGGCGCGTCGCGCTAAGGAGCAGGCTACTCTCGAAGCTGATATTATCGTAAGAGCAGAGGCAAAAAAGAGAGAAATGGAGCTTGCCGCAGAGGCTGAGGCTGAGCAGATGAGACGTCGCGCACAGGGTGAAGCGGATGCTATTTACGCTAAAATGGAAGCCGAGGCGCGCGGTATGGAGGAAATACTCAAGAAGCAGGCGGCGGGCTTTGCCGAGATAGTAAAATCCGCGGGTGGAGATGCCGAGGCGGCACTCAAGCTTCTTATTGCTGATAAGCTTGAGGAGCTTATGCGTGTTCAGGTTGAGGCTGTTAAGAATATCAAGATTGATAAGGTCACCGTTTGGGACGGCGGTCAGAAAAATGACGGAAAGACTGCAACCGCCGATTTTATATCGGGTATGATGAAGTCCGTTCCTCCCTTGAACGAAATGTTCCAGATGGCAGGAATGCAGCTTCCTTCAATACTCGGCACAAGGGTGCCCGAAGCGGAGGCTGTTGAGGAAGACGTCACCGAATAATACGGAGGTTATATGAATAACAAGGATAAAAGGTGCACCCGAACGCTTGTTGTAAATATTGTAAAAACTCTCATTGCGTACGTTATATCCGCGCTTTTCGGTTATCTTGCGTACAGATTATTGATAAACGCCACGAATATTCAACAGCCCGTAGGCGCAGAGCTTCGTACCGTAAGCTTAAGTATTGTGATATTTGCAATTTTCGTTTACCTGTCGGTGCGTATCTACAATCTTCCCACTAAGGACGAGAGACGTCTTTGCGAAAAGAATGAGCTTTACAGACTTCAGACCGAATCGGGCTATCGGCTTGATTACCGTGAATATTTCAAGACACAGCTTAAGACACGTCTTTGGGCGGCGTTTATTCCCGTGTTTGTAATTCAATTGCCTCTTCTCGTAAATTTTGCAATGGTCTCTTATGCGCAGGGATTTACTCTGTATACCTCTCCGATATCACTCTTTAAGCTTTATATGCCATCAATGTTTGTATGGGAGCTTCTCGGAGGCGGATGGTTTTTGGCGCCCCTTCTCTTTACGCTCGTTTATGCCGCAGCCTTTTCTGTTGCGCTTTGGCACTCTCAGAAAAGGTTCATACCCGAAAAGCCCGAATGGTACGAAAACGTCGCCTCCGACAATTGACGTTCGCAAAGCTCACGCTTTTAAGGTAGACTTTTTTGAATACGCAATTGCACACCTTCTGCGTGCAATTTCCTGTGTTATAAAAAAGTCGCCTTCGGCAACTGATTATAATGCTCGCTTAAAGCGTGCCTTTTTTAGAGGTAGACTTTTTTTGAATACGCAATTGCACACCTTCTGCGTGCAATTTCCTGTATTATAAAAAAGAACAAGACTCACTTTGAGTCTTGTTCTTTTTTTGTGCGTCTCATCCGACGTCGTATTCTGTTTATGTGTCGTTCAAGGTTTCCGCTTTGAATGAGCTCGGTTAAAAGATATTGCTCAAAAACGGGAACCGTACACGAATAAAAGCCGAGCTTTTCCTGAAAAGCTGATATAAGTGATTCGGGAAGCACCATATAGCCTATTCGCATAGAGGGAGCCACTGTTTTTGTAAATGTATTTACGTATATTACACTTTCTTTCGGTTCGAGATGGAAAAGCGTATCCTCGTTTTTTGTGGACAGAGTAAACTCTGAATTAAAGTCATCCTCTATAATAAATCCGTTTCTTTTTTTTGCCCATTCTATGTATTCATAACGCTTGGATGCAGATGCGGTTACTCCGCTGGGGAAGCTTCTAAAGGGGGTAACGTGAAGCACTGTTGCCCGTGTGCGTTCAAGCTCCGAGGTGAGTATTCCGTGTTTTCCGAGTAACAAAAGGTCACACGCCGCACCGTTTGTCTGATATACCGAAAGGATTTTTTCGTATGAGGGCTTCTCGAGTGCATAAAGCCTGCTGTTCCCGAAAAATTGCACTATAAGTCCGTAAAGGTATTCAGCGCCCGAGCCGACTATTATTTGCTCAGGGGATACCTTTATTCCTTTTCCTCTTGCAAGATATTCGGAAAGTGCGTGTCTTAATTCAATACACCCCGAATTCGGGGATTTGATTAAAACGTTCTCTCCGTATTTTGATATAACCGAGCGCATCGTTCCTGCAAAAACTGAAAACGGGAACGTTTCTTTGTTGTGATAGAAGCTTTTCACACCTTCAAAGTCGGAATACTTTTCTGCCGTAGGAACAAGGTCGTTCTTCTTATATATAACGAAATATCCGCGTCTTTCACGAGCCTCCGCATAGCCCTCCTCGCAAAGTATTTCGTAGGTATGCTCCACTGTTATGACACTGACTCCCGTTTCTTCCGCCAGAAGTCTTTTTGACGGCAGCTTTTCACCGTATTTAAAAACGTTATCAGTTATATCTCTCCGCAATTGCTCATATAATTGCAGATAGGCGCTTTTTGAAGCTTTTTGGTTTATTGAATATTTCATCTGGTTATATAAAAAACTCCTTAACTGGTAATTGAAATATGTCCAGATTGATTATATAATAATATCATTAAATTGTAAAGGATTTTGTGGATTTTTATGAAAAAAACTAAATTGCTTATAACAACCGCAATGCTTGCCGCACTTATCTGTGTTGCCACCGTTGTGATACAGATCCCCTCTGTTTCGGGCGGATATATCAATCTTGGTGACCCGATTATTCTGTTTGCCTCGGCTTTTCTTCCCCCGATATATAGCTTTGTTGCAGCCGCTGTCGGCTCGGCTCTTGCCGACCTTCTTTCAGGCTTTGTGCTTTACGCTCCCGCAACGTTTGTTATAAAGGGCTTGATGGCGCTTGTCTCCTACGGTGTTTTTGCTCTTATTTCCCGTCGTCACAAGGTATCGTTTACCCGAATCTTCTCATCTGTTGCCGCAGAGTGCGTAATGATACTCGGCTATTTTACGTTTGAGGGCTTTATATACGGCTTCGGAGCATCCCTTGTCAATATTCCCGCCAACGCCGTTCAGGGTGCTGTCGGTGTAATTCTCGGATCGTTGCTTATCAACATTTTTAAAAGATATGACTTATTTAAGTGATAATATGAAGGAATACAAATATCAGATGCACACGCATACTTCTCCCTGCTCTGCGTGTGCCGTAACCACACCGCTTGAGCTTTGTCGCTCGCTTGCTGAGGGCGGATATGCAGGGGCGGTGCTTACCAATCTTTTTACAGCGGCAATACAGGTATTGACCGATCACTTCCGTGGGAGGATTTTATATCAGCCTATGAGGAGGATAACGATAATCGAAAGTCGAAATTCAAGAATTTCGACAGCAAATCTTTGATTTGCTAACAGTTTTCTTTGAGAAAACTGTCGGTTTTCGTTCAAATGAATGTAGTCCAAAAAGCAATTTGCTTTTTGGGGAGGCTGATAT
>JAFSID010000013.1 GCA_017439965.1 Clostridia bacterium | reverse complement strand
CCAAAAACATATGATTTATTCGAGAAAACTCATTTTTGAGTTTTTACCTTAATATTTATCTTATCTGTATTTGTTTTGATAAACAGTCTCATTTGCTTATGCTTTCTTGTTTTTGGCGGTCTGGACTTTTTTTACATCTCCTTTTTACTGTACTACTTTTGGGACATACTGTTAGGTATAATATTTATAACAGGAGGTGATAAAGGTGATATCAAATAACGGCTGTGTGATATTGGAGGATAACGCTTCAATGTTAGAGTACGTAAAATATTTGTCATCACGCTTGTATCGGGACGTGACCGCTGAGATTGAAGATATAAAAGCCTCGAACGAGAAGCGTTTAGCTGACGTAAAGACAGGTCTTTTGCTACGGGAAAGGATAATCGGTAATTATTTTCTAAAGTCCGAGGACGTTGCTTTTTTTGGGGAGTCATTTGACGGCAAAGCTGTTTTGAAAAAGTATCTTACCGTTAAAAAGAATGTTGTCATAAGCGGAGAATTTAAAATCATTGAAAGATTTTGCTTTTCGCTTTGTGAGAGCATTGAGAATCTGAAATTTGACGAGGGTGTCGAGCAGATAGAGGAATCCGTCTTGATTCACAAGGACAGCTTAAAATCGTTGGAGCTTCCGAAAAGCTTAAAATACGTAGGCTCAAAAGCATTTGGAGATTGTGTAAATCTCGAAAGTGTTTCGATATCCGGTACGCGTACTGAATTTACGAATAATGCGTTTGTTGGGTCAAAATGGAGCGATTCTCTAAAGGGAGACTTTATAGTATTTAACAATCAGCTCATTGAATACAGAGGACGGAAGCGTCACGTAATTATTCCCGAGGGAATAAAAGAGATTGTCGGGGGTGCCTTTGGAAATAATAAAAGGATTGAAAGGATTACCTTCCCGCATTCTATGGTGAATATACGGGGGCTGTTTAGTTTCGGTGAATATAGTGCCTTATCCGAGGTAGAGTTTCTTGGAGAAGGGCTGAGGCTTATAGGAATTGATGCGTTTAGTTTTTGTCCTATGTTAAAGGAGATTGTATTGCCTTCGGGTCTCAAAACTCTTGGCGGAGGAGCCTTTGGGCAAAGCACGGTTATCAATTGTAAAAAATGCTCGAAAAGAATAAAAAATCAGGTTAAGAAACAGTATCAGCATTATATTGTTGAATAAGCGGTAGGTGAATATGAGATGATTTTTACGGTACTTGGCTTGATTTTGATAACACAAATCTATTGAATGACGGGAGGAATTGAGTATGCTTGGAGCGATATGCGGAGATGTTTTAGGCTCGACCTATGAGTTTCAGGAAACGAAGTTTGAGGACGCCGAGGGAATAAGACTTTGCCTTGACACCGATAATTTTACGGACGATTCGGTGCTGACCTTTGCGGTTGCCGATTGGCTTTTGCACGATATTGAAAAGGACTATTTTGACGATGAGGCTTTGAAAATATCCCTTGCAAAGCAGTTTGTAAAATACTCGGTACACACCTTCGAGGAGGGTGAGGGTATGCTTGGCTTCGGTACAAGGTATTTTCATTGGTGTGCAAAGGCGGACCTTATCGGTGAATATGAGCCCTACAATAGCTGTGGAAACGGCGCGGGAATGAGAGTCAGTCCCGTGGGATGGTTTTTTGACACTATGGAGGAAACGATGCGCTTTGCCAAGCTTTCGGCAGACGTTACACACAATCATCCCGAGGGTCAGAAGGGTGCAATGTGCATTGCGGCGGCAATCTTTCTGGCGCGTAAGGGAAACAGCAAGGAGTATATAAAGGATTATTTGCTCAGGGCATTCGGCTACACCCTGCTTAACAAGAGCGTTAAGGAGCTGAGAGACTCTTGCGAGTGGAGTGAGATATGTCAGGACACGGTGCCAATGGCGGTGGTAGCGTTTCTTGAAAGCTACGATTATGAGAGCGCCGTCAGAAATGCAATCTCCTACGGAAGCGACTCGGACACCATTGCGGATATGTCGGGTGCTATTGCAGAGGCATTTTACGGCGAGGTGCCCGAGCACATTTCGGATTTTTGTCTGTCCAAAATTCCGAAAAATCAGCTTTTGCTGATTGACGATTTTTATTCACGCATCGGATAATAATTCGAAAAAAGCAGGTCCTTGAAAAAACTGTAAGAGGACTTAAATGTTCGGTTGCTTACGATAAGACGGGTGAGCGTTACGCTATGGGCTCAGGCTTCTTCGTGATGCTTGACGGTGAGACGGTGGCAAGGAGAGCTTCGGTTGAACGGTTAAAAATTGTAAATTGACCGAAAAAACAAGCCTTTTAAATGAATTGGATTGACAAAACGAGGGCTTGGATATATAATCTGAAATGTCAAACAATCTCCGTAGAACACGGGGATAAAAACAACAAGGAGAAAAGACAATGAAAAGAAGCACAAGACATTCACTCATTATGAGCGCACTTTCCCTTCTTCTCTGTGCATCGATGCTCATCGGCACTACGTTTGCGTGGTTTACCGACAGCGTTACCAGCACGGGAAACAAGATTCAGTCAGGTACTCTGGTACTCGACCTTGAAATGTATGACAAGGACAATACCACAGCTGACAAATACGCAAGCATCAAGGAAAGCAAGGCACCTATTTTCAATTACGAAAAGTGGGAGCCCGGCTATACCGAGGTAAAGCTCCTCAAGATTGAAAACGAGGGCACGCTTGCACTCAAGTGGTACGCTAAGTTCGTATCAAGCGAGAAGCTTTCCATACTTTCCGACGTAATTGACGTTTGGGTTAAGAAGGATACCAACGCACTTGCTATGCCCGACACCCGTGACCTTGAGGCAGACGGTTATCAGTACGTTGGCAACCTCACAAGCTTTATAAACACTATTGAGACGACTACCAAGGGCGAGCTTATGCCTATGGGCGAGGCGGGAGATAAGATTTATCTCGGTCTTGCTCTTAAGATGCAGGAGAGTGCAGGCAACGAATATCAGGACAAGAAGCTTGGCGAATTTGATATTCAGCTCCTCGCAACTCAGCTTACTTACGAGGATGACAGCTTTGACGAGACGTACGACGAGAATGCTGCATTCCCCGAGGAGATTTCAACCTTAGGCGAGCTTATCAAGGCTCTTAACAACAATCAGAACGTTAAGCTTACCAAGAATATTGACCTTGCAGGCGAGACCTGGACTCCCATTGCAAATTACAGCGGAACTCTTGACGGTAACGGCTACGCTATCCAGAACCTCAAGGGCGCAAACGGTCTCTTCACCAAAATCAGCGGTGCAACCATCAAGAACCTTACTCTTGAAAACGTTGACATCCAGTCAACCGATGCTCGCACGGGTGCGATTGCAGGTCAGGTAGATAAGGTTGCGGATGCAGACCAGACCGTTATTTCCAACGTAACCGTAACGGGTAACGTTAAGGGTGGCGGACATTACACGGGCGGCTTTATCGGTGCTGACCGCTCCTACGATACTCTTATCGTTGACAGCGTGAACTACGCAAACGTTACGGGCACTCATCAGGTAGGTGGCTTTATCGGTCAGGCTAACCGTTTGACCGTCGTTGATAACTGTACCAATAACGGCGACGTTACCGCAGACATTATCGCAGGCGGTATCATCGGTCTTATCGCAGGTGACGACAATAATACCAACCTTACCGTAACCGTTTCCGACTGTACCAATAACGGTGAGGTTAAAGAGCTTGTTGGCAGTGCAAGTCACACGTTGGCTGGCGGTATCGCAGGTGCGGTAGGTCGTGACGGCGGTGATTCAATCGTAAATATGATTACCGCGTTCATTATCAATCCCACAGTTGCGGCAGGTCAGAACATTTACGGTGAAAAATTCAATTACGCCGACGGCAAGGATACGCTTATAACCGTTGTTGACACCGAGGTTTCAAACGGTCTTTATAAGGATGCAAACGGCAACTACTACGTTTATAACGCAGAGGCTCTTATAGCTCTCAACAACTGGATTATCGCAAATTACAGCAGCGGTTCATTCTGGGGCAAGACCTATAACGTAATGGCAGACATCGACGCTACGGGCTATATCTGGACAACTAAGCATATCACTCCCGACTCCTCTAACGTCAGCGGTATTACCTTCAACGGTAACGGACATACAATTTCCAACCTTACCATTAACGGAACAGGTCTCTTCACGGGTGCAACGAGAGGTACCAACGGAGCCGTTGCTTCGGTTGTAAAGAACCTTACCCTTGACAATCTCACCTTGAACGGTGGCTCACATCACAACGGCGCAGTATGGGGCGAGGCTTACGGTGACCTTACTGTTGAAAAGGTTAACGTAACCAACTCCTCTATCACGGGCGGATGTAACGTAGGCGGTCTCGTCGGTAGAAACAGCGAGAGCAACGCTACCATCAAGTTTATTGACTGCTCTGTAACCGATACGGAGATTACCGCAACCACCGTTGCAGACTATGCAGGCGCTTCCGCATTCTACGGTATGGCACTTACAATCGGCAGCTCGACTACCATAGACCTTGAGTTTGAGGGCACCAACGTTGCAAGCGGTAATACTCTTACCAGTGCGAGCGGACTTCAGGGCGGCGGTATCTACACCGTTGCAACCTGGGGCGATGAAACCTGGGAGACACCCGTTGTAGTTAACGGCTTTGACAACTATCATAAAACCACCTACAATCCCACCAAGTACGGCGGTCTTTACGAGTACCTTCCCACTCTCCAGAAGGGTGACGTGCTTATTCTTCCCGAGCAGACCTACGTTACGAGCGGAACCTTTACCATTCCCGACGGCGTAACCATTAAGGGTGAGGCAGGTAAGACGGTTCTTATTCAGCAGATTTCAACCTACGATGATATCTTTAGCTGTATTGGAGATGCGGTTATTGAAAATATCTCCTTTGAAACAAATCTAAAGGGTTATGCAATTGCAGGTCCGGTTAATAACAACGACCACGACGGCGACGGTGATATCGTAGTCAGAAACTGTAGCTTTAAGGGCACAGCTACCGATAAGAACTGGGGTATCTACAAGAATCTTAACGGTAATCTCACCGTTGAGAACTGTACCTTTGATAACTACAACAACGCACTTTGCGGAATCAAGAACAAGAACGGAAGCACAACTACTATAAAGGGCTGTACCTTCACTAACATTAACGATGAGGCTATCGGCTACGTTATAAGTGATATGCCTGCTGACTTTGAAGCAGAGGTTATTGCAAATAACACGGGTCTCACCGCAGAAAACGTAATAGGCTATTAAGTCTTATGCACTCCGAAGAAATTCGGAGTGCATTTTTTTAAAAAAAGCCTTGACAATATATATATATATATAATGGTAAATGGCGACAGCTTCCCGTTTTGGAAATTACGGTATGTGGGTATCCGTTTTTCAATAATATTTATTCTAAAAGGAGAAAAACAATGAAAAGAAGCACAAGACATTCACTCATTATGAGCGCGCTTTCACTTCTTCTCTGTGCGTCAATGCTTATCGGCACTACTTTTGCGTGGTTTACCGACAGTGTTACAAGCACGGGAAACATCATCAAGTCGGGTACTCTTGACGTAGAAATGCACTGGGCTGAGGGCAAAGCAGATCCCGAGGCACAGGGTACTGTATGGAATGATGCATCAACGGGCAAAATCTTCAACAACGATAAGTGGGAGCCTGGTTACGTTGAGGTTCGTCACATTAAGATCAGCAACGTAGGTACGCTCGCATTCAAGTATCAGCTTAACATCTTTGCAAACGGCGACGTTTCCGATCTTGCGGACGTGATTGACGTTTATTTCGTGGATCCCGCCGTTCAGGTTGCAGACCGCACCGCGCTTAACAGCATTGAGCCCGTAGGTACACTCACTCAGATTCTCGCAGGTATGCCGAGTAACGCAAGCGGTGAGCTTTTGGAAAAGGAAACAGATACGGTTACTCTTGCTCTCAAGATGCGTGAGAACGCAGGCAACGAGTATCAGGACAAGGCAATCGGCTCTGACTTTACCGTTCAGCTCCTCGCAACTCAGCTTACCAGCGAAAAGGATAGCTTTGACGATCAGTATGACGTAAACTCTGAATTTTTAGCAGTAAACGAGAGCGCTGCTATCGTTAACAACAACGGAAAACTTGGCGAAGAGGTTGTTATGACTGCCGATATGCCTTACGGCACTGTTAAGGTTACAGTTCCCGCAGGTGCACAGCTTTCATCTGCGAGCCTTGCAAATCTTAAGCTTACCGTAAAGAACGCCGCAAACGGTTACGGCGGTGCTCTTACTGAAATGCAGGTGGCAAACGGCTATGAGATTTACGTAGACGGCGTTGCTGACTACATCAATCCTTTTGTAGACGGCACTCACAAATTGTATAATTACGGTAACATAAAGGTTGAGCTTCCTATTGGTGCAGGCAGAAATGACGTAAAGGTATATAAGGACGGTATGATGCCCACTAATACTTGGGCAACCTATGATATCGCTACCGGCGTTGTAACCTTCAGCACTAATTACTTTACGCCCTTCTCTCAGGCAAAGAAGAGCAATATTACCGTTGTTTACACCGAGCTTTCTGAGGCTGAAAAGGAGCTCAACGAGACTCTTGGCAACGTAAATGCAGGTGATAGCGTAGCTATTAACTCTACCGCAGGAAATACGGTATCCGTAAACAACATTGCCGATGCATTGAACGGCTCTTCTAACATCGCGCTTGTTGGTAACGGCGTTGACAGTACTACCGTTGCTTCCAACGGCGCTACCGTTACTGCCGATGCTTTGACGGTAAAGGATATGACCATCCAGTCCGTAGGCACTACGACCATCAATGGTAACAATACCACCATCGAGGGCGTTAAGTATCAGAGCGCAGGCGCTTCCTACGGTCTTACCGTTTCCGGTTCTGACACCACCATCAAGGACACTACCGTTGAGGGTGCTAATGTAAGTCAGGGCTTGCTGTTGATTGCAAGCGGCTCTGATACTACCGCATCCGTGACAAACGTTTCTAACCTTACCATTACGGATACCACTACTCTTTGGGGCGCCAGCTCGGGTCTTGTATTTAGAAATATGAACGGAACTATGAACCTCACTGATTCTACTATCAAGGTTAAGGGTAACGCTGTTTCGTTCGGTCCGAGTAACAGCACGACCAGAGGCTACGTAAACGTAAGCAATACGACCTTGGACAGCACGGGCGTTTCCATTTCTACGGTTAAGGCATCAACCTTTGATACCGTTGTATTTGAGAACACCTGGAACAGCGATGCAATTGGATTTTATATAGCAGGAGCTACAAATACCTTTACCGGCTGTGAGTTCAATGCTGATATTGCTTTCAAATCTGCAAACTGGGCTAACAAGACTGTTAATATAGCGTTTAACAACTGTACGGTTGACGGTGCGCCTTTGACTGCTGCAAATATTCTTGCCCACTTTAATTTCGCTGAACTTATCGCACGTGATCCCAATACTACCGTTACCGTAGACGGTGTAACCGTTACACTTTAAACACGTTTTATGCACTCCGAAGAAATTCGGAGTGCATTTTTTGTTTGGCTGTACTGTTTTTGGGACACATCGCGTGATAAAATATAAGTGTCGGAGGGATGTGGTGTTCCCAAAGATGTGTGTTAGTTGTTTTTCACAGTTTTCCTTTCTCTCTTTTGAACGGGCGGTGTACGGGATACACCGCCCGTTCATTTTGCCGTTTTGGGTAAAATAAGGAGGGCTATTTTGTAAAGCCCGTTATTGAGGAATATTGCTGTTTCGGTTAAAATATGTACAGTGGAGGTGATAGAATGGGAGTACGGGAAAGACTTATTGCAATAAGACTTGCAGAAAAGAGTGAGCAATTGAAAAAGCTCGGCGTTTCCGTTAAGCTGGTCAAAAAGAAAAAATAACGGTTGATTATTTGGCAATATATGATAAAATAAAAGAAAAAACTTTGGAGCTTGAAATGGGTAAAATATCATCTAAGGAAAATAAAAACGTATATCAGAAAAAGCGCGAGGAGCTCGGACTTTCGCGTGAGGCGGCAAGTGAGCTGCTCGAAACCCTGACACCCGAGAGAATCGAGAGGATAGAAAGCGAAAAAATTACTCCTCATCCGTCGGACGTGCTTGATATGTCACGTGGCTATAAGGCGCCTCACCTTTGCAATTATTACTGCGCCAACGAATGTCCGATAGGTCAGGAGTACATACCCGAGGTCAAGGTCAAGGACCTTTCGCAAATCGTTCTTGAAATGCTTGCCTCTCTCAATTCGATGGCAAAGAAAAAGGAGCGCCTTATCGAAATAACCGCCGACGGCGTTATCGACAGCGAGGAGCTTAACGATTTTATCTATATCCAAGAGGAGCTTGAGCGCATTTCAATTACCGTTGAGACCCTTCAGCTTTGGGTGGAAAAGATGCTTGCCGACGGAAAGATAGACGTCGAGGAATTTAACCGCCGTAAAGCAGAACAAAAATGACGTCAATATATGGAGGTGCTGTATGACCTTACCCTGTGACGTTAAAAGACTTGCTTTGAAAAAGGCAGTGCGAAGACTTGCGCTTCTCTTTATATCCGAGGCGTTCGTTCTGTCGGTTGTATATATGTACCGCGAAGACTTTCTGGACAGACCCGTAAAGAGCGTGGCGGTTATATGCTTTTTTGTGCTGTTGCCCGTGTTCCTGACGGGCGCGTACAGACTCACCCGCTCTTCGTGGAAGGGGACTATACTGGATATCAAATGCATTACGACGTATCATTATAACGTGGTGTCTGTCGGCAGAAAGGTATATTGTAAAAACAATATTATTCTTACCGTCAAAAAGGATAACGGAGTCGTGCGAAAAATAAACTATTTAAGCTCGGACTTCAAGACCGTTGACGCCGAGCTTGAACGAATCCACGTGGGCGACAGTGTGATAAGCGTCTGGGGTCTTGACAGACTTATAATAGAGCCTAACGTATGCTGTGAGTTTTGCGGCTCTGTAAATCCCGTTGGGAATGACAAATGCATAAACTGTAATTGTAGCTTGATAAAGGAGTGATTTTATGAAAAACAAATGGGTGGCATTTTTCCTCTGTCTCTTTTTCGGAGTGCTCGGAATACACCGCTTTTATGAGGGGCGTATCCTTCTCGGAATAGTTTATCTCTTTACGGGAGGTCTTTTCGGCATCGGCGTTCTCGTTGACCTTATAAGACTTTTGTTTAAGCCCAATCCTTACGCTCCGTAAGAATTTAAGCCGTTGCGACCGCAACGGCTTATTTTTTTAAAAAAGGTATTGACAGCCAGTACTGGCAGTATTTAGAATTAGCTTGGAGGTGTAAGTATGAAAAGCTTGAGAGAGGTTTATACTGAGCTCGGTGTCGGGAGAACGACGGTGCAATACTGGGTGGATAAGATTCTGTGCAGACCTAAGCAATGGAGAGGGGATAATACCTCTATACAGTTTTCCGACGAGGAGGTTGAGCAGATATGGACGATTCGTTTTTATAAGGAGCTTGGATATTCAAACGAGGAAATACGTCGGCTTATGAACGACCCTGATTTCGATGCGGATGCCACTCTTGAACGGCATATTGTCGAGCTAAAGAAAAAGCGTGACAGAATTGAAATGCTTTTGAGGGTGACGGATAATCTGAAGCTGGCGGGAATTACTCCAAGGGAAGTGAATTACGGCTTATTCAATTATGAGGAATGTGTCGATTTGATGCAGACCAATTTTGAGCTGATAGGAGAGGAAAGCTTCAGCAAGGAGAAGGAAGCGCTTTTTGACGGGGCTGTTGACAGACTTTATTATTGCTTTGAGGATGAAATTCCTTACACGGATGAATCCGTGCAGGAATGTATTCCGCTGATACGAAAGGCTTGCTCTTCTATTGCTTTTGACTCGTTGTTAATGCTTGAGGAGATGTTTTCGAGTAACGCCGTCGTTGTTGGGTTAAATAAAGATTATAAAAACGGCTTTGGAGAATATCTTTCCTCGGCGGTATCCCTTTGGTGCAGGAGCTCGGATGACGTTGGCTTTGATAAGACCCTGTCAAGCGTGCTTGTAAGACTTGAATCACTCAAGAATCAGGGAGCGCCCTTTTATTCGGAGGAATGTATTGCAGAGGCAGAAAGGCTTTATAAGGCAATTTCTTCTTCGGACTGTAAGCCGTGTGACTCGGACAGAGAGGCGTTTGAGCTTTTTATAAAGCGGATTTCAAGACATGCGACCGTCAAAGCCCTTGACAGAGCGTTAAGCTCCGATGGCTTGATGATTTATATAATAGGCGCACTTGAATGCTACAAGGATAAAATTAAAGGAGACTAAAAATGAAAAACGTAATAAGAATACTTGCTTTGATATGCTTTGCCTTTTTGAGCTTTACGCTTCTTTTTGGGTGTGAAAGGGAGTTTACTCCCGAGGGAGCGATCAAAATTGAGGATATTGACTGGAGAGTCAAAAACGCCGTCAGAGAGGGTGAGAGATATCTTTCTCTTGAATATACCAATAATACTAAATACACCATACTTGACCTTGAAATAAAGTATACCTTCAAAGATGACGTAAGCGATTACAGTGCGTTTGACGGTATCAAGGAGGAGGACGAGCTTACCGATGAGGAGGTAAAGGAGCTTTATATTCTCGGATATAACCGCAGACGTGCCGATCCCGGTGAGACCGTTTCCGAGTCTCCGCTCGTTATTGACGGCGGATATACGCTTGCCGAATCAAAGCACCTTGAGCTTATGAGACCCGATATGGCAGAGATTCTTTACGTTGGCTCGGACGGGCTTGGATACCTCGTTTATTACGATTTCATAAACGACGAGTATTCCGAGCTTCAAAAGGGAGACGGCAGAGAGCTTTACGAGTGGTCGGAAAGCGAGCTTGCAAAAATGGTGCCTCAGCCCGATGCAATCGCCGTATCACTCGGCTGGGATACCGAGGAAAGCTTCTCGTTTAACGCTCTCGGTGTGACTCTTGAGGAGTATAAGAGCTACGTTGAGGCGGCTCGTGAAATGGGCTATACCGACGTGAGCTATGAGGACGAAGATAGCTTCAGAGCCGATAATTCCGACGGCGACGAGATAAGCGTCAGCTATTATGATTTAGAGGAGGAAATGAGCGTCTTTTTGTCGCTTGATTAAGTCTTTCGGCACACGGATTTCGACAATATGTACTTTTTTGTTGCAAAATATAAAAATGTGTGCTAAAATTTTCTTGTTAAATAATTTCAACAAGAAGGGCAGTGTATTATGGGAAAGGCATCAATCAAAAAGGATAAAAATATATATCAGATTACAAGGGAAGAGTTGGGACTTAGCCGAGCTGAAGCGACCGAAACGATTCCCGGCAATCCTAATTTCCCCGGTATGCCCGGAGTTCCCGAATATAAGCTTGTTAAAATTGAAAACGGAACGGTTATCGTACAGCCCGCCGACGTTGTGGCTATGGCAAAACGATATAACAGGCCCGAGCTTCGCAATTATTACTGTTGTCATGAATGTGAAATAGGCAGGCTTGATGCTCCCGAGGTTACGTTTAACGGTGGTATTCACGAAATACTCGTTAATATGGCGGTGTCCCTGAAAACTGTAAACCATAGCAAAATAAGGTTAATGGAGATACTTGAAGACGGCGAGGTATCCGCTGACGAGATTGAGGATTTTGATAAGATATCAGAAGAGCTTGAACACATTTCAATGACCATCGAAGCCTTGCAGCTTTGGTGTGAAAAAATGAAGCTTGGATATAAAGATGAATAAACGTTTTGAAAGGTGCGTTTCGTAGAAATGAAACGCACCCTTATATTTTGCTGAATTTGTGTAAATTATCTTCTCTAATTTGCCAAGTTTATTGTTTCGCTTTTCTTTTTTCTGCGTTATCATATAACCGTAAACAAGAGAGTCACAAAACAAAGGAGCTGATATTGTGACCCATAGAGAACGAGTGCTTGCACTTAAATTGCTCAAAAAACAAAAACGTGATCCCGTATATGCCAAAACTCTTGGCATTGACGTGAAGATCAAGAAAAAGGAGAAAACGAAATGAGTAAATACGTAGTCGTCGATTTGGAAATGTGTGATATTCCCAAAGGCGCATACCGAGGCAATATGAGAGGGAGATGCGAAACGATACAAATCGGAGCGGTGCTTTTGAATGAATCTCTTGAAATCGTTGACACTTTTATATCTTATGTTTCTCCTCAGTACGGAATTATAAGCAAATACATTGAGAATC
The DNA here is from genome assembly GCA_017439965.1 of Clostridia bacterium. GTDB lineage: Bacteria > Bacillota > Clostridia > Oscillospirales > SIG627 > RGIG6353. The sequence continues at coordinate 44,107 of JAFSID010000013.1, read as the reverse complement.
TTACTCACATCTCACCTAAGGACGTAAAAGGCGCCCCGGATTTTTGCGAGGTGTTAACAAGATTTATATCTTGGGTTCCTGAGGATGCAATCATAGTATCCTGGAGCGATAGTGATAAAATGCAAATAATCAACGAGATTGACGGTAAAGGGTTTGTTGTAATTGGAATTGATAAATACTTGGAAACCTGGGTTGACTGTCAAAAGACGTTCAGTGATAGAATGGATACCGAGAAACGATATAAGCTTTCTGAGGCACTTTCAATAGCTGACATTTACTGGGATGACGGCGAACATGATGCCCTTGTAGATGCACGAAATACAGCGTATCTTTTTGCAAAGATGGAAAGAGAGCCGGTATTGCAGTTAAGCCCTTATTATATAGGTAAGATAGAAGAAAAGCCTGCTTACAATCCTTTTGCGGAGTTACTTTTAAAGTATAGCTTTTCATAAATGCGAGTTGCTAAATGGGTATAATTAAAGGCTTTTAATTTGCTTTATTCGTTATTTATTTTCGGTTGTTTCCGTATTACAATATAAACGTAAACAAGAGGTTTACAAGATTTAAAATAAAGGAGTTAATTATTATGAATGGTGTTCTGAAAGGTATGTTGTTGATTTTACTTGTTATTTATGTTGTTTCTCCCGTGGATTTATGCCCGGGACCTGTTGATGATATTATATTATCATTGTGTGCATTGGGTGGCGGAGCTGTTGCTTCGTACGATGATTAACTTTTAACGGTATCAAGGGGATTAGATATGAAATTATTTAACATACGAGCAGAAAACAAACGTCTTGTAGCTGAAAACAAGAGATTGCATAAACTGTGCGATGAAAAAGACGCTTATTTTATGGAGCTTATGTCTGATGGATTGAGAAATGGTAGCAAGCTTGCTGCAAAACATATGTCAGACCGCAAGAAATACATTCACGGAAAATAAGAAATACTGAAGGAGGTATAAAATGGCTGTTAGAAGAATATGCAACGATAAAAAAAGAGTGGCAGCGATAGCTTTTGGTGCTATATGCACTTTAGTTGCAGGTGCTTGCTTATATGCTGTTGCAAGCAGAAAAAAACAAAATGAAAATAATTTAGAAGGAGATGATATTATGTCAAAGTTTAAATTGATTTTTGACGGCGAGGAGCAGGACGAAATTTTCGATACCGAGGAGGACGCAGAAGAACACGCTCTGTATTTGCGTTCTTGCACACGCGAGGGAGCTGAAATTCTTCATATGTCTAACCCCGGAGATTATGATTATGACGAGGACGAATTCGATAATCCTGAATATGAAATTATAGAGGTAGACGACTGAGAAAGGAGACACACAATGATGATTTATTCCACAGAAGAGTATAAAGGCTTTGGAAAACATAATTATTATCATTACGAGTACAGAGTTGAGGGTGGTGAGGTGATAAAATATAAATGTAGCAGACAAAAATTCTTTGATGGAGACGAAAATGTTTGGCAAGAAGATGAACATATAGTAGAATCTTGGAGTATAAACGATCCGAATATGCCTGAGTGGTTGAGAAAACATCTATAATTAAAGCCGCAGGGTTTCCCCTGCGGCTTTAATTTATTTTATCCACATCATATTATCCTGAGTGGTGAAGTTTTCAAGGCTATAAAGGAAAAGCACGTCGGTGACTTCATCAAGGTCAAGGAGTGTATCGAGAGGAGAGGTAAGATAGCGGAGGTCAACGAGAATGACCTTATCAAAATCTTCTGAGGCGCATTGTACGAAGGAATGAGCAAAGGAGTCCTTGAGCATAAGCAGGACTCTGCCCGTACCGTTTGCGGTCTCAAGCGTTACCATCGGCTGATTCGTGCCAAGGAAGTAGGAATACTTATCCTTAAGTCCGAGATAGGAATCAAAGTACATTGACGGGTATTCGGTGGTATTAACGCCGTCGAAAACCTTGCAGGAGACGAAGGCGTCACCCGACGTAATTTTCTCAACCGTATCAGCCTTTATGGAAATATCTCCCGAGCGTGAGGTAAGAGTACCGTAAAAATCCTCTGCCACCTCTTCAAGCTCAAAGGTGTTTTCTATATTTCTCCAGGCGGAATAAACCGCCGCCGCGCCTTTACTCGTCCAGTGATGGTCTGTCTTATAAAAAGCCTCGTCAAGCGTCATCGCGCGAAGCACGGGAAGGGTATCAACGGCGGTGACGTTGTCAAGCCTTGAATAGATATTCTCAACAAGCGCCTCCTCGTCGTTTGAAGGGAAGAGAGAGGGCGCATCCTCATAAAACACCGTAGCGGTAGACGGAACGAGTATTATTGAGGTTGGAAGGCTTGTTTTCTTTTGAAAGGCGTTGATTGCCGAAATATTCTTTTCGACTGCCTTTTCGCTTGCCTTGTCGGGAATATCAAACAGTGCGTTATTTCCTACGACCACGCCGTTTGATTCCTTAATGCCGAGAGCCGAGTCGGAGGCTCTTTTGAGCTTGACCCAGAAATCTCTTGCAACGAAGCGGTCTGTAAGCCAACCCTCAAATTCCTGACCGAATTTGCCCGACAGCACCGAGTCAACGCTTGCCTCGGGAAATTCTGCAAGCTCACGGTTTTCCCATTCCGAGAAATCGGGCTTATCCGAAATAAGCGTTCCCACAAGTCCCACGACGAGAAGCAGGGAAAAAACCGCAGTTATAATAATTGCTTCAGCTTTTTTCATACTGCCTCCTTAAAAACGGAAATAGATAAAGGGATTGTAGGTTGAGGATACCACGTAAGCGGTACACAAAACGAGAATTGCCACAACGAACAAAACTCTCAACACGGGAGCAAAGGAGCAATTTTCAACCTTTTTCCACAGATTTTTGCAAAGAGGAGTGGAGGCAATTGCGGCGATAACGAAGAGGATAGCGTAATTTGAGAGAAGCCAGAGTGACTGACCGTCGGCAAATACGCCTGAGCCTCCGAAGAGCGCCTTTATATACTGACCGAGTCGGGAGAGGTCCTCGTTTGCAAATATTACCCAACCGAACCAAGCGCAGAAGAGCGCCCATATATGAGAAACGAAGCGCGGAAGTCTTTCGAGCGCCTTGAGAAGAAACAGCTTTTCGGCAATGAGAAGTATTCCGAACCAAGCTCCCCACAGAACAAAGTTCCAGCTTGCTCCGTGCCATATTCCCGTACAAAGCCAAACGATTGCAATGTTGCGTATTTGCTTTGCAAAGCCCCGACGGTTACCGCCGAGAGGAATATAAACGTAATCACGGAACCAGGAGGAGAGGGAAATGTGCCACCTTCTCCAAAAGTCCGTAACGCTTTTGGAAATATAGGGGTAATTGAAGTTTTCTAAAAATTCAAAGCCCAGCATCTTGCCGAGACCGATTGCCATATCCGAATAGCCCGAAAAGTCAAAATATATCTGGAAGGAAAAGGCAACCGAGCCGATAAGCGCGGTGAGTGTCGGAAGCGTTGCAAGGTCATAGCCCGCAACCGTGTCCCAGATAATTCCGACGCCGTTTGCGAGAAGCACCTTTTTTCCGAGACCTACAACGAAGCGTATAACACCCTCGGCAAACGTCGTGAGATTCTCACGGCGGTTTTTCATTTGGTCCGCAACCGTCTTATATTGAACGATGGGGCCCGCAATAAGCTGAGGAAACAGTGATACGTAGCAGCCGAAGTCGAGAATATTCTTCTGTACCGCGGTGTCTCCTCTGTAAACGTCGATGACGTAGGACATCATCTGGAAGGTGTAAAATGAAATACCGATGGGTAAAACGATTGAGTCGATGAACGGGTCAAACGGGAAGGATATTTTGAAGAGTGAGGAAATATTGTCGAAGATAAAGCCCGTGTATTTGAAAAATACCAAAAGTCCGATGTCGATAACGGAAAGCACGGCAACCGTGATTTTTGCGCCCACAATTTTCTCACGGCTCTTGTAATGGGCAATAAGTCTGCCTGCGGTATAGTTTAAGACGATAGAGATTATCATCACTATAACGTAGGACGGTTCTCCCCATGCATAGAAGAACAGACTTACTATAAGCAAAAACGTGTTTCGCGCTACTCTCGGGAGAATATAGTAGCCCGTAAGGGTAAACACCAAAAACATAAACAGAAATATTAAGCTTGAAAAAACCATACCGTCTCCCTTAAATCAGCAAATCTTCAAAGTAAATAAGCGTTTTCTTAACAGTTTCAGAGCTTGACGTAAGTGCTACGGTAAAGCCTGCCTTTTCAAGAAGCGTTTGCGCTTCAAAGTAATAGTCTCCGTCTATTTCAACGTGAGAATCGACGATTACGGCGCCCAATTCATAAAGGGTGTCAAGCACCTCGTCAAGACTTCCACCTGAGACGATAATGTCCGCGGTGTGCTGTGATATTCCGTGATTGTCCTTGTACTCGTTGAGGAGCATATAAAGGTCGTGAGCAGGCGCCTCCTCGCTCTCGACGGTGTCTTTTTCCATATTGGGCGAGCCCGACGCCGTTTCGGGCTCGGGCGCGGGTGACTCGGGCTCCATCGGAACGAAGTCCTCCTCTGGCTCCGCCTCCATAGGATAGTTGTAGTCGAATATATCGTTCAGGCTTCCGTCACTTGAATAGTCTCGGTCGTCCGACGCAGTGCTTTCGCTCTTTGTTACAAAACCTATCTCCTCACTCTCAAACGCACCGTTGTCGTTTACACTCTCCTTGGCAACGAAGCCCGAGTTGATAGCAAGTCTTGCAAAAATACCCACTGCAAAAAGAATAACGAGGGCTGCGGCAATTCTCGACACCGTCTTGAATATCTGACGGCGCTTTTCCTTTACGATTCTTGCCATAATTCTTCCCGTCATATCCTCGCTTGAGGCAAGAGAGCTACGCATCTTTTTTACAAGCTCGTATTCTTTTTTACATTCGGGACATTCCTCGAGATGCTTTAAAGCTTCGTCGGGGACGTTATCTTCCCACATATATGAACGAAAGTCGTTACAGGTCATAATGATACTCTTACCTCCTTTTTTTGAATAATCTTTTTGTCCAATACCGCGTTATCTACGGGATATGACCGCCTCGAAATACGGAAGTATTCCGTCGGCGCTCCTACCCTTGATGCCTTGTCTTGAACAAAAATCTTTATTCAAAACTGTCAAGCGGTAGAATTAATTGAAATTTTTGTCCAATACCGCGTATCTGCGGGATATGACCGCCTCGAAATACGGAAGTATTCCGTCGGCGCTCCTACCCTTGACGCCTTGTCTTGAACAAAAATCTTTATTCAAAACTGTCAAGCGGTAGAATTAATTGAAATTTTTGTCCAATACCGCGTTATCTGCGGGATAATAGCACCTTGAAATACGCAGAGTATTTGGTGACACGCTATTCCGTTTCTATTATCTTTGACGGAAAATTTTTATTTTAGTTCCGTCAAAAAGCGTTTTTTTCTTTCATTAATTTTAAAAGCTTTTCTCTTGCCCGACTTATACGGCTTTTCACCGTGCCCTCGGAAATGAGAAGCGTTTCGGCAATTTCCGTATATGAAAGACCTGCCTTTTCCCTGAGAAGCAATACCGTTCTCATATCCTCCTCGAGCGCGTTGAGACATTCGTCAAGAAGCTCGTTGAACTCACGCTTGATATATTGCTCCTCGGGAGTACCGCTTCCGTCGGCAAGCGCCTCGGGAATTTCCTCGCACTCGTTCTTGCCGTTCTTCTTGAGAATATCAAGGCAGGTGTTACGGCTCACCGTGTATAAGTAGGTGGTGAAGGCGCTTTCTCCTCTGAAGCGTGACAGACTTTTCCACACCTTGAGGAAAACCTCCTGACAAGCGTCCTCGGCATCATGCTTATTCTTCATAAGCGACAGACAGACCGACATTACGAAGGGAGTGTTGTATTGCACAAGCTCTTCAAAGGCGTGCATATCTCCGTGACGGATTTTATTGATATATGATTTGTTAAGATTGTTATCCATTTGCTCCGTCACACTCCTTTCGTCAGCTTTTATATTTTTATAGAATAGTTTTAAGTATTTCGCAAATTTCGTTATAGCTCGTGGCGTGGTTGACTCGGTTTCTTACCTCTGCCGCTCCTCGCACACCCTTTATATAATGGGCAATCTGCGCTCTTGCCTCGGGAATTGCCCGAGACTCGCCCTTGTCCTGAAGAGCGAGAGACAGATGCTCCGTCATTGCTTGATACAAAGCCTCGCCCGTAGGAATCACGGGCGCTTCGTTTCCCTTCAGCACTGCGGAAATCTCGGAAAATATCCAAGGTCTGCCGAGCGCTCCTCTGCCTATCATAAGGTGGTCACAGCCCGTTTTGTCAAGCATTTCGAGAGCCTTCTCGGGAGAGGTGATATCACCGTTTCCGATGACCTCCACCTTGACGGCGCGCTTGACGTCCGCAATAACGTCGAGATTCACGGGGGGCATATACATCTGGTCGCGCGTTCTTCCGTGTACGGCTATTCTGTCGGCACCTCCCGACTCGGCGGCAAGAGCCACCTCAACTGCGTTGACGGTATCGGGAGAAAATCCGCGTCTTATCTTGACGCTGACGGGCAAGCCTCCTGCTCCCTTGACGGCTGAATATACGATTTTTTCAACCAGCGCGGGATTTTTCATAAGAGCAGAGCCTTCACCGTTTTTGACTATCTTTCCGACGGGACAGCCCATATTGATATCAAAGCCGTCGGGTCGGCACTTTTCGGCAAGTATTGACGCCGCCTCCTCGATTATTTCGGGCTCTGACCCGAAAAGCTGTATGCGGAAGGGCGTTTCCTCGTCGCATCTCTTTGCAAGCTCAAGAGTCTTTTTGTCACGAAAGACGGTGGCCTTAGCCGATATCATTTCGCTGACGACCTCGTCCGCTCCCCATCGCTTACAGACGGTGCGGAAGGCGGAATCTCCAAAGCCTGCCATAGGAGCAAGTATAAGCTTTGTGTTATTGTAATCCATTTTTTACCTAAAATTTTTCAAAAAAATCAAACTCTTACTTGATTATAATACAAATTTATAATATAATCAAGAGAGGTAAGCAAATTTTTAATAATTGAGGTCAACATATGCCGAATATATATCTCGACAACGCTGCAACGACTCCTCTTATACCCGAGGTGGAGGAGAGGATAAGGGAAGCCCTCTCTCTTTACGGAAACCCCTCCAGCCTTCACACGCTCGGCTTTGAGGCTGAGAAGGTAATATCCCGCGTGCGTGAGTCACTTGCAAGGCTTCTCGGTGCAGGTCAGGTCGTCTTTACTGCCTCGGGAAGCGAGGCAAACAATTTAGCGCTTTTGTCGGGTGCTGAAAAAAACCGCCGTGCAGGTAACAGAATAATAACCACAAATTCCGAGCATCCGTCGGTGCTTGAATGCTGTCGTGAGCTTGAGCGACGTGGCTTTGAGGTGGTTTATCTTTCTACCCGAGAGGGCAGAATCGATATGGACGAGCTTGAAGCGTCTCTTGACGCTCCCGTGTGTCTCGTGTCGGTCATGCATACCAACAACGAGACGGGCGCAATATATCCCGTTGCTGAAATCTCCAAGAGAGTCAAGAAGCGTTATCCGAGAGCGCTTATACACTCGGATTGCGTGCAAGCCTTTTTGAAGGACAGCTTTACTCTGTCGGGGCTTGGTGCTGATATGGTGTCGGTCTCCGCGCATAAGGTACACGCTCTCAAGGGCGTCGGCGCTCTGGCACTTTTAAAGCCCATACCTCTCGCACCCGTAATTTTCGGCGGAGGTCAGGAAAAGGGAATGAGAAGCGGTACCGAGAATACCGTCGGAATTGCCTCCCTCGGTGCTTCAATTGAGTCTCTTGCAAAAGATAGAGAAAGGACTCAAAGGCTTTCGGCTCTGTCGGATAGACTTGTGACACTTTTGTCCGAGGTTGACGGGGTGACCTTAAACCTCCCCGAAAGAAAAAGCCCGACAGTCACGAACCTCTCGGTCAAGGGAATAAGAAGTGAAACGCTCCTTCACTCGCTGTCTGCAAGAGGCATATTCGTTTCCAGCGGGTCTGCCTGCTCCTCAAAGGCTAAAACAAGCTCGGTGCTCGAGGCGTTCGGTCTTGATAAATCGGGACTTGAGGGAGCAGTCAGAGTAAGTCTTTCGGGTCTTAACACCGAGGAGGAAATAGAAGCCTTCGCAACGGCTTTAAAAGAGGAAATACAACGCTTGAAAGGTAACAGATAATGAAAAGAACCATACTTTTAAAATACGGTGAGATAATTCTGAAGGGCGCAAACAGACGTGCCTTTGAAAAACAGCTTGCCGATTCGATTCGCCGTCGTCTCAAGGGACTTATCGGTGAATACGAGCTTGAATATATGCAGTCCACCGTCTACGTCACTCCCGAGCGTGACGAGGACGTTGAGATAGCTCACGACGCGCTTTCCAGAATTTTCGGAATAGTTTCCCTTTGTATTGCCTACCGTGCCGAAAAGAGCATGGAGGAGATTATGAGAGTTGCGCTTGAGTACATTCCGCCTCACCTTGAGGGCTATCGCTCCTTCAAGGCGGACGCAAGAAGAAGTGACAAGACCTTCCCTTATACGACTCCTCAGATTATGATGGAGGTAGGCGGAGAGCTTTCCGAAAAATGCCCCGATATTGCGGTTGACGTCATCAACCCCGAGATAACGGTTATGATAGAGGTGCGTGAGAAATACGCCTTCATTCACGCAGGAAAAACGATGGGCGCGGGAGGTCTTCCCTATGGAACGGGAGGCAGAGGCCTGCTTCTTCTGTCGGGAGGTATCGACTCTCCCGTTGCAGGCTGGATGATGGCAAAGAGAGGCGTTGAGGTGGATGCGCTCCACTTTGAAAGCTTCCCTTATACCTCCGAGCGCGCGCTTGAAAAGGTAAAGACGCTTGCAGGTAAGCTTTGCCGTTATACCGACAAGATGCATTTTAATAAGGTGTCTCTTACGGAAATTCAGGAGGCTATCCGAGACAACTGCGAGTACGATTATTTCACTCTTATTCTCCGTCGCTTTATGATGGAGATTGCCGACGAGGTTGCCCGTCGCGTTAACGCTAACGCGCTGATAACGGGCGAGAGCATCGGTCAGGTTGCAAGTCAGACAATGCAGGCTCTTGCGGTAACCGACTGCGTGCCGACGATTCCCGTGTTCCGTCCGCTGATTGGAATGGACAAGGAGGAAATAGTACAGATAGCCCGTCGCATTGATACCTTTGCGACTTCAATCGAGCCGTACGAGGATTGCTGTACGGTATTCACGCCTCCTCATCCGAGAACACGACCCGTGCTTGAAAAGGTAATTCGCGCCGAGGAAGGTCTCGACCGCAAAGCTCTCATCGAAAACGCGCTCAAAACTCTTGAACATCAGGTGATATACAATGAAGCTTTTTAATAATAAGACCTATACCTATATTGTCGCAGGTCTCGGCAATCCGGGTAAGGAGTACGTCTTTACAAGACATAACGCAGGCTACCTTGCGCTCGACTATATTTTAGAGAAGATAGGAGTCGGCTCGGGTAAGGTGAAATTCCATTCCGCTTGCTTCGACGGTGAGATAGAGGGACAGAGAATCCTCTTTATGAAGCCACAGACCTATATGAACGATTCGGGACTCGCTATCGGCGAGGCGGCAAAGTTTTATAATATCCCTCCCGAAAACGTTATCGTTATTTTCGACGATATTTCTCTCGTGCCCGGTAAGATAAGACTTCGCCGCAAGGGCTCTCACGGAGGTCACAACGGAATAAAGTCAATTACGGCGCATCTTAATTCCTCGGATTTCCCGAGAATAAAGATAGGCGTCGGCTCGCCTCCTCATCCCGATTACGATATGAAGGACTGGGTGCTTGGAAGATTTCCCAAGTCAGACGAGAAGCTTATGTTTGACGCCTTTACAAACACTCACGCCGCACTTTGCGAAATGCTCAGAGAGGGAATTGACACTGCAATGTGCCATTATAACTAAGGAGAAAAAGATGTTAAAAAGATTTTTGTCATATTACAAGCCACACAAAAGAATCTTCTTCTGGGATATGACGGCATCGCTTTTCGTTGCGCTTATAGCAATACTTTACCCGATACTTACCCGTGAAATGCTCAACGATCTGATACCCAACGGAAAATACAGACTGGTCGTTTGGGCGGGTCTCGGTCTGCTTGCCCTTTACGTCGTGCGTATGCTTCTCAATTATTTTATCCAGTATTACGGTCACGTTATGGGCGTTAAAATGCAGGCACAGATGAGAAGCGAGCTCTTCACACATCTTGAAAAGCTTCCGTACAGCTATTTTGACAATCACGAAACGGGTAAGCTTATGACCCGTATGACGAGTGACCTCTGGGAGATTTCCGAGCTTGCTCATCACGGTCCTGAAAACCTGCTTATTTCCACAATCACCGCAATTGCATCCTTCGTATTTCTTTCAACCATTGATATCCGTCTCACGCTGACCATCTTCGTCGCAGTACCGTTTTTACTGATAGCGGCAATGAAGCTGAGAGTCAAGATGCGAAACGCCTTCAAGGAAAGCCGTGAGGCAGTGGGCAAGATAAACGCCTGCATCGAGGGAAGCATCTCGGGTATCCGTACCACCAAGGCTTACAATAATTCCGCAAAGGAGCAGGAAAAGTTCGAGGAGGGCAACGAGGACTTTATCCGCGCAAGGCACAAGGCGTATAAGGCAATGGGACAGTTTCACGCATCAACCGCCTTTATTACCGATATATTCAACGTTATAGTGCTTATTGCGGGCGGATTTTTCTATTACAAGGGCTATATACTCTTCGGAGACTATTCTGCGTTCGTCGTATCGGTCAATATGTTTCTGTCTCCCGTTATGACTCTTATTAACTTTATGGAGCAGTATCAGAACGGTGTTACGGGCTTTGAGAGATTTCTTGAGGTGCTTGACGCTGAGCCCGAAAAGGACAGTGAGGGCGCTGTTGACGCAGGAGTGCTTGAGGGTGAGATTGAATTCCGTTCGGTATCCTACGGCTACGACGGAGTACACGACGTGCTTCACGGAATTGATTTGAAGCTTGAAAAGGGTAAGACGGTTGCGCTCGTCGGACCGAGCGGAGGCGGTAAGACTACCGTATGCCATCTCATTCCGAGATTTTACGATATTGAAAACGGAGAGCTTTTCCTTGACGGAAGGCCTGCCGAAAGCTATACGCGTGAATCCATTCGCCGTAATATCGGTATCGTTCAGCAGGACGTGTATCTGTTCAACTCCACCATCCGTGATAACATTCTTTACGGCAGACCCGACGCTACCGAGGAGGAGGTTATCGAGGCGGCTAAGAAGGCGGGTATACACGATTATATAACCACTCTTGAAAAGGGCTACGACACTGAGGTCGGTGAGAGAGGCGTAAGGCTTTCGGGCGGTCAGAAGCAGAGGCTGTCGATTGCGAGAATATTCCTCAAGAATCCTCCCATTCTTATTCTCGATGAGGCAACGAGCGCTCTCGACAACGCGACCGAGATACTTATACAGAACGCTCTCAACGAGCTTTGCGAGGGAAGAACGACGCTTATCGTTGCTCACAGACTCTCCACCGTTCAGGGCGCGGATGAGATAGTCGTCGTATCCGACGGAAGAATTACCGAGAGAGGAACTCATACCGAGCTTCTCGAAAAGGGCGGAGTTTACGCAGGACTTTACCGCTCGCATCTCAGAGCTTAATTTTAGTAAAAGGGCTTGACAAAAGCCCTTTTATTTGTTATAATTCCCTCGAATAAAATCCAAGGAGGATGATACGGATAATGGACGGCGACAGTTGCGACCCTGACGCGAACACTTGTATTTTTAATAATGAAATAGATTTCGGCATATCTGCGCGCACTAAAGGTGTGCAGGTATGCCTTTTTGTGTCTATTTTCAGGAATGATGAGGTGTTTGCTTTATGACGGAATACATACCCTATTTAATCGTTATGGCGGTCTGCCTTGTGCTTTCCGCGTATTTCTCGGCTACCGAGACGGCTTTTTCCTCGGTAAATAAAACTCGCCTTAAGGCTCTTTCGGAAAAGGGTAACAAAAAGGCGGATATGGTGCTTGCTCTTACTGAGCAGTACGATAAGCTTATTTCCACAATACTTATCGGTAACAACGTGGTTAACATTCTGCTTTCCTCAATGGCTACCATCGTTTTCGTAAAGCTCATTCAGGATCAGGACGTTGCGGCAACCGTTTCAACCGTTGCGGTAACCGTTGTCGTTCTCATCTTCGGTGAGATAACGCCCAAGACCCTTGCGAGAAACTTTGCAGAAAAATTCGCAATGGCAACCGTGCGCTTACTTAAGTTCTTTTTGATTCTTCTCACTCCCTTCAACTTCATTTTCTCCTTGTGGAGAAAGCTCATCTACGTGCTTTTCAAGGCAGAAGAGGAGGAGGGTGTTTCTCAGGAGGAGCTGCTTATTCTCGTTGAAGAGGGTCAGCAGGAGGGTAGCATCAACGACGACGAGGGCGAGCTTTTGAAGAACGCTATCGAGTTTACCGACCGTTGCGCTGAGGAAATACTTACTCACCGTATAAACATTGAAGCTCTTCCCGTTACCGCTACCAAGCAGGAGATTGCCGATTGCTTTACCGAAACACGTTTTTCAAGACTTCTTCTCTACGAGGATAACATTGACAATATCGTCGGCGTTATTCATCAGAAGGACTTCTACGTTAACGGCGGTATGTACAAGGGAGATATCAAGGATATTTCCTCTGAGCCTATCTTTATCAACCAGACAGAAAAGATTACCAGTATTCTCAAGAGACTTCAGGAGGAGAAATCCCACATTGCAGTCGTGCTTGACGAGTACGGCGGAACTCTCGGTATAGTTACGATGGAGGATATTCTTGAGGAGCTTGTCGGAGAGATATGGGACGAGCACGACGAGGTTGTCGAGGATTACCGTGAGATCGGCGAGAGACTTTATCTCGTTGAGGGCGGTGTCAATATGGAGGACTTCAAGAGCCGTTTTGACCTTGACGATTTCGAGACCGACAGCGTTTCTCTCGGAGGCTTCGTTGCAGAGCGACTTGAAAAGGTTGCCGAGGAGGGAGACCGACTTGAGACCGACTTCGGTATTCTGACGGTTGAGGTTTGTGAGTCTCACAGAGTTACCTCCGTCCGCGTTGAGCTCTTTGAAAAGACCGAGGATGACGAGGACGATAAGAAGAAGTCCAAGGATTCCGATGAGGACGGCAAGGACGAATAATTGCTACGGCGTGACTCTTGTCACGCCGTTTCTTTTTGTACTAACGGTTAATTTTTTAATAAGAAAATTTTTTCGTATTGAGTTTTAGCATATTGTGTGATAGAATATAATACAGTTGAACAGTTTTGGAGGTAATTTTATGTCAAAGACAGTTTTATGTATAATTTTCGGAGGAGCATCCAGCGAGCACGAGATATCACTCCGCTCTGCCGCAGGTGTTATCCGTAACGTTGACCGAGACAAATTCGAGGTCAAGACCCTTGCCATACTTCGTGACGGCCGTCAGTTTCTCTACAACGGCGAGGTTGACAGAATAGAGGACGGAAGCTACGTTGAGGATACCGAAAGGCTTTTGCCTGCGGTTATAAGTCCCTGTCCCGCACATCACGGACTCGCGGTATTCAATAAGGCCGAGGGTACCTTTAAGATAGAAAACGTAGACGTATTTTTCCCCGTCGTTCACGGAGAAAACTGCGAGGATGGAAACCTTCAGGGGCTTTTGAAGCTTTCGGGAGTCAAATATATCGGCTCGGACGTCAGAGGCTCTGCGGTGTCGATGGATAAATCAGTGACCAAGGCACTTCTTGAGCAGACCGATATTCCCATGGCAGATTGGTATCTCTTCCGCCGCGAGAACGATATTAACAAGAGTATTGCCGAGTGTGAGGAGAAAATAAGCTATCCTATATTTATTAAGCCCTGCGGTACGGGTTCATCCGTCGGTGTTTCGAGGGCTGATGACAGAGAGGCGCTCGTCAAGGCGCTTGAGCACGCCTTTAAGTACGATGCCAAGGTGCTTGCCGAGGAGACTATCGTCGGCAGCGAGATTGAGGTTGCCGTAATGGACGAGACGGTTGACGGCAAGAGGTCGCTTTTCGTATCCCTTCCCGGTGAGCTTGTCACGGGAGAGGGCTTTTACGATTACGATACCAAGTATAAAAACGATACTGCGCAGTTCTATATTCCCGCCCGCCTTTCTCCCGAGAGAATAAAGGAGGTGCAGGGCTATGCCGAAAAGGTATTCAGAACGCTCGATTGCAGAGGACTTTCCAGAGTTGACTTCTTTGCAACCGAAAATGGACTTGTGTTCAATGAAATTAATACGCTTCCCGGCTTTACCAGTATCAGTATGTACCCTAAGCTTATGGAGAATATGGGCATTTCCTACTCAGAGCTTATTACACGCCTTGCAGAATGGGCACTTAACAATTGAAAGGATAAAAAATGAAAAGGATTTTAACAGCACTTTTGCTTGTAATCGTTCTGTCATTGACTCTCGTTACGGCGCTGGCGGATGAAGCTGCTCAGCCCGAGGAGACTCTTGACTATTCCGAGATGTCGGATATTGAACGGCTTGCAAGAGGTATCGTTTACATACCCGAGACTATGACGCTTAAGGATTTTTACGAGACCTTAAAGACGGTTGACGAAAGCGAGCGTTATATCAATTCCGACAAGTTCGTATACTTCTGCTACGCAATTGAGGACCTTTATTATATCCCGACTACCGCCGAGGAGATATTCCGACAGTATGCCGAGAAATTCAAGTACGTCGATACCAAGGATATGGACACGGCGTATAAGAATCTGTTTTCGCTTCTTGATAAATACAGCTATTATCTGCCTCCGCAATATTACGATTCCTTCTGGAATTCCACAACCGCAAAGGGAGTTGGAATTACCTTCGTTTACGATGAGACGGGAGATGCGTGGGGAAGTGTCGGCACCTTCGTTGAGGGCGTTGCACCCGGCTCAACCGCTGCCGCAATGGGCATCCGCACGGGTGACCGACTTACCTCTCTTATGGGCTATGACGTTTCAAGCTCGCCGTTTTCCGCTGTTCAGGCAATTCTTTCCTCTCTCGGAGAGGACGATAATTATATTGAGCTGAAGTATGAGAGAATAGACGGCGAGGAGATTTCCGAGACCGACGTGACTCTTGAGCGTCGCTCGACTGTATTCCGTGAATTCAGCTTTCATCTTTATCCCAATGACCGAGCCTTTGTGCTCCAGCTTTCAAGCTTCAAGAATCCCAATACGTATCTTCAGCTGATCGAACGCTTCAAGGAGCTTAAGGAGTTGGGCTACGTCAACGCAATTCTTGACCTCCGTGACAATTCGGGCGGAGACGTTTACGTTGCCTCGAATATTATCAGCGCTTTTATTGAGGATGAGGACGTGCCGCTTTTCTCAATGGGACGCGAGGGCAAGCTCAATTATCACGGCTTCAAGTCAAACGGCGGAGGAGTTGAGTTTGATACTCTTCACGTGCTCGTAAACGAGAATACCGCGTCGAGCGCCGAGATTACCGCTCTTTGTCTCAAGCAGCACGCAGGCGCAACGCTCGTCGGCAAAAAGACCGTAGGCAAGGCGGTGGCACAGAGCGCCGCAACGCTGATTGATGATTCCACCTACGGTATTACAACCTTCGTGGCGTACGATTACAGAGGTCAGACCTATAACGAAAAGGGTCTTATGCCTACCGTGTATCTTGACAATCCCCGCGTTAAATTCGAGTTTCCCACAGACCTTGAATGGTTTAATTACATCAATTACGTCGAGGCTGTTGACGGAGCGGAAAACGAGGTCGTTACCGCTCTTGAAAGACGCCTTGAGCTTATGGGCTTTATGAGAGGCGAGTTCGTTGACGGCAAGTGGGACGAGCATACCACTAATGCGGTCACCTTCCTTCAATTGTCGGTCGGTCAGGAGCCTACGGGCGCATTGACGCTTCCTCTCGTTAATTCAATTACCGATATCGTAAATACATACAAGGATTCTTATTATACTGTTGACAATCAGCTTAACGCTGTTTTGGGAAGAATATACTGATTATTCAGGGGCTGAGTCCATCGGACTCGGCCTCCTTATTTTTTTAAGAGAGTTTGCTTTATGCGATTACAAAGCCTGAATTCTTCTGATTTTGTTTCGATTGCGTGAAAAAAACGACCAATTTGTTGATGATACTTGACAATATGCGATTTTTGACTAAAATGGAAAATGTGATAGGAGCCTTTTTTAACCCTTTGAGATTGCTCCGATTCAAATTATTTAAAGGAGAAAAAACAATGAAAAGAAGCACAAAGCATTCACTTCTTATGAGCGCGCTTTCCCTTCTTCTCTGTGCGTCAATGCTTATCGGTACTACTTTTGCTTGGTTTACCGACAGCGTTACCAGTACGGGAAATATAATCAAGTCGGGTACTCTTGACGTTGCGCTTGAATGGAAAGAGGGTAATACAGACCCAGCTGATACAACAGGATGGACAGATGCGTCCACGGGTGCTATTTTTAAAAATGATAAGTGGGAGCCCGGTTATACTGAGGTTAAGCATATCAGAATTTCAAATAACGGAACCCTTGCCCTTAAGTATCAGGTCAATATCATCCCTTATGGAGATATTGATAAACTTACAGACGTTATTGATGTATACTATCTTGACCCCGCAGAGCAGATTGCAAACCGTGACTCTCTTGACGGGAAGACCGCTATGGGCAATCTTACCGAGGCTATTGCAAATCTTGGAGCAACCGGCTACGGCGAGCTTGAGGCAAAGGATAGCGAGGTTATCACGATCGCTCTCAAGATGAGGGAGTCTGCAGGTAACGAGTATCAGAACAAGTCCATCGGTACGGATTTTGCAATTCAGCTTGTAGCAACTCAGCTTGAGTTTGAAGATGACAGCTTTGATAAGACCTACGATAAGCCTGCTGAATATCCCGAGGGAACCACCATTGAGGATACCGCAAGCGGTGTAGCCGTTACAGTTCCCTTGAACGCAGAGAAGGGAATGTATTCTATTGACGCAGACCACATCAGCACTACCGCGGATTCGGAAGGTCTTGTTACTGCAAGCTACGAAATCAAGCTTAACAAGGACGGTGTGCCCGTTGTTGCCGAAGCGGGCGTTAAGTATTTGGTTCAGATCGACATAGGAGTTCTTTTGAATATCAGCAAGGTTTATCATAACGGTGTTGAGGTAGAGGATTATGAATACGATCCCCTTACCCATATAATCAGCTTCTACACAGATTCCTTCAGTCCCTTCTCAGTCGTTTATGAGGAGCTTTCGATAGGAGGTGTCGTAGAGGACAAGAAAATCGTTGCCGGTCTTTTTGAGGCTAACAAAGACGGCGTAGTGTATGACCCCAGAGAGATAGACGTAACTCTTAAAAATGATACCGAGCGTCTTGTTCTTGAATATACCAAGAACGGTAAGACCTGCTATGCGGTAAGCAAGGCTGACGAAACTGTTATACTTGCGGCTCCCGATACAGTAATTCCCGAAAACCTTGAAGGTGTTAAGAGAATTGGCGAAAACAAACTTTACGCAGAAATTTCTGCTCTTCAGAACAATGAGCATAGCACTGTATATCTCCTCCCCGGTACATATAACGAGGGAACTACCATAAACGTTTATTCCAGCATGGATATAATCGGTCTCGGTGACAAGGATTCTGTTGAGGTAGTTAAAAAATCATCTTCAAGCTCAAACCGTCACCTCTTTAACTGTAGCGGAACGAAGGCTGAATATATTGAAGTAACTCTTCGCAACCTTTATCTTGACGCAACGGCTAAGACTACTAACAACAAGGACAACGCTGCAGTTCAGTCCATCCGTAAGTCAAAGGTTAAGTGCTATGATCTCACGGTAATCAAGGGTACAGAATGGGATGCGGTTGCATTTTACGTAAACGGAAACAATGCCGTTGACGGCGTTAAGTATCCCGCTTATATGTACGTAGAAAACTGTGATCTTAATACCACAAGAACCTTTGGAATCGTATCAACCAGCGGTTCATACAAGTTCTATCACAACGATCTTACCTATAACAACGGTACAGCTTATACCATCAACAGCGGAAGCACCAAGAACGTTGTAATGGAAGCAGACGATTGGGAATGGTAATTCAATCCTGATAAAGTGAAAAAATCAAGGCTCATTTGAGCCTTGATTTTTTTGTTGTATATTTTGATTAATAAAGTTGTTTAAATGCCGAGAAGAACTATTGCAACAATACCGATAATAATTGCAATCCAAGCCTTGAGTGAAAGCTTATCCTTGAAGAATATTCTTCCGAAAAGAGCCGCTAAAAGAATTGCACCGCCGTTGATAATTGGAGACTGTACCGCCGCGGGAACCGAGTGCTGATAAAGAATAGTCTGAGGAAATACGTTAGCGCTTATGGTAAGTGCAAGACCGATTGCGGGCGGAAGAAGTCTTACGCTGTTTTGCTTGATTTTAGCTCCGCCCATCGCAAGAAAGATTATAAGAGAGATAATTGCGGCAGAGCCAAACAGTATTACGTAGAAGATAACCGACTCATTCTTGACCGCAAAATGCTCTTGAAGACGGATGCAGTAGGAAATGATGGAGTTTGTGATAAAGGTGAGAGTGATGTAAAGGATCCATTTCTTGTTGACGCCCGTTTCTCCCTCTCCCTTGTTTCTTGAGGTAAGCACGTAAACGGATATTGCCATAAGGATTATACCCGAAAGAGTAACGAGTCCTATCATATCACCTGGGAAAATAAGACAGTAGAGAATGGGAGCAAAGTTTGAAAAGTTAAGAAGCACCGCGGAAATAGTAAAGGGACCGCTCTTGAGCGAGAGTATGTAAAGATAAGCCGCCGCCGAAAAGCATACGCCTCCGATAAGCGCGGTTATAAGGGTCGGAAGGGTTGCGGTGAAGGAAATATTTGTGATAAAGCCTGCAACGACGTAGCCTATTGCGGCAATGAGAAAATAGAAGAAGCAGAGAAGCGCGGGCGAGCTTTTGGGGTCAGCCTGTCTTTCCGCACCCATTTTGTAAAACACACTACCCGATGCAAGACCGAGCATTGAAATAATAAATGCAATAATAACGATAGCCATTTTTAAAACCTCTTTTCATAAAATCAAAGGAAATTGTATCACAAAGCCCTTGAATTGTCAACGGGGTGGATAAATATATTCACGGTCGCTTGAAGGCGTTTCGGTATTCGGTGGGAGTTGCTCCCGTTTGCTTCTTGAAGGCTCTTGCAAAATAAGAGGAATCGGAAAAGCCGACGCTTCTGGCTATTTCCTCAACCGACATTTCCGTACCCGACAGAAGTCCCATTGCCTGATATATTCTCATACGGTTGAGATAGGCAAGCGGAGGCATACCGAAGCACTCTCCGAAGCGCTTGACGAAATAGGTCGGGTGCATATAGACGAGTGCGGAAAGGTGGGAAAGGGTGACGGCGGAGGACATATTCTCCGACATATATTCAAGCACTGGCTTGAAAAAGCCCGTATCAGAGCCGCCCTGTCTCTGTCTTTCCTCGGCGTATATTTTTATAATCGAAATAAGGCTTGAGCACATAGCGACACGGTGAAGAGGAGATTGAGTAAATTCCTGATGGCAGGAGCTTTCAAAAAGCCTCAACGCCTCGTCGGAGTGAAGGTCCACTACGAAATTTCCGTCGGCAAGACCGAGCGTCTGCATAAGGCTTTCACCGTCTGCCAAGGCGTTAAAGCGAAGCTCGTACATTGAAAAGCTTTTAGAAATTTGAGTATACTGTCTCAGCTTACCCTTTGGTAGAAAGGCAAGCTGACCGCTTTTTACAACGTAGCTTTGCCCCGCGACGTTCAAAAAGCACTCTCCTTGAGTGACGAGAAAGAAGACGTCAAAATAGCCTACGTGCCCTACGCTGTCACCCTTCCATACGATTGGCGGTGTATAAAGCTGCACGCTTTCGGGCTCAAGACCGATATTTTTAATTCCGAGAAAAGAAACGGGCATATAATTCTCCTAATTTTATCCTGCTTATAATAAAAAAGTGCTTATAATATTTTAAATCATCCGTAATAAAGCGATATTTAATATTGCATCAAGTATAATTTTATACCGAAAATCATAAAATTATCACTTTACTTTTTAATGCTATCACAATATAATGAAATTGTCAACTTATAAGAGGAGATAGGGTATGAAAAAGTACGTTATAGTAGGATGCGGATATAGAGGAATAACGTCATACGCCGTACCGATAGTAAAGGAATATCAGGACTGCGCCGAGCTTTGCGGTGCTTACGACGTAAACAGAAAAAGAGCCGAGCTTGTCAGCGAGTATACGGGCGAGACCGTTCCCGTCTTTGACGGCTTTGAAAAAATGCTTGAGGAGACAAAGCCTGATACTGTAATCGTTACGACGGTTGACGCATTTCACGACGAGTATATTATCAAAGCGCTTTACTCGGGCTGTGACGTCATTTCCGAAAAGCCGTTGACCACCACCTTTGAAAAGGCTCTTGCCATAAAAAAAGGCGGAGGAGGAAACGGGTAAGCACGTGACCGTGACCTTCAATCTACGCTTCCGTCCCGACTTCAGAAGGGTGAAGGAGATTATAAAATCGGGCGTTTTGGGTGATGTTTTAAGTGTGCATTACCAATGGATGCTTGACACCCGTCACGGCGCGGATTATTTCCGCCGTTGGCACCGCGAAAGACGTAATTCGGGCTCCTTGCTTATACATAAATCCACACACCATTTCGACGTTATGAATTGGTTTCTTGAGGACGAGCCCGAGGCGGTCAACGCATTTGGTACGCGCCGCTTCTACGGACCCGTTACCGAAAAAAGAGGTGAAAGATGCCACACCTGTCCCTATGCGAAGAAATGTAAGTTTTATTTTGATATAGAAAAAAGCAAGGATATCCGCCGTATATATTTCGATTGCGAGGAGGAGGACGGTTATTGGCGTGACCGTTGCGTGTTCTCTCCCGACATTGATATCGAGGACAGTGTTTCGGTCAGCGTAAAGTATAAAAAGGGTACTGTTATGAGCTATTCGCTCACAGCACATTCACCTCTTGAGGCTTGTAATATCGTTATGAACGGAACGCTCGGAAGACTTGAATTTACAAAATACTGGACGGGAAACGTCGGTGACTATTCCGATAAAGCTCCCAGACCCGTAATAAAGCTTTACGACAGAACGGGCGAGGAGATAACCTATAAGCTTTCAGAAATGAGCACCGAGGCGCACGGAGGCAGTGACAGGCTTCTCAGAAGCTGTCTTTTCAGAGGCTGTGAGAATGACGAGCTCGGACAGATGGCAGACCTTCGCGCAGGTATGACGTCAATGGGAATCGGCGCGGCGGCAAATATTTCAATGGCAGAAAACAGACAGGTAAGAATAGACGAATTTTTTGAATAAGGAGAAAAAAATATGGAAATCAGAATTTGTAAAAACAGCGAGGAGCTTGGAAGAAGCGCCGCAAAGCAGGTGGCTCAGGTGCTCCGTGAGGTTATAGCCGAAAAGGGCGAGGCGAGAATTGCGCTTTCAACGGGCGCATCGCAGTTTGATACTCTCAAGGCGCTTGTTGAAGAGCCTGATATTAAGTGGGAATGCGTTGAGATGTTCCATCTTGACGAGTACGTAGACCTTCCCGAGACTCACGTTGCGAGCTTCCGCAAGTATCTCAAGGAGAGATTCGTTGAGAAGGTAGGAGCGCTTAAGGCTACTCATTTCGTTGACGGTACGGTTGAAGGGATTGCAAAGCTTACCGAGGAAATTCGCCGTGCGCCTATTGATATCGGTCTTATCGGCATCGGTGAAAACGGACATATCGCCTTCAACGATCCGCCTGCTAACTTTGACACTAAAGAGGCGTATATCGTGGTTGACCTCAACGAGCGTTGCAAAAAACAGCAGATGGGTGAGGGATGGTTTGCAACCATTGACGACGTACCCAAGCAGGCTGTATCTATGACCGCTTATCAGATTATGCTTTGTAAGAGGATAGTATCCTGCGTGCCTCATAAGGTAAAGGCGGAGGCTATAAAAAATACCCTCTCTGCAAAGGATACCACAAACCTTGTTCCTGCAACGCTTCTCAAGGAGCATCCCGATTTCATTCTCTATCTTGACGAAAACAGCGCAAGTGAGATTTTGAGTATATGACCACCCTTGAAAAAATAGAAAAATATACGCCGACGGATGATTTTTACGCCCTTGACGATAAGCTTTTTCTACACATTTTAAGGCGAAGCGACAAGGCTTTCGACCGCGCTGATAAGCTCCGTGACCGAGTCAAAAGCCTTGAGCAATTTGAAAAATACCGCCGTCGCGCCATAAACACCTTTAAAAAGAGCGTGGGTAAAATACCCTACGATAAGTCTCTTCCGCTCAACTCCCGTGTGGTAAAAAGCTTTGCCGATGACGGTTTGAGAATTGAAAATATCGTTTTTCAGTCAAGGAAAAACGTTTTTGTCCCCGCGACTCTCTATATGCCCGAGAATGCGGACGGCAAGCTTCCGACGGTTCTTTTTCAATGCGGTCACGCCCCCTTGGGAAGATTTTATGCGCAGTATCAGACGGTGTGCAGGATTATTGCAAAAACGGGTCTTGCCGTTTTTGCCATTGACCATATAGGTCAGGGCGAGCGTCAGGGCTATTCCGAGACACCCGAGATGCGTGAGTCTCCCTGCTACGAGCACGAGTGGGTAGGCAGACAGTGTATTCTGAACGGTACTTCCGTTTTAAAATATTTCATTTCGGATGCAATGCGCGCTATTGACTATATAGAGTCCCGTCCCGAGCTTGACAGTGAGCGTATAGGCGCTACGGGTAACTCGGGAGGCGGTACGATGACCTCGGTCATATCAATTATGGACGACAGGATCAAGGCAACCGCACCCGGTACGTTTATCACCACCCGACGTGATTATTTTCCTGCAGGAAGTACTCAGGATGCCGAGCAGGTATGGGAAGGAATTACGAAAAATAATTTCGACCATTTTGAGCTGATATCCGCATTTTGTCCGAAGCCTTATCTCATTTTGGGGGTCAAGAGTGACTTTTTCTGTCCCGAGGGTACAGAAAGAGTATTTGAAAAGGGAAGGGAATTTTACCGACTTTTCGGCTGTGAGGATAACCTGCGCATTGCGTGGGATGACTCAAAGCACGCGTATACTAAAGTGCTTGCTTGCCGTGCGGCAGAGTTTTTCGCAGAGGTGCTTGACGGAAGGAAGGCTTGTGTCAAGCCCGACGTGAAGATTTTTGACGACCCGTCGCCTCTTTATACCTCTCCCGACGGAAGCGTTTATTCGGCTTATCCCGAGTATACCACCGTGTATGAGGAAAACCTTGCCGAGTATAAAAGCCGAAGGCCCTTGAAGAATTCCGCAGAGCTTCTCCGCAAGAAAATATATTTTGAGCGTGAGGAGGTTGAGCCTCACGTCCGCTATCTTTTCAAGGATACGCTTGAAGGCGCTGAAATTCAGCGTATTATGTGGTTTGGACAGCGTGAGCTTGCCTCTTACGGCGTTTTGTTTTCTCCCGAAAACACCAATTCCTTGCCCGTGACCGTCTGTCTCTGGTCGGGCGGTACGGATAATCTCGTCGGGCACAGGTCTGTAATTTGGGATATTTTGAAAAAGGGCAGACGCGCACTTGTGGTTGACCTTTCGACAATGGGTAAATGCTTACCGAGTGAAAAGCTTAACAATGCGGGGCGCTTCAATGCTCCCGTCAGACTTTCGAAGGAGCTTTTGTTCCTTGGAGACAGCCTTCCAGCGCTTATGAGCTTCGAGTTAATCAAAGCTCTTGAAATGGCAAAAAATGAACTTGACTCAAATGACGTTTTGTTATATACTGAAGGTGTATACGGCGTGTTTGCCGATATACTTGAAAAAACGGGCATCAACGTCAAGGCTTATTGCCATAATAAGATTACTGCAGAGGATATCATCACCGACCGAC
Source organism: Clostridia bacterium (assembly GCA_017439965.1). Lineage (GTDB taxonomy): Bacteria > Bacillota > Clostridia > Oscillospirales > SIG627 > RGIG6353. The sequence goes on along the minus strand of JAFSID010000013.1, from coordinate 20,226 downwards.
TCTATTCCGATGAAGATATCGTTCAGGTGACGATGACGGGACTTGCCCGACTTTTAGGGGATTGAAATGAAAACCATTATTTACAACGCGCGAGTTATCGTATCCGACAGAGTTATTGAGCAGGGCTACGTTGCCTATGAAAACGGAATTATAATCGGTGTCGGAGAGGGTGCTCCGACTCTTGAGGGTAATCTCATTGATGCCGAGGGCAGATTTTTGTCGGCGGGCTTCGTTGACATACACTGTCACGGCGGCGGAGACGCCGATTTTAATGACGGCGGTGTTGAGTCCTATATAATTCCCGCAGAGCTTCATGCAAAGCACGGTACTACCACTCTCGTGCCCACCATTACGACGGGGCCCGTTGAGGACGTTGTAAGGGCTTTTGAATGCTTTGCCAAGGCGCGTGACTCCGAGCATCTCGGCGCAAGGCTGGTCGGTATTCATATGGAGGGTCCCTATCTTTCTCCCGAGCAGGCAGGCGCTCAGGACCCGAGATATATCCGTAAGCCCACTCCCGAGGATTACGGGTATATTGTGGAAATGTCAAACGGAGCGATAATCCGTTGGACACTTGCCCCCGAGCTTGAGGGTGCGGATGAGTTTGCCGCATATCTCAAGAAGCAGGGGATTATTGCTTCAATCGGTCATTCCAACGCTGTTTACGCTGACGTTGAGAAGGCTTATGATAACGGCGTTGAGCTTATGACCCACTTTTACAGCGGAATGTCCACCATTACCCGTGTTGACGGCTATCGCAGACTCGGAGTTATCGAGAGCGGTTATCTTATTGACGGTATGAACGTCGAGGTTATTGCCGACGGTCACCATCTTCCCCGTGAGCTTCTTTTGATGATTTACAAGCTCAAGGGAGTTGACCGCATCGCACTCGTTACCGATTCTATGAGAGGTGCGGGAATGCCCGACGGTGAAACCGTGCTCGGTAACCGTGAAACAGGTTTGCGCTGTATAATCGAGGGCGGCGTTGCAAAGCTTCCCGACCGCTCGGCGTTTGCAGGCAGCGTTTGTACCGCAGACAGACTCGTCCGCACTATGTACAAGACGGTAGGCGTGCCTATCGTCGAGGCTATACAGATGATGACCTCAAACCCTGCAAGGCTTATCGGAATCGACGGTGAAACAGGTAGCCTTGAAAGAGGGCTTCGTGCCGACCTCGTGCTTTTCGACAGCGATATCAACGTAAAAATGACGGTTGTCGGCGGAAAAACGGTGTATAAAAATTAAAAATTATGGTTGAAAGCCGTCTCGCAAGAGACGGCTTTCTTCGTTTAATATTTAGATGGCGGTTTACCGGTGTGCTTTTTAAAATCCCTTGAAAAATCGTAGATGTTGGAATATCCGAGAGTCTGAGCCACGTCGGCAATACTGCCGAAGTCACTCTTCAGCATCTCACAAGCCTTTTTTATACGCAGACCGTGTGCGTAGGCTATGGGAGACTCTCCTATAACCTCACCGAAAAGCTTGCGGAAGTAAACGCAGGAAAGCCCCGTAAGCTCTGCAAGCTCGTCGTTGGTTATCTGTGTGTCGTAATGCTTGGCAATATACTCAAGTGCAGGAGCGATTTTCGTAAGCTTGTCGGTTGGCATATACGCATTTGAGCGTTGAATGAGCGAGAGCAGTATTGAGTAGACGTCGCGTATTGCTTCAAGCTGTACGGTGGGTGTGTTTAGCGTCATAATGTATTCAAGTCTTTGAAGCTGTTGGAGATACTTGTCCGAGCTTTTGACGGGAAAGCATATAATGCTTTCACACTCAAGGTCACTCTCAAATTCGGTTATAATAAAATGTCCCGATTTCGTGCAGGTCCATTCGTAAATGCATCCCTTCGGAAGAATGATGAGGCTTGAAGCATCGGAGACCGTTTCCTTACCGTTTTGCTTGTATACGGTTTCTCCCTCGTATTTTAAAACGAGCGCCCATCCAGGTCTTTTTCCCTTTTTGTAATGTACTCCCTCGGCGGTAAAAAGCTTTGTGGTCGAAAGTACGCGCTTGATAATCAGATTTGATAAAACACTTTGACTCATAAAACACCTCAACATTTGATATTGCAAGTTAATAATAACTCTAAAATCAGAAATAGTCAACAGTTTTGTATCATAATTGATAAAAACATCAAATGTGATATTTACAAATTATACATTGTAATGCATAATTTAACCGAGGTGAGTTTATGAAAAAAATTACTACTGTCAGAACTCCTGCGCTTGCAGGCGTTGTAAGAGAAGCAAACGAGCTTTCGGCGATTGCCGAGATTAAAAATTGTTATTTTGACGGAGCAGATATGATAGATTTGCATATGTCTTTCCTTGAAAGCTCCGACGTTGAGGTGCTTAAAAGAATCGTGGACAGCACGCCCTTGCCCATTCTTGCGCTTAATTATAATCTTGACGCAAGGCTTCAGCCCTTAAATCTTACCGAGGAGGAGAGAGTCGCAAGCTTTAAGCGTGCCATCGAGGCAGGTGCGGCAGGTATTGATATGCAGGGCTACACCTTTCACGCTGAGTCAAAGACTCAATATCTCGGGGACGAGGGGTATTCCTTTGCCTCGGTCAAGCCCTGCGAGGTCGTAACCGATTCGGCAATAATTGATAAGCAGTGCGAGCTTATCGAGTGGGTACACGGACACGGCGCCGAGGTGCTTTTATCCTGCCATCCTGCAAGGGTTATGAGCTGTGAGCAGGTGGTGGATCTTGCTCTTTTCCTTGAAAAGAGAAATCCCGACGTTATAAAATTGGTCACTTTTGCCGAGACCGACGAGGAGCTTATTGAAGCCTTTAAGACTATGAAGGCGTTGAAGAAGGAGGTTAAGACCGCCGTTTCCTTCCACGCGGGAGGCGCGAAGGGAGACCTTTCGAGAATCATCAACCCCATTCTCGGCGGTCATATGATATTCTGCGTTGATAGGTATAACGAGCGCAGTACGATGGGACAGCTCGATTTGAAGACCACTCGTCAGATAATTGACGGAATGAAGAAAATCGGTGGAATGATATGAAAATAAAGATAGGTCAGCTCGGCATAGGTCACAATCATGCCGAGGGACATATGCTCGGTATGAAGCACAACCCCGAGTGCTTTGAAATCGTCGGCTACGCCGAGCCCGATGAGGAATGGGTAGAAAAGCGTGGCGGACTTGAAGCCTATGAGGGCGTGCCGAGGCTTGAGGTGGACGAGCTTATAGAAAAATGCGACGCCGTATGCATTGAGTGTGACGTCTGGAATTTGACAAAATGGGCACAACGGTGCGTTGATGCAGGTAAGCACGTGCATATTGACAAGCCGGCAAGCGGTACGCTTGAGGAGTTTACCTATCTTATAGAAACGGCAAAAGAGAAGAATCTCATCGTGCATATGGGCTATATGTACCGACACAATCCCGCAATCAAGAGAGCGCTTGAGATAATTCGGGCAGGTGAGCTTGGTGAGATATATCAGGTTGACCTTGAAATGAGCACCTATCATTCTGCACAATACCGTGAATGGCTCAAGCACTTCAAGGGCGGTAGTATGTATATATTCGGAAGTCATCTTATCGACCTTGCCCATCTTATACTCGGTGAGCCGAATAAGGTGCATTCCTTTATCAAGCAGACAGACTTTAAGGGCGTGCATACCGATGATAATTGCTTTGTGGTTCTTGAATACGATAAGGCGATTGCGAAAATTACGAATCTTTCGGTCGAGGTAAACGGCTGGGGAATGAGACGAATGGCGGTAATGGGTAGTCGTGGCACGGTTGAGATCAAGCCTCTTGAGCTTGACGTTGAAATGTATTTTTCAAGCATTGACTTTGCCTGCAATCCCTATGCGGACATAAGACGGAAAATTACCGTACCCGATATGCCCGCCCGAGCACGCTATAACGATATGATGCGCGAGTTTTACGAGCTTGTCGTCGGAGATAAAAGAGACGAGAGGCTTTACGTTCACGACCTCGCGGTACAAAAAACGCTTATGCAGGCAATAGGCGAGAATATATAGTTTTTTGAAGGAGATTTTATTATGAAAAAGGTTGCATTTATTACGGGAGGTGCAGGCTATATCGGTACTGCGACCGCAATTACTCTTGCAAGGGCGGGAATTGCCGTTGCAGTGGGAGATATTAACCGTGAGGCAGTTGATAAGGTTGTAAATCAAATCCGTGAAAACGGAGGAGAGGCAATAGGACTCGTTTACGACGTTACAAATTCTGCCGAGGTCAACGAAGCGGTTGACGAAACTGTTAAGGCGTTTGGCAGACTTGATATTATGGTACACGTTGCAGGCGGTAGCGCAAGACTTGCGGGTCCCGGTAAGTATGCACAGCTCGTTGACCAGGAGGACGAGGTCATCGACAAGGTGCTTAAGGTCAATCTTTACGGAGCATTCTACGCAAGCCGTGCCGCAGCTCGCGTAATGATTAAGCAGGGCGAGGGCGGTAGAATTATCAATTTTGCCTCTACCGTCGGCGTAAACGGTCTCGTTGGCTCAACCGAGTACGCTGCGTCAAAGGGTGGCGTTATGTCACTTACCAAGGCTCTTGCCAAGGAGCTTGGACCTCATAAGATAACCGTAAACGCAGTAGCGCCCGGTGTCGTTTGTCGTCCCGAGGTTGACGTTTCAACTCCCGAGGGTCACAAGTATGCATACGAAACAAACCTCCTCGGTGAAATGTGTACGGGTGAGGATATTGCCTATATGGTTGAGTATCTCGCATCCGATAAGGCGAGAATGATTACGGGTCAGACCTATATCGTTGACGGCGGAAGAACTCTTTCTATGAAAGGAACGGACTGATATGAAGGCAATGCTCGTTGATAAGGATAAAAATCTCGTATGGAGCGACGTGCCCGACCCCGTCATAAAGGACGACGAGGTGCTCGTTAAAATTTATGCGGCGGCGCTTAACCGTGCCGACCTCTTGCAGAGGGAAGGAAAATATCCCTCTCCCAAGGGCTGTCCCGAGTGGATGGGTCTTGAGATTTCGGGAGAAATCGTTGAGTTAGGAAAGAGCGTTAGCAATTGGAAGCTCGGTGACAAGGTGTGCGCTTTGCTCGGAGGCGGAGGCTACGCCGAGTACGTTGCCGTAAAACACGATATGCTTATGCCCGTCCCCCGTGGGATTACTATGGAGGAGGCATCCTCACTTCCCGAGGCATACGCTACAAGCTATCTTAATTTGTTTATCGAGGGACACCTTGAGGCAGGTCAGACTGCCTTTATTCCTGCAGGTGCTTCAGGTCTTGCAAGCGTTGCAATTCCTATGGCAAAGGCATTCGGCGCAAGGGTCATTACCTCTGTGCTTTCGGATGAGATTGCCGAAAAGATAAAGCCTCTCGGTGCGGACGTTATTATCAATTCCACAACTCAGTGTGTTGAGGAGATTCTCAAGGCGGAGGAGGAGAGAGGTACTCCCGTCAGCGTTTCTATGGACTGTCTTTCGGGTGAGACCCTCGGCAAGAGCCTTCCGTATATGGCGGAGGGAGGCTATTGGGTGGTAATTTCCACTCTTGCGGGAATCGAGACCACCGTACAGCTTCGCCCTCTTCTCACAAAGGGACTTCATCTTGTGGGAAGTATGCTCAGAAAACGTACTCCCGAGTTCAAGGCGTGGCTCCTTTCCGAGCTTGTAAATAACGTGTGGTGCAAGCTTGAGAGCGGTGAGATGAAGCCCTCGGTTTATAAGGTGCTTCCCATTGAGGAGGCGGAGGAGGCTCACGCAATTCTTTACCGCGGAGAAAATATCGGTAAGGTGGTACTTAAGATTGCAAAAGAGTAAAGCGCTTATATTGTCCCTTTTCGTAATGCTTTTATGGGGCACGCTGTTTCCGACGGTCAAGCTCAGCTATTCTGCGTTTGATATAAGCACGACGGGTGATATACTCTTTTTTGCAGGTATGCGCTTCGTCGTTTGCGGAGGGGTGATATGTCTTTTTTCACTCGTCACCGACAAGGCGTCCTTCAAGCCTGCTAAAAGCTCAATCCTTCCCATATTGCTTGCAGGACTGTTTTCCATAATACTGCATTACGCGTGCACCTATTCGGCACTTCAGCTTACCGACAGCTCAAAGACCGCAATTCTCAAGCAGGTTGGCGTGCTTTTCTACGTTTGCTTTTCCTCTCTCTTTTTCAAGGACGATAAGCTGAGCGTTAAGAAGCTTATAGGTGCGCTTCTCGGCTTTGCGGGAATTATCGTCATCAATTTAAACGTTGACGGCATAAGCTTCAATATCGGAGACCTGCTTATAATCATCGCATCGTTCTGCAGTGTCTTTTCAAGTATTATAAGCAAAAAGGTATTTGTTACGGTAAAGCCGATTACCGCAACGGGAATATCCCAGCTTTTCGGCGGAATCGTGCTTGCGATAATCGGAAGAGCAATGGGAGGCTCAATGACGGTTACGGCATCTTTGTCCTCGCTTCTGTTCGTCTATATCTGCATAGCGTCGGTCGTAAGCTATTGCATCTGGTTTACGGTGGTTAAAAGCGGAGAGCTGTCGAGGCTCTTTATCATCAAGTTTGCCGAGCCTGCGTTTGCATGTATTTTCGGCGCAATGCTGTTAAACGAAAATATTTTTCAGTGGCAGTATATTTTATCCTTCCTCTTTATTGCAGGCGGTATTTATATTTCCAACAAATAAAAGCTTCCCTATGCATCATCAAAATCCGATGCATAGGGAAATTTTTATAAAAAAACAATTTGTGTGATGAAATTGTACGTTTTTCTGTTATTATATATGAAAGGAGTTGAAAATATGGAGGACTTCAGAATACTCGACCTGTATTTTGACAGAAACGAGAGCGCAATTGAGGAAACCGACAAAAAATACGGAAGATACTGTCGCAGTATCTCATATAACATTCTCTCAAGCCACGAGGATGCGGGAGAGGTGGTAAACGATACCTACCTTAAGGCGTGGAACAGTATACCGCCAAGCCGTCCCGACCCGTTGAAGTCTTATCTCGGGACGATAACCCGTCGGCTTTCGCTTAACAGATACGAGCATATCAACGCTCAGAAGAGAGGCGGACGGACAGCCGTTGCACTCGACGAGCTTTCCGAGTGTATCTCGGAGGGGGAGGATATAGGAGAGAGCGTTGCGCTTTCGGATTCTCTCAACCGATTTCTCGGCGGACTGTCAAGGGATAAAAGGCGTATATTTCTGCGCAGATATTTTTATATGTGTACCGTTTCGGAGATTGCAAGAGATTTCAATATGAAGGAGAGCACCGTTGCGATGATGCTTTCCAGAATGAGACGAAAACTAAAAATGTTTTTGGAGAAGGAGGGATTTTTTGTATGAAGGTTAAGGATCTGCTTTTTGCTATCGGTAACGTTTCACCCGAGTATATCGAGGATGCCTCTCCCGATAAGGAGATAACAGTCAGGCGCGTGTCTGTAAAATGGGTATCTCTTGCGGCGTGTCTCTGTCTTGTAACGATAATCGGAATACTTGCCTATCCAAAGGCAAAGCCACCGATAGAGGTACCGCCCGAGCCTCCCGTCATTGAGACTCCCACAGACCCTCCCATAGTTGAAAATCCGATTGTTCCCGAGATTGAAAAGCCCTACACACCTCCCGAAAATACTCCCGTATCAAGCGGTGCGGATATTACTCCTCCCGCAATAGGAGGCTCAGACCCTACCTTTTCACGAAAGTATATCGACGAGGTGTACAATATATATATTTGCGATGAAATAGTCGGCCGTGAGGCGAGTGACAAATGGGTAAACGAGGTTTTCTTAAAGCTTTCTCCCGAGGAGCAGGAGGCATTGCCTAACGTATATATGATGATAGTTGCTTTTGACATCTCCAAGGAGGCGCTTGAAAGGAAAAATAAAGAGCTTGGCGGTGACGAGCTTCAACAAAGCACGATTGACGCCTTGTATCTTGAGGACGTTAAGGAGATTAAAAGGGCTTTAAAAAACCCGCTTGCATTGTATTATGACGGTGAGATATACACCTTTGACGAGCTGAGAGCTAAAAGGAATGAGGATATACCGAGCGACGTGCTTTCGGAATATTTTGACTTTATCGAAAGTGTTTCCGAGGAAAACGGTACGCTTAAATACGACCTTGAGCTGATAGACGGCGCAAGGGCGCTTTACGGAATTAAAATATAAAAAGCAGACGTAAAAAGGGACTGTAAAAGGCATAAAAGCCTTTACAGTCCCTTTAAAGAAGCTTTAGGGAATTGAGTATTTCCTCGATGATTGAATTTGACACTCTCCAGCCTCTTTCGGTAAGAGAGAGGGTGCTTTCGGACAGCCTTGCAAGACCGTTTTCCTCAAGCCTTTTTGCAAGCGTGTAAAATTCGGGAGTCGGCGTGATTTTCTCAAGGCTTATTCCGTCGGAAAGACGGAGACTTAGCATAACGTACTCGGCAAGCCCTTCACTGTCCGAGATATATTCAACGCCGTCACGCCGTAACGGATTTTCAAGAAACGCGTCAATACTGCTCGGAGAATAAAAGCGCTCTCGGTCAAGATATGAGTGAGCCGCCACGCCGATACCGACGTATTCCTCGGCTTGCCAATACTTGAGATTATGGCGCGACCTTCTGCCGTCTCTTGCAAAATTGGAGACCTCGTAATGCTCGAAGCCGTGACGGGAAAGGGTGTCACACACCTTGTCCCACATTTCCTCCTCGGTATCCTCATCCGCAAGGCTGAGGTCATCCCCCTTCTTATGCCTTACGCCGAAAACAGTCTTTTCCTCAATCGAAAGGGTGTAAAGTGAGAGGTGCTCGGGTGACAGAGCGAGCGCCTTGCTCAGCGTATCCTCAAGCGTCTCAAGGGTCTGGTGGGGGATGCGCACCATTAAATCAAGAGAAATGTTGTCAAATCCCATATTCCTTGCACATTTCACCGTATTTTCAACGTCGAGTGGTGAATGCCGTCTGCCGAGAGCCTCAAGCTCGTTTTTTTGCATACTCTGTGAGCCAAGGCTTAATCGGTTGACTCCGAGTGAGCGGAAAAGACCGAGCCTTTCGGGAAAATCCGCAAGGCTTGAGGGGTTTGCTTCAAGTGTTATTTCGGCGTTATCCGTGATATTGAACGCCTCGCGCAAGGCGGAAAATACCCTTTTTGCGCCCTCCTCGGTCATAAGACTCGGAGTGCCTCCGCCGAAAAAGACGGTATCCGCCGTGATGCCTTTCTCCTTATATGACAGAAGCGCCGTTACCAGCGCTTCTTCGTATAATTCTCTTTTTCTTGTGTCGGACGTGGAATAAAAATCACAGTAAAGACACTTTGCATCACAGAATGGGTAGTGAATATATACGCCCTTATTCATCGAGCTTAAGCACCGCCATAAACGCCTCGTGAGGTACCTCGACCGTACCGAGCTGGCGCATTTTCTTTTTACCCTCTTTTTGCTTTTCAAGAAGCTTCTTCTTACGGGTGATGTCACCGCCGTAGCACTTGGCAAGAACGTCCTTACGCATTGCCTTTACGGTCTCACGGGCAATTATCTTACCGCCGATTGCCGCCTGAACGGGTATCTCAAAAAGCTGACGGGGAATATTTTCCTTAAGCTTTTCAACAATTTTTCTCGCTCTCGCATACGCCTTCTCCGAATGAACGATGAAGGAGAGGGCGTCAACGATATCGCCGTTGAGCATAATGTCAAGCTTTACGAGGCTTGACTTTTCGTAGTCGGACATTTCGTAGTCGAGGGATGCGTAGCCCTTCGTACGCGACTTGAGTGCGTCGAAGAAGTCGTAAACGATTTCGTTGAGCGGAAGTCTGTAATGAAGCTCAACTCTGTCGGTGGTGATATATTTGGTGTCGATAAATACTCCTCGGCGGTCCTGACAGAGATCCATAATAGTACCTACGTACTCCTTGGGAGAGAGGATGGTCGCCTTAACCATAGGCTCACAAATCTCCTCTGCCTCGTCTGCCGCAGGGAAGTTCTGAGGATTGTCGATATATTTTACCTCGCCCGATTTCATTACCGTCTTGTAGATAACGCCGGGTGCGGTGGTGATAAGGTCAAGGTTAAATTCACGCTCAAGTCTGTCCTGAATGACCTCCATATGAAGAAGTCCCAAAAATCCGCAGCGGAAGCCGAAGCCGAGCGCCGCAGAGCTTTCAGCCTCAAAGGTGAGAGCCGAATCGTTGAGACGGAGCTTTTCAAGAGCGTCTCTCAAATCGGTATAGCGTGCGCCGTCTGCGGGATAAATACCGCTGTAAACCATCGGCAAAACCTTTTTAAAGCCGGGGAAGGCTTCCTCGGTGGGATTATCTGCAAGGGTTACGGTGTCACCGACCTGCGTATCGTCAAGGGATTTTATGGCAGCGGTGATGTAGGCAACCTCGCCTGCGTATACTGTGTCACGCTTTTCGGGTCCGAAGGGGCGGAGATGTCCGACCTCGACGACCTCAAATTCAGCGCCTGTATTCATCATACGGATCTTATCCTTTGCCGAGAGCTTACCCTCCATTATACGCACGTAAACGATAACTCCGCGGTAAGCGTCGTATACTGCGTCGAAGATAAGCGCCTTGAGAGGCTTTTCGGCATTCGTCTTAGGTGCGGGTATATATTTTACTACCGCATCAAGCACGTCTTTTATATTAAGTCCCGTCTTTGCCGAAATGCAGGGAGCATCCTCAGCAGGTATACCGATAATCTCCTCAATCTCGTTTTTAACTCGGTCGGGATTAGCGGCGGGAAGGTCTATCTTATTTATAACGGGCAAAATTTCAAGGTCGTGGTCAAGCGCGAGGTAGGTGTTTGCAAGAGTCTGTGCCTCAACACCCTGAGACGCATCAACCACCAATAATGCACCCTCGCAGGCTGAAAGTGAGCGTGATACCTCGTAGTTGAAGTCCACGTGACCGGGGGTGTCTATAAGATTGAAGGTATAGCTTTGTCCGTCGTCTGCCGTATAGTCAAGCTTAACGGCGCGAGCCTTGATGGTGATACCTCTCTCACGCTCAAGGTCCATATTGTCAAGTATCTGCTCCTCCATCTCGCGCGACTTAACGGTGTCGGTTATCTCAAGCAGTCTGTCAGCCAGCGTGCTTTTGCCGTGGTCGATGTGAGCAATTATACAAAAGTTACGAATGTTTTCAGGATTATACATTTGTTAAATTCCTTTTTTGAAAATTTGTGCCACAGGTTTCCCTGTGGCACAGCCTTCGGCAATATGTTCTTTACTCTGCCTGGGGAGCTTCAACGGGGCATACGGAAGCGCAGGTACCGCAGTCAACGCACTCGTCAGCGTTGATAACTGCAACACCGTCACCTTCGCTGATACAGCCGGTGGGGCACTCGCTGATGCAAGCACCGCAGTTGATGCACTCGTCAGAAATCTTGTAAGCCATTTTATTGTCCTCCTTTGAGTTAATAATTTAACGCATATTATTTTAGCACAAATAATGCTAATTGTAAAGTGGAAAATTAAAATTATTCTTTTTCCAGCATTTTGAGCTCCTCATCCTCGGGAATATCGTCCTTTTTGCCCTTTGCAAGCACCTTTACGTCCTCGCGCACGAATATCGCGGGTACGTCGCGGTTGGAGTCGAGGGATACCTTGACGATTCCTGCAAGGGGGTTGGACTCTATAACCACACCCTTACCCGAGGGAGTGGAAACGAGGCTTCCGACCTTGGGGGTCTTTGCAATCTCCTCCTGATATACGTCGTTTTCATAACGCAGACAGCACATAAGACGTCCGCAGGTGCCCGAAATCTTGACCGAGTTGAGAGAAAGACCCTGGTCCTTTGCCATCTTGATGGAGACCTGCTCAAAATCGTTTAAGAAGGTTTTACAGCAGAAGGGACGTCCGCATATACCGAGACCTCCGACCTGCTTTGCTTCGTCTCGTACGCCTATCTGCCTGAGCTCGATTCTCGTCTTGAATACAGACGCCATATCCTTTACGAACTCACGGAAGTCAACTCTGCCCTCTGAGGTGAAGTAAAAGAGAAGCTTTGAATTGTCAAAGGTGTATTCGGCGTCAACGAGCGTCATGTCAAGCTTGTGCTTTTCTACTTTTTCACGGAAAATGTTTTTCGCCTTTTCCGCAAGCTCAAGGTTTTCCTTTACTCTTATAACGTCCTTTTCGGTGGCGCGTCGTACAACGCTCTTGAGGGGCTGAACCACCTCGTTTGCAGGGACGGTCTTGTTGGCTACCACAACGGTACCAAATTCCATTCCGCGTGAGGTTTCAACGATTGCGCCGTCGGATACGTTGAAGGAAATTCCCGCGGGGGAGAAATAGTAAACCTTTCCCGCCTCCTTGAATCTTACGCCGATTATCTCAAATTCCTTCGGGGTATTGTTTGTGTTGTTATCCATATTGTTTATCCTTTATTTCATATCGCTCGCAAGCGATGAGTTAAGCAAAGCTATTGCCGTTCCGACGTTTGCGGAAACGGTTCTTTGTATGAGTCTTTCACAAAGCTCGAAGGAGGAAACTATCTCCCTCAGCGTGCGTCTCGTAACGATTTTGTCGGGGACTGAGCGGTCTGTAAAGAACATAAGCCTCGGCTCCTCCTCTGCGTAAAGAAGCGCTATATCTCGGAGCGCTATTGCAAAATAGGATATTATATCCGAAAGCTGTTCTCTCGTCACGGGCTTGGTGGGGGATAATACCGTTGAAAGCTTATAAAACCCCGCGCCTTTTGATACCTCGTCGAAATAGCGTGACACAAGCTCGATGACCTCGGAGAGCGCCTCGTTTTCCATAAGTCCGACAGCCTCACCGAGTGAGCCCGAGGCAAGTCGCATTATTCTTTCCACGCTGTCCGCCTTGTCGGGATAACGCTCCGTCAGGGCGGATTTTACCGCCTCCTCCGAAAGCACCTCGCATCTGAGCACTCTTGCTCTTGAGAGAAGAGTTTTAAGAAGAAGGTTTCTGTCGGGCGTGAGAAGAAAAAACACCGTGTTTCGAGGCGGCTCCTCGAAAACCTGAAGCAAAGCGTTTTGAGAGGGCACCGTCATTTTGTGAGCGTTTTCGATGATAAATACGGTATAGCCTGCCTCCGACGGCTTGACGTAGGCGTCCTTAATGAGCTCTCTTATACTGTCGATGGGTATAAAGGACTTGTCCTCGGGAACGTCTATCTCCTTAACGTCGGGGTGCTCACCTGCAAGGGTGGTAATACAGCCCTTACAAGCACCGCAGGGAATATTATCCGCGTTACACATAAGCATTGAGGCAAGAGTTCTTGCAAGAACGGTCTTGCCGCTTCCCTCTGCTCCTTCTATTATGAAGGCGTGCGACAGCCTTCCGACGCTTATATCACGTCGGAAGTCGTCAACCGTGGCTTTATTGCCTATAAGTGTCATCAGATGCTCTCGAAATGCTCGATGTTCATAATGAATATGGTAGCACCGCCAACCGTTACCTCGATGGGAGTCATAGCACCGCCGAGAGTTGCGGAGGATACCACGTCGAGAGGAGTGGTGTAGGTTCTCTTCTTGCTGTAACGCTTGATGATGTCAACGGCACCGTCAACCTTTTCATCCTCTACGCCGAGAATGAAGGTGGTGTTTCCCTTCTTGAGAAATCCGCCCGTCGATGCAAGCTTTGTAACGTGGAAGCCTGCCTTGATAAGCTGAGCGTTTACAACTGCTCCGTCATCGTTATTAACGACTGCAAAAATCATTTTCATAATATTGTCCTCCTAAAATAAAATCAATTATAAATCCATCAATACGGGTAAAATCATCGGACGGCGACGAGTTTTACTGTACAGATATTTGGTCAGGTCGTCACGGAGTGCGTTCTTGATGGCGTTTGCATCCTGATAGCCTGCATCAAGCGTTTTGTCTATAACGTCGTAGGCTACCTGTCGCATCTCCTCCATAAGCTCCTCGGATTCCTTGACGTATACGAAGCCTCTGGTTACGACGTCGGGACCCGACAGGAGATATCCTGCCGAAATGTCGAGCGCCGCTACTACCATAACGATACCGTCCTGAGCCAGATGCTTTCTGTCACGAAGCACTACGCTTCCGACGTCTCCGACTCCGAGACCGTCAACCAGCACGTTGCCTGCGGGCACTGTGCCATTCGTCCTGATAGACTTCTTGTCAAGCTCTATAATTTTTCCCGTTTCGGGAATGAGAATGTTGTCGGGTGATACTCCTACCATTTCGGCAAGGAGCTTGTTTTGTGAAAGGTGCTTGAATTCACCGTGCATTGGCACGAAGAAGGTAGGCTTTAAAAGGGAGGTAACGAGCTTGATCTCCTCCTGACAGGCGTGTCCCGATACGTGAACGTCGGCTACCTGATTGTAAACCACCTCAACGCCCTTGCGTAAAAGCTCGTTGATTACGTTGGAAACAAGCTTTTCGTTACCCGGTATGGGAGTGGCGGATATAACGACGAGGTCGTCTGCGCCGAGGCTTATCTTATCGTGGTCGGAGTAAGCCATTCTGTGAAGTGCGCTCATAGGCTCTCCCTGGCTTCCCGTTGTGATAAGGGTAAGCTGGTCGGGTCTGTAACGCTTCATTTCACCGATGTCTATAAGCATTCCCTCGGGCATATGCATATAGCCGAGGTCCATTGCCGCCTTTACGACGTTTATCATACTTCTTCCCGTGATAGCCACCTTGCGTCCGAATTTCTCGGAGGCGTTGATTATCTGCTGTACACGGTGTACGTTTGAGGAGAAGGTTGCAATGGTTACTCTCTTTGAGGTTGAGGAGAAAATCGTGTCAAGGCTGTTGCCGACGATTCTCTCGGAGGGGGTATATCCGCTTCTTTCGGCGTTGGTGGACTCGCAGAAGAATGCAAGCACGCCCTTTTTACCAAGCTCGCCGAAGCGTGTCAGGTCGGTCATTTCTCCTTCAATGGGAGTGACGTCTATCTTGAAGTCACCACTGAACACCACCGTTCCGACGGGGGTGGTTATTGCCCAGGCAACGCTGTCGGCAATGGAGTGATTTACTCTTATTGCCTCTGCCGAGAAGCATCCGAGCTTTACCGTGTCTCCTGCGCTTATGCAGTTAAGCTTTACTACTCGCTCAAGGCTGTGTTCAACGAGCTTGTTGGTTAAAATACCGAGTGTCAGTCTCGTTCCGTAAACGGGAACGTTCAGGTCCTTTAAAATATAAGGAAGTGCGCCGATGTGGTCCTCGTGACCGTGGGTGAGGATAATTCCCTTCACCCTGTCGGCGTTTTTTTCGAGGTAGGATACGTCGGGGATTACAAGGTCGATGCCCAGCATATCGTCATCGGGAAATCCAAGGCCGCAGTCAACGACGAGGATGTCGTCGCCGTATTCAACGACGGTAATGTTCTTTCCGACCTCTCCTATACCTCCGAGGGGAATAATTTTAAGCTTTTGTTTTTTTGTTTTTGCCATAGAGTTCCTTTCTTATAGCGAAGGCTCTTACACATCCTCTACCGTCACCTGAGCAGAGTCCTGTCCCCACTTTACTCCAAGGTGCTCGTATGCGCTTTTCGTGGCAACTCGTCCTCTCGGAGTACGGGCAAGAAAGCCTATCTGCATAAGATACGGCTCAAGCACGTCCTCCACCGTTACGGATTCCTCGCCGATAGCGGCGGCAAGAGTTTCGAGTCCCACGGGGCCTCCGTTAAAATGTTTAATCATTGACAGAAGCATTCTTCTGTCGGTGTTGTCAAGCCCCAGCTCGTCAATCTCAAGCATTGACAAGGCTCTTGAGGCGGTTTTTCTGTCTATAATACCGTTGCCCTCTACCTGCGCAAAGTCGCGCACGCGTCTGAGAAGTCTGTTGGCGATACGTGGAGTACCTCGGCTTCTGCGGGCAATTTCGTGTGCACCGTCCTCCTCGATGGGTATATCGAGAATGGATGCGGAGCGGGTAACGATTTGTGCAAGCTCGTCCTCGGTGTAAAGCTCAAGGCGGAGTATTACGCCAAAGCGGTCACGCAAGGGGGCTGAAAGCTGACCTGCACGGGTGGTTGCACCGATAAGGGTGAAGCGTTCAAGGGGAATACGGATAGAGCGTGCGGCAGGTCCCGTGCCTACGATTATGTCGAGCGCGTAGTCCTCCATTGCGGGATAGAGAATTTCCTCGATTGAACGGCTGAGACGGTGTATCTCGTCTATGAAAAGTATGTCTCCCTCTGAAAGATTTGACAAAAGCGCCGCAAGGTCGCCCTGCTTTTCGATAGCGGGACCCGAGGTAATGCGGATGTTTACGCCCATTTCGTTTGCAACTATTGTGGACAGAGTGGTTTTTCCGAGTCCGGGAGGGCCGTAAAGCAGAAGATGGTCAAGGCTTTCACCTCTGAGCTTTGCCGCCTCCATAAATATTTTAAGGTTTTCCTTTGCTTTTTCCTGTCCTACGTATTCGTCGAGCGTCGTCGGACGCAGAGATCCCTCGCCCGAGTCGAAGCTTCTGTCTATTTCGGTTTCTGCAGTTGAGATAAGTCGCTCGTTGAGCTCCTCCTCGTCAAAGCGGTAATCGTTGTTCATTTGATGTCCTTTACTTTGTCAGATTTTTGAGACCGTTTCTTATCAGCTCCTCAACGCTCATTTTGTCGCGTCCGTCAAGCTTGAGCGCGGACATAGCCTGAGAGCGTGAGTATCCGAGCGCGGCGAGAGCCTCGAGAGCCTCGTTTACGGCGCTTGAGGGGGTTTGCGAAAGCTCCTCGGTGAGTGGCTCGGATACGTCTCCGAGTCCTTCCTTCTTGAGCTTATCCTTGATTTCAAGGATTATCTTCTGGGCTGTACGCAGACCGATTCCCTGTGCGCAGGAGATTGCCTTTGCATCGTCGGAAACGATTGCCAGAACAAGCTTTTCGGGGGATAGGGTCGAAAGTATTGACAGTGCTACCTTGGGACCTACTCCCGATACCGAAATGAGATGCTCGAAAAGCTTCTTTTCGTCAATGGAGTGGAAGCCGAAAAGCTCCTGTGCGTCCTCTCTTACGTGAAAATACGTGTAGAGGAGTGCCTTGTCGCTTGCCTCGGCGCGAAGGCGTGAGAGAGTGTAGTCGGAGATTGAAAGCTGATATCCGACTCCGCCTGCGTCAATTACAGCCTTGCCCTGAGTGAGCAACGCTACCTTTCCCGAAATATAGTAAAACATTTTATTGTCCGCCCGTCTTCTTTGAATCTTTTATTGTGCGCAAGCCGTAAAGCTTACTCTGTGATGAATTGCCGTGGCATATCGCAAGCGCAAGAGCGTCGGCGGCGTCGTCAGGCTTCGCCACTCTGTCAAGGTGCAAAAACACCTTGGTCATTTCCATTACCTGCTTTTTTTCGGCTCTGCCGTAGCCGACGATTGATTGCTTGACCTGAAGAGGCGTGTATTCGTAAATGGGAAGGGAATTCTCCTCTGCCGTGAAGAGAATCACACCTCTTGCCTGCGCTACGTTTATAACGGTTTTCTGGTTGGAATGAAAGAATAATTCCTCGATGGAAATTTCATCGGGTGTGTATCTCTTTATGATGTCGCTCAGCGCCTGATGGATGAGAAATAAGCGTCTCTCGACTCTCATTCCCGCAGGGGTGGAGATTATTCCGCAGTCGATGTAGCGGAATGACCCTCTGTCTCTTGCAACGACACCCCATCCGACCGTCGCAATACCCGGGTCTATGCCTAATATTATCATTTTTGAATATCCGTATTCTTCAAGTTATATATACTCAAGATATATTGTATCATAAAAACTTTCAAATGTCAAAAGAAATTGTGCATCTTTATGTAAACTTATCGTTAAGCAGTCGAAAAATGTTAAACATTTCACAAATTTTGTATTTTTTCAACTGAATTTCTTGACTTTACGGGCAAGATATATTATTATATTAGAGTAAAAAATATTTTAAAAGGACAGGTGTGTATTTATGGGACTTATCAATACCAAGGAAATGCTCAATAAGGCTTATCACGGCGGATACGCTGTCGGTGCCTTTAACATTAACAATATGGAAATCATTCAGGCTATAACCGAGGCTGCTGCTGAGCAGAAGTCTCCCGTTATCCTTCAGGTTTCCGCAGGTGCGAGAAAGTACGCTAAGCCTGCTTATCTTATGGCTCTTGCCAAGGCAGCGGCTGAGGATGCGGGAATCGACTTTGCTCTTCACCTTGACCACGGCGCAGACTTTGAAATCTGTAAGGCTTGTATCGACAACGGCTTTACCTCCGTTATGATTGACGGCTCTCACTTCGATTTCGACGACAACGTTGCAGTTACCCGCAAGGTAGTTGAGTATGCACACGCTCACGGCGTTACCGTTGAGGGTGAGCTCGGTAAGCTCGCAGGCATTGAGGATGACGTTAAGGTTTCCGCCGAGGACGCTATGTACACCAATCCCGCAGAGGTTGAGGCTTTCGTTGAGAGAACGGGCGTTGACTCTCTTGCTATCGCAATCGGTACCAGCCACGGCGCATTCAAGTTCAAGGGCGAGCCCAAGCTCCGCTTTGACATTCTCGAGGAGATTTCTAAGAGACTTCCCGAGTTCCCCATCGTTCTTCACGGTGCTTCCAGCGTTAATCAGGAGTACGTTAAGATAATCAACGAGAACGGCGGTAACCTCGCAAACGCTCAGGGCGTTCCCGAGGAGCTTCTCCGCAAGGCTGCTTCTATGGCTGTTTGTAAGATCAACATCGACTCTGACATCCGTCTCGCATTCACCGCAGGCATCCGTCAGACCTTCGTAAACGATCCCGCAGCGTTTGATCCCAGAACCTATCTCTCCGTTTCCAGAAACAACGTTCGTGACCTTGTATCTCACAAGATCGTAAACGTTCTCGGTTCTCAGGGCAAGGCAGGAAAATAATTGATATAAATAATGAAAGCCGTCTCGGACAGAGACGGCTTTCATTGTTTTTAATTGATTAAAGCTGGAAAATCGTCAACCTCGTTGAGATGACGTCCGACGTATCCGCTCTCAAAAATGAGCTTGCAGGGCTCAAGCACTCTTTCCTCAAAGTCGGCAAGGTGTCCCGTGTAATCCTTGTGGAAATACTGCTCGTGAATCATTATTTCCATAAAGCCTCCTCGGGTAGGACTTGCGATTGCGGACCTTAAAGCCTCCATATTATACTCGAGAGTGTAGCAATTCGTGATAGCGTCAATGCGCGAGAAGAACATATCGGTCTCTCTGTCGTACCAGAAGTCTCTTTCGTAAATGTGTGCCGTAAGCTCGTCGGGAGCATAGTAGTGTACTGCGTTCTCGGGAATGAAATATCCTGCAAAAACACGGTATCCAAGACCTCTGAGAGCCTTCGTTACCTCGACGTTTGCCTCTCCCCAATGTATCGTTGTACAGCCACTCAAAACCTCCTTGCCTGCAAAACGCTCTATCTCAGCGATAACCAGCCTTGCGTCAGCAAGAGCCTTTTCGGCGGTGGCAAATTCGTAGGGCTTGTCGGGGAATTCCGCAAAGGAGTGGAAGGAAAGCTTGAGCCAATCCGAGTTGGCACGGAATTCCTCCTTGAACTTGTCGGTCATCATAGAGAGATTGAAGTAGCCTCTCTTTATATCGAAAAGTCTCATTGAATCGTCGTTGTATTCGTAAAAGAGGTTGAGATGAACCTTGGCGCCGTATAAATCGTGAGCCTTCTTGTACACCGCAAGATAGGGATTTTCAAAAATCGACTTGTATTCGTCCTTGTGCGCATTGATGTCGGCAAGGAACATAATGTTGTCGTCCGAGGAAAGTCTGTAACCGCCTATGGAATTTTTGAGACGGAACACCTTGATTTCCGCAGTTATGCCGTCGGTCGTATCGGTTGCGGTGAGAAGTGTCTCTCTGTCCTCGACGGTGAAATCGGCAACGTATACGCCGTCCTTGTATTCTGCGACCTTGTCACATATTTTCACCTCGTGACCCTCGGGCGCCTTTACCCTTGCCGTCACGGTCAGCTTGTTCCCTTCGGCTACGCCGTCGTTTGCGTTGAGGCAGTCGCCGTCAATGGGAAAAATAAAGCGTATGCTTTTATCCTCTCCGAAATAATAGCGCTCGTTCATTTCATACCTCCGATGATTTGCTTTGATATGCGTATTATACCACTGTGATTGAAAATGCGCAAGGCGTTTTTGTCCCGATTTTTGCTGAATTTTGAATAATCAGAGGCTGTGAAAAATTCTGCACGAGTTTTTCACAGCCTCTTTTTACATCTCCTGTTATAACGATAATCGAAAGTCGAAATTCAAGAATTTCGACAGCAAATCTTTGATTTGCTAACAGTTTTCTTTGAGAAAACTGTCGATTTTCGTTCAAATGAATGTAGTCCAAAAAGCAATTTGCTTTTTGGGGAGGCTGAT
>JAFSID010000012.1 GCA_017439965.1 Clostridia bacterium | reverse complement strand
TTATAACGATAATCGAAAGTCGAAATTCAAGAATTTCGACAGCAAATCTTTGATTTGCTAACAGTTTTCTTTGAGAAAACTGTCGATTTTCGTTCAAATGAATGTAGTCCAAAAAGCAATTTGCTTTTTGGGGAGGCTGATATATCAGCTTCGAAAAGGCTTTTTGTCTTTTCGACATCCTACATTCATTATTCCTTTATATACTCAGCGATATCCTCAAGTCTGCAATCAAGAACGGCGCAAAGCTTGTCCAAGGTCTTTGTTTCAATGTTTTCGTTGGCTTTAAGTCTCCTTACGGTTTTTGAGTCGATACCGCATTTTTCTCGCAGAACGTAGGTCGATACGCCCTTATTTTTCATTGTTTCCCACAGCTTGTCGAATACTATCATAAAATAACCTCCTTGACTTTTTTAATTATGAGGGTTATAATCCGAATTATTAAGGGGATATAATCCCCATAAATTGAAGAAAACGGGACCTTACCCCGTTTTCAACCGCACCTCTTCACTCTTACTTGTGCCTTTAGCCTACAAAAAAAGGGGGGATGATACC
The DNA here is from genome assembly GCA_017439965.1 of Clostridia bacterium. Taxonomy (GTDB): domain Bacteria; phylum Bacillota; class Clostridia; order Oscillospirales; family SIG627; genus RGIG6353. The sequence continues at coordinate 23,657 of JAFSID010000012.1, read as the reverse complement.
CCCCTTTTTTATTTGCATATATAGGCAACTCGGCAGACGGAATAAAAGGACTTACCGCAGCCAAGAGTTGTACAGTCAAGCTCAAGGATGACGTCTCCGACGCAGGAAACACCGAGTAAAACGTATACCTTTGAGCAGAAGCATTTCTGACATTTGAGATAAATGGGCTTGCCACGGAAATCGCAGGGGACCTCGGAGGTGTTCATAAAGCGTGCGGATACGGCAACGGCATCCGTTCTCCATTCCTCAAAGCCCTCCTCGGTAAGTCGCATCTGCTCGGTAAGCTCACATTTGCAGATGCCCGCGTTTGCCCAGCAAAGCCTTTTCAGGTCGTAGCCACCGAGAACGCATTGCTGACAGCAACAGCTCCGACGGCTTCCGAAAAGGCAGGATAAAAGCCGACGCATAATAAAAATATCCTTTCGTAGTTATTAGTGCAGCCGCACTACTGTCAGTATATGACGCCTCCGTTTTGTGAGTGAAGGCGCTTTTTGGAGCGAATTTGGGCTATTACAAGGGTAAAAATTTGTATTTTGTTCAAAAATATTGGTCATTTTGCCAAAAGAAATAAAAAATTATTGTGCAAATAGGGGAAAGTTCAAAATTGTGATTGATAAAAAAAGGTTTTTGTGTTATTATATACGGTGAAGTATTATGGAATACATTTCGCAAAAGCAGGAGGTTTTTATGAAAAGAATAATTGCGTTGGCACTTGCGGCTCTTTTCGTATTCGCTACGTTCACGGGATGTGCGAAGCGTGACGAGGATGACAAGGGTGCTGTAATTCCGATCTACGTTACCGATGAGATCAGATCCTACGATCCCATTCCTATGATCTATGAGGCAGAGACCGTTCTCAACACGGGTATACTCTTCGAGGGTCTTACCTATATCGACGATAACGGTAAGGTACAGAAGGGTGTAGCGAAGGAATGGTACACAAAGATAAATGAAGAAAGAGGAGAGTACTTCCTTTTCTTCAAGCTTGAGGCTGAGACCGGATGGGATGACAGACGTACCGTTCAGGCAGACGATTTCGTTTACGCTTGGCGTCGAGTTCTTTCTCCCGAAACCAACAGCCCTGCAGCTTGCTTGCTTTACAATATCAGAAACGCTAAGGAGCTTAAGTCGGGTCTCGTTACCGCGGACGACCTTGGCGTATATGCTGAATCTGCAACGCTTCTTAAGGTTGAGTTCAACGGTCCCTTCGACCTCGACCTCTTCCTCGAAACAGTTGCCAGCCCCGCACTCGTTCCTCAAAGAGAGGATCTCGTATCGGGCAGAGAGGATAGCTGGGCTTCCTCCGCGGATAACTTTGCCGCAAACGGCGCTCTTACCCTTAAGGGCTTTGAGCCAGGCAAGGGAGTAACCTTCCAGAGAAACACCTCCTACAACCGTGACCCCGAAAGCGACACTGTTGAATGGAAGGTCGTTAAGCCTTATCAGTTCCCCGTTGATTTCACCCAGAGTGAAGAGGAGAGACTTGAGGCTTGGGAAAACAAGCTTATGTTCTACATCAGCTCCTTCTCCAAGGAAGCATACGAGCAGTATGACAGAAAGATAAAGACCGACGATCTTCTTTCTTCCTATACTTATTTCTTTAATACCACCAAGGCTCCCTTTGATAATGCAAAGGTAAGACTTGCGCTCAGCATGGCTCTCGACAGAGAAGAGATTGCAGAGATTCAGGGTATGGGCACCAAGCCTGCAACGGGCTTTGTAACCTACGGCGTACACGATGCCAAGGCCTCCAAGTCCTTCCGCAAGGTTGGCGGTGAGCTTTACGATACCGAGGCGCAGATGGACGAGGCAAAGGCACTCATCAAGGAAGCAGGAATCAATCCTTCCGATTATACTATTACGATAACCACCACCCGTGATACCGCAGATATCGAGATATCCGAGTACGTTGAGACCGTTTGGGAGGAGCTTGGCTTCAAGGTTGAGCTTTCCGACGAGAGAACGATGCTTTTCCAGGAAGCGCTTTACAAGGGCAACTTCGACGTAATCGGTCTTGACTATCAGGGACTTACCACCGACGCATTCTCCTTCCTCGCTCCCTTTGCAAGAGCGTACAGCGGAAGCGTAATTGATATCTCCCTTGAGGATGAGACCACCAAGCCTCACGTTACGGGCTTTGATAACGAGGCTTACAACGAGCTTATCGACAAGGCTGCAAACGAGCTTAATATGAAGGAAAGAGCAAAGCTTCTCCATCAGGCAGAGGAAATGCTCGCTGAGGAGTGCCCCGCAATTGCACTCACCTTCAACGTTACCAACTATATGAAGTCAGGCAAGCTTAAGAACGTTGACTCTTCAATCTTCGGCTACAAGATTTTCACCAAGGCTAAGCTTTCGGGATATCAGGACGTAAAAGCCGAGCTTGAGGCTATTGAAGAGGCGGCAAAAGCAGCAAAATAAACCTTTTTTATAAAAAATTAAAAAAATTGTTGACAAAACTTGCTGAGATGTGTATAATGTACTTTGCAGTTTTTGGCTATGACCGACAGAGGACTTATGAATAATACCATTCAAAACCCTACAATGCTTGATGTTTCGGGCTTGCTCCGAGGGGAAGAACGTAAGATTACCTTTGACGTGTTGCTCACTCCCGAGCTTGACGTTGACGGAATTGAAGTCAATACCCCAACCCGTATCAAAGGCACGGCGGTCAATCTGTCAGGCTATATGGAGCTTGACGCAGAGCTGACTGTTGAGTACGAAACTCATTGCTCCAGATGTCTTGCCCCTATCAATCGGGTAATGACCCATAGGATTACGGCACCTATTGCCGAAGCCCTTGAGAATATGGACAACGAGGAGTACATCATTCCCGAGTCGGGAAATATAGACCTTTCCGAGCTTGCAAGAGAAACGTTTTTCTTAAACGTTCCCATGGCGCATCTGTGTCGGGAGGACTGCAAGGGACTTTGTCCCAAGTGCGGTGCCGACCGTAACGAAGCCGATTGTGGCTGCATTCTCAAGGAAAAGGACCCTCGCTGGAAAGCGCTTGAAGGCTTTTTTGACGAGGATTAACACATTTGTTAAAAGCTTATTTAGTATAGAACGAGGAGGTGTCAAGTAAGATGGCAGTACCGAAGAGAAAAGTATCAAGTCAGAGACAGAACAAGAGACGTTCAAGTGTATGGAAACTCAAGTTGCCCGGAATGTCTGTATGCCCTAAGTGCGGAGAGTACAACCTTCCTCACAGAGTTTGTTCCAAGTGCGGTTCTTACAATGGCAAGGAAGTCATTAAGCAGGACTAATCTTGAAGCACGGTTTGACTTCTAAAGGATGTGCCATGCCCTTTTGGGCGTGGCACGTTTTTTTGATTGAAAATTAATTTTTATCGGTGCTTTTGCAAACCGATTGCGTTATGCTGAAGAGAACGGTTTTTAAAACGTTTCAATTTTCAGCTCTCATTTTTAATTAATCTGAGGTTTTTATGGTACGTATCACCGAGGTTGAAAGAGGCTCGTATGCCGAAAAATCGGGAATCGTTGCAGGTGACAGCCTTGTTGCGATAAACTCCCATCCCATTCGTGACGTTCTGGATTTTCGCTTTTATATGTGCGAGAAAAGGCTTGAGCTTGAGCTTGAGCGTGACGGAAAAAGCTATACCGTTAAAATCAAAAAGGACGAATACGACGATATCGGACTTGGCTTTGAAACCTTTTTGATGGATAAGCAGCAGAGATGCTCCAACAAGTGTATTTTCTGCTTTATTGACCAAAACCCACACGGAATGCGTGAGGGCATATATTTCAAGGATGACGATACGAGGCTTTCCTTCCTTTTCGGAAACTACGTGACCCTTACTAACGTACCCGATTCCGAGCTTCGCCGTCTTTGTGAGATGCACATATCTCCCGTCAATATTTCAGTACAGGTTACCGACCCCGAGCTGAGATGTATGATGCTCGGCAACCGCTTTGCAGGTAAGCTTCTTGACCAGATGCAGATTCTTTACGACGGCGGTCTTGAGCTTAATGCACAGATAGTGCTTTGCCGAGGTGTGAACGACGGCAGGTATCTTGAAAAAACCTTGTCAGACCTTGAGCGCTTTATACCGAGGCTCACCAGTATTGCAATCGTGCCCGTGGGACTTACCCGTTACCGTAACGGACTTTATCCGCTTGAGCCGTTTGATAAGAACTCCGCTCTTGAGGTAATCAATACGGTTAATTCCTGGGGAGAAAAATTCCTTGAAAAATACGGCGTGCGAACGGTTTTCGTTTCGGACGAGTTTTATCTCAAGGCAGGCGTTGAAATTCCCGACGGTGAGTTTTACGAGGGATATCCTCAGCTTGAAAACGGCGTTGGAATGATACGCTCAATGCAGGAGGACGTCCTTGACGAGATAGATTTTATCAAGGAGGACGGAGCCAATTTTGAGATAAGCCGTAAAATTTCGGTCGCAACGGGCGTTGCCGCAGGCGAGCATATCCGTTTTCTTGTTGAAAAAATACAAAAGCTTTGGTATAATATAGAGTGTAACGTATACGTTATAAAGAATAACTTTTACGGAGAAAACGTTACCGTTTCGGGACTTTTGACGGGCGGTGACATAATTGAACAGCTTCGGGGTAAGGAGCTTGGTACTCATCTTTATATCCCGAGATGCGCCCTTCGTCACGAGGGTGATTTGTTCCTCGACGGCGTGAGCCTTGAGGATATGGAAAGGGAATTGAAGGTAACCGTCGTTCCCACCGACAGTGACACAGACTTTTTATACAAAATAACAGAGGAGTGAGGAATATGGCAAAACCCGTAGTTGCAATAGTCGGCAGACCTAACGTCGGCAAAAGCACCTTCTTTAATAAAATTTCGGGTCAGCGAATTGCTATTGTCGAGGACACCCCGGGTGTTACCCGAGACAGAATTTACTATGAAACCGAATGGTCGGGCAGAAAAATGACCCTCATTGATACGGGCGGTATTGAGCCTAAAACCGACGATATTATTCTTAAGCACATTTTCACTCAAGCACAGATTGCCATAGAGTCGGCTGACGTTATAATTATGCTCGTTGACGTTTCAACGGGAATTACCGCGCAGGATAAGGATATCGCCACTCTCCTGAAGAAGTCGGGCAAGCCCGTCGTTCTTGCGGTGAACAAGTGCGACCGAGTAGGCGAGCCTCCGCTCAGCTTTTACGAGTTTTACGAGCTTGGCTTTGACAACGACCCGATTGCAGTTTCCTCTATTCACGGAACGGGTACTGGTGATATTCTTGATGAGGTCATCTCTTACTTCCCGCCTGAGACCGAGGAGGAAGAGGAGGACGATTTCGTCCGAGTTGCCGTTATCGGTAAGCCTAACGCAGGCAAAAGCTCGCTTGTTAACCGAATTCTCGGAGAGGAGAGAGTTATAGTCTCCGACATTGCGGGTACTACCCGTGACGCTATCGACTCCGAGGTCATAAACGAGTACGGTAAGTACGTGTTCATTGATACCGCAGGTATCCGCCGCAACGCAAAGATTGAGGATGCGGTAGAGAAATACAGCGTTCTCCGTGCAAATCTTGCGCTTGAAAGAAGTGACGTCTGCGTAATTATGGTTGACGCGGGCGAGGGCGTTACCGCTCAGGATGAGAGAATTGCAGGTCTTGCGCACGAGGCGGGAAAGGCTTCCATCATCTGCGTCAATAAGTGGGATACCGTTGAAAAGGATAACAATACCCATAAGGAATTTACCGAGCAGGTGTACAATGCTCTCTCGTATATGACCTACGCGCCCTTGCACTTCATTTCCGCAAAGACGGGTCAGCGTGTTGATAAGCTCTTCGGAGAGATAAATTACGTCAATATGCAGGCGTCAACCCGTATTTCGACGGGTATGCTCAACGAGGTGCTTGCAGAGGCTACAAGCCGTGTTCAGCCTCCGAGTGATAAGGGTAAATTTTTGAAGATATACTATATGACGCAGATTGGAGTTAAGCCTCCCACGTTCGTTATTTTCTGTAACAGAGCGGAGCTTTTCCACTTCTCCTACCAGAGATATATAGAGAACTGTCTGCGTAACACCTTTGGCTTTGCAGGTACGCCTATCCGTCTTATTATTCGTGAGAAGGGAGATAAGGAATGAGCTTTGCAATATTAAAAAGCTACGGCTACGTGCTTCTTTACTTTTGTGAGAGGTACGGTATAAGCAACGCGTTTCAGACCGACGAGGGTCTTGTTAAGAGAAGCTTTGACGGTGTGTTTATGGAGACCCTTACCTATGACAAGGGCTGGATTGCGGCAGTAGTGCTTCTTGCCTGCGCCGTTTTCGGCTATCTGCTCGGAAGCATCAATTTTGCGGTTATCATTTCAAGGCTTTTTTATCACGACGACGTAAGGGCTCACGGAAGCGGTAATGCAGGTGCTACAAATATGCTTCGTACCTACGGCAGAGGCGCAGGCATTGCCACCTTCCTGCTTGATGGTGTAAAGGGCGCGGTAGCGGTGCTCGGCTCTATGCTCTTAATGGGTGAGGGCGGTGCTTATATTGCAGGACTTTTCTGTATTTTAGGTCACATTTTTCCCGTGTTTTACAAATTCAAGGGCGGTAAGGGTGTCGTCGTATCGGCTGTTACCATTCTTGCTCTTGACCCCGTCGTTTTCCTTTGTCTTTTGGCACTTTTCGTTCTTATCGTCGGTATGTCCAAGTACATTTCCCTCGGAAGCATCATTTGTGCCTTCTTTTACCCCTTGCTTCTGAATGCGTTTTCTCAGGGTCAGGGCTTTCTCTCCGCAACTATATCCGTGCTTATTGCGGCAATAGTTATCGTTATGCACAAGAGCAATATCAAGCGCCTTATGAATCGTACCGAGAGTAAGGTAAGCTTCAGGAAAAAGGTGTAGAATGGATGCGGTCAAGACCCGTGCTCCCGCAAAGCTCAATCTCACGCTTGAGGTAGGCAATAAAAGGGAGGACGGATATCACCTTCTCACCTCGGTTATGGCGCATATCGCCTTATACGACGAGCTTGTGCTTGAGAGGTGTCAAGGCAGAATTGAGTTTGAATCCAACGCCGTGTATTTAAAAAACGACGATAAGAATCTTTGCGTTCTTGCCGCAAAACGCTTTTACGAGACGGCAGGGATAAGCGGTGAGGGTGTCAGGATACGTCTTAAAAAGCTTATACCGTCGAACAGCGGTATGGGTGGCGGAAGCACCGATGCTGCGGCGGTGATTGAGCTTATGGAAAGGCTTTACGGCAGGCTTGACGAGGAAAAGCGCATGTCTCTTGCACTGTCTCTCGGTGCTGACGTGCCGTTTTGTATGACCAAATCCTCCTCGCTTTGCGAGGGGATAGGTGAGCGTATAACTCCAATTATGCAAAGCCAGAAAAGGCTTTACGTCGTGGTGGCTAAAAACGCTCAAAAGCTTTCTACCGCGAGAGTGTATTCGGATTATGATGCGTCACCGACGGTGTTTGGTGGCTCTCACGGTGAGGTTATCCGTGCGCTTGAATCGGGCAATTATTTAAATCTTAAGGATGCTATGGCAAATTCCTTTGAGACGAATATTTTCAAGGCGTGTCCCGAGGTTAAGGCTCTTCGTGAAAAAATGCTCTCCCTCGGAGCTTTTGCAGCTCGTATGACGGGCGCAGGACCTACGGTTTTCGGGCTTTTTGAAAAGCGTGCCGATGCAATGAGTGCGCTTGACACACTTCGTCGAGAAAGAATACTGTCATATTTTGCATACATCGTATAAAATAAAGGCTCAAGCCGATAACGGCTTGAGCCTTGTTCTTATTTTATGCTTTTGTATTTCTTCATCCGCTCCTCGCGTTCCTTGTCGAATTTCTCGTATGCCTCGATGATTTTGGTAACGAGGCTGTGACGGACGACGTCTTTGGAGGAAAGGTAGGAAACCGATACGCCCTCAAGGTCGGAGATTATGCGGAGAGCCTGCTTGAGACCCGAGGTCTTGCCGTCGGGAAGGTCAACCTGAGTAATATCTCCCGTTACTACCGCCTTTGAGCCAAAGCCGAGACGGGTGAGAAACATTTTCATCTGCTCGGGAGTGGTATTCTGTGCCTCGTCGAGAATGATAAACGCCTCGTCGAGCGTTCTTCCTCGCATATATGCAAGAGGAGCAACCTCAATCGTACCCTTTTCAAGATGCCTCTGGAAGCCCTCCGTACCCAGCATTTCATAGAGCGCATCGTAAAGAGGTCTGAGATACGGGTCGATTTTCGTCTGAAGGTCACCAGGAAGAAAGCCGAGCTTTTCACCTGCCTCAACTGCGGGACGGGTGAGAATGATACGGTTTACCTCTCTGTTTCGAAGGGCGGTTACCGCCATTGCCACCGCAAGATAGGTCTTACCCGTACCTGCGGGACCTACGCCGAAATTGACGGTGTTGGCTCTTATTGCCTCAACGTACTTCTTTTGTCCCACCGTTTTGGGCTTGATGGGTTTTCCTTTTGGGGTTATGCATATGCACTCGTTGTCAAGACCCGATACCTCGGAAAGCTTGCCTTCGTCACTCATTGCGATTGCATAGTCCACACGGGTGGTGTCTATGTATTCGCACATAGCAGCCGTGGATGCAAGATGCTTGACGAGGGCTACCGCCTTTATTACCTTGTCCGAGTCATCTCCGCTCACCTTGATTTCAAGGTCGCGGTTAACGATTGTAACGCCGAGATGCTTTTCAATTTTCTTTGCGTGTACGTCACCTGCTCCGAAAATCTTGGAGACTATTTCAACGTCGTCACAAAAAACACTTACTTCACTTTTCATTCTATTCTCCTCAAACTATTCTACTTCGATTTTTTGCCTTGTGCAGATATCCTCAATCACACCGACGTGACAGGTCAGCGTCAGAATACCGTCCTCCACCGTGTGAGAGAAATCCTCGCTTAATACTGTCGCGCCGTCAAGCTCGGTCAAGGCTCGCCTTCTGTATAAATCGTGTGCCTTGACGAGCGCTTCGTTTTCGGTAAGCGTGACCGTTTTTTCAACGTAAAAGGCATAGAGTATTTTCTCCATTGCAAAGGGTAATTCCCGTCCGAATATCTCGGGGTATTCAAGGCTTGTTATAATATCGTAATCGTTTTTACGGGGAAGCTTACGGGGACCGAGCCTTTTGCCGAGGACCGAAATGCGCATCGCCGTTTTTTCTCCGATATATTTCTTTTCCGTATATTCGAGCGGGACCGAAAATACAAGCTCCTTTTCAACTCTTGCCCATACTCTGCCCTCGGCTCTGACAAGTCTGAAGGCGGTGTTGGTTGTGTTTTCCATAATACCGCTGACGATGAGCTGTCCCTTTGAAACCGTATCACCGACCTCAACCGAGGCAAGTCCGTTTTCTACCTCAAGCTTGACTATAACTCCGTCTGCATCCGATATGAGATTGTAGGGGTCGTTTTTCTCGGAATAGCGTGTCGGCTCTCTCGGATGAAGCTCTACGTGTGCAACCGCACCCGAAATATTTATGGAGCAAAAGGAAAATTCGCTTCTGTCCGCAAGAAAGCCGAGGGCAACCTCGTTGACGTCAACGTGCCGCTTGTTGACTCCTACGTAAAAGCCGTGAGCGGATAGGGTGTTGATAATTTCGGAGCGAGGGATATTTCCCTCACCCTCTATTGTAACACTCCATACGAAAAATGTCGAGAGGTAAATTAAAAAAATACCGATAACTGCACCGATTATAAGCCCGTGGCGTCGTCTGTTGCTCCAAAAAAGCTTTAACGGACCGCTCAGTATCACCCGTGACGGAAGCCTTAGCCTCTTGTATCGGGGATAACAGTGGACGGGAAGCGTAAAGGATATACCGTCCTCGGTCCTTTGCGGATCGGAAAACTCGATTTTTCCATCGACAAGCCGTGAAAGAACGTCTTCGGGACGGCTTGTCTTTACCGCTACCTTGAGCATTGGGAAAACTCCACCGCGTAAACGTGACCGCTTATCATAACGCTTCCTCGACCCTTGTGGTCAAGCACAAGCATATCACCCGAGACGGTTATTCTGTCTCTTGCCTCAAGAATAATGCGGTCCTTTTCCCACAGTATTATTCTTGCAGTGCCCTCTATCAGCATTCCCTCAGCCGAAAAGAAAATGTAGGGCTTTATAAAATCGTTGAAAAATTCCAAAATATCACCTCACCTCAAGCATATGACGGAAGAGATAAAAATATCATTTAAAAAGGAGGCTTGTATGAAATATATTTTTCCTTCTTTTGCAATTTTAATGCTTATTCCGCTTATGCTGTTTTCAAAGGAGGTGTCTTACGCACTTCCCGGAATTTTAACCTCGGTGTCGGCAGTCGTGCTCGGTGTACTTTTTCCGTCAAGCGTTTTGCTTCGTACCTTCTGCTTTTCTCCTATGGCTGAGCTGTTGTCTCGCACAGTATCAAAAACTGCAATCTGGCGCAAAACGGGTCTGTCTCAGAGTCTTGCGCCCTCGGTTATATGCGGACAGCTTTCGGGCTTTCCTATGACCGCCTGCCTTATTGAAAACGAGGAAGGAGGGGGTATGGCGCTTGCACTCGGAAGCGTTGCCTCTCCCGTGTTTTTCTCATCTGTCTTCGGCGTAAAAAACGGTCTGTGGCTATGGGGAATTCAGATAGGGCTACTGTATTTTTACGCTATGGCATTCGGGGATAAAGCCACGGCTGACAGTAAGAGTACTCTTGAATACCGAGGCTTTTCGGAGGCACTTTCCTCAGCTACCTCCTCAGCCGTCGGGATATGCGGTGCAATGCTTTTCTTTTCGGTAATCCTCACGCTTGTGCCGAGCGGTGCTCGGGAGTGGGTCGCACCGTTTCTTGAAATAGGCACGGCTTCCCGTCTTTGTACCTCGCCCGTGTCTCTTGCAATTGCGTTTTCACTCGGAGGCTTGTCGATACTTGCGCAGATATCCTTTTGCGCCGACGGGGTATCTCTTGAGCATTATATCAAGTCAAGATTTTTGATTTTTTTGCCAACGCTGGTATTTCTTGCGTATCCGAAAATGAAGCTGTTCGTCACAATCCATATATTACTTTTATTAATGTGGCAAATTACACGAAGAAATACTTGCAAAAACGGAAAATGTGTCGTATAATATAGAGTAATAAATATTTTGAGAGGTTGAAATGAAAAAGAGAGATATTCCCGAAAAGACCTGCGCCTTTTGTGAGCTTGGAGTCAGAATGCTTGACGGAGAAAGCGTGCTTTGTAAAAAGAGGGGCCCCGTATCTGCCGAGCATACCTGCAGAAAATTTATCTTCGACCCCTTAAAAGAAGCGCCGACTCCTACTGTCAGCATCAAAAAAACGAAAATGGAGACCCTTTAATGTACAGAATAGTTGAAAAAGAATTTCTTAACCCCACCGTCGTAAAGATTGTGGTTGACGCTCCGAGAGTGGCTAAAAAGGCACTTCCCGGACAGTTTATAATTTTGAAGATCGACGAGGTTGGCGAACGCGTACCCTTTACCGTTGCCGACTTTGACCGTGAGCGCGGATACGTAACCGTTATTTTCCAGATTGTCGGTGCTACCACCGAAAGACTTGCCGAGCTTGAGGAGGGCGACTTCCTTTCCGACTTTGCAGGACCTCTCGGACAGCCGACAGAAGTGGGACAGGTTAAAAGGGTTGCGGTTATCGGCGGAGGACTTGGCTGTGCCATTGCGCTTCCTCAGGCAAAGGCGCTTCACGAAAGAGGCGTTGACGTTGATATCATAGCGGGCTTCAAGACCCGAGACCTCGTTATTCTTGAGAAGGAAATGACCGAGGCCTCCACCAGACTTATCCTCACAACCGACGACGGAAGTGTCGGGCGTTCGGGACTTGTAACTCAGGTGCTGAAGGACGAGGTTGAGGCAGGCGCTAAGTATGACCTCGTTATTGCGATAGGTCCAGTTATAATGATGAAGTTCGTTGAAAAGCTTACCGCTGAGCTTGGACTTCCTCTTATCGTCAGCCTTAATCCCATTATGATTGACGGTACGGGAATGTGTGGCGGATGCCGTGTAAGAGTAGGCGGAGAGATAAAGTTTGCTTGTGTTGACGGCCCCGACTTTGACGGTCATCAGGTTGATTTTGACGAGCTTATGTCCCGTAACCGCACCTACACCGAGTGCGAGAGACGTGCGCATGAAAATCACAAGTGTAAAATAGGCAGAACGGGTAATTGATTATGGCTAATATGCAGAATACGAAAACTAAAATGTCGCTTTGCGATATGGAGAAAAGAAGAACTACCTTTGAGGAGGTAGCACTCGGATATACCGAGGAGGAGGCTGTACAGGAGGCTTCAAGATGCCTCAACTGTAAAAATCCTCTCTGCCGTGAAGGCTGCCCCGTTGCAGTAAATATTCCCGAGTTTTTACGACTTGCGAGTGAGCGTCGCTTTGCCGAGGCAAAGAAGGTGCTCTCCTGTGACAACTGTCTTGCAAGCGTTTCGGGTCGAGTTTGTCCTCAGGAAAATCAGTGTGAGAAGAAATGCGTCAGAGCCAAGAAGGGCGAGAGCGTTGCAATAGGACGAGTCGAGCGCTTCGTTGCCGACTACAAGACCGAGGACGAGGAGGTTGCTCTTCCCGATAAAAGCGCTCCGAGAGTAGCGGTTATCGGCTCGGGTCCTGCAGGTCTTACCTGTGCGGGCGAGCTTCTGCTCCGCGGATATAACGTAACCGTTTTTGAGGCGTTTCACAAGGCGGGCGGAGTGCTCGTTTACGGCATTCCCGAATTCCGTCTTCCCAAGGCTATCGTTGAAAGAACGGTTGAAGACCTTAAGCGTCGCGGTGCTGAATTTGAGTATAATACCGTTATCGGAAGAACGCTTACACTTGACGAGCTTTTCGAGGAGGGCTATAAGGCTGTCTTCATCGGCTCGGGTGCAGGTCTTCCCATGTTTATGAATATCCCAGGTGAGGGACTTGTCGGAGTTTACTCTGCAAACGAGTACCTTACCCGTATCAATCTTATGAAGGCTTACCGCGAGGATTACGATACACCCGCTCCCGTAGGAAAGAGAGTGGCTGTAATCGGTGCGGGCAACGTTGCAATGGACGCTTCCCGCTGTGCAATCCGCCTCGGAGCTGAAGAGGTGTACATAGTATACCGTCGCGGACGCGAGGAGATTCCCGCACGCGCTGAGGAAGTAGAGCACGCCGAGGAGGAGGGAGTAGTATTCAAGATGCTTACCGCTCCCGAGGAAATCCTCTCGGACGATAAGGGGCACGTCAGAGCGCTCAAGTGCTCAAGGACCGAGCTTGGCGAGCCTGATGCATCGGGCAGACGCCGTCCCGTCAAGGTGGAAAACTCCGAGTTTGAGCTTGAGGTTGACACCGTAATAATGGCGCTCGGCACACGTCCCAATCCTCTTATCAGATCCACCACGGAAAATCTTGAATCGGATAAGCACGGCTGTATCACGACCGCCGAGGACGGTGTTACGACCTCTCGCCGAGGTGTGTTTGCAGGCGGTGATGCCGTAACGGGCGCGGCTACCGTAATTCTCGCTATGGGCGCGGGCAAGAAGGCTGCTGAAAAAATTGAGGAGTACTTGAAAAATGAAGCATAAGATATATACCTGCGATAAGACTGAGGAAAGACTTCTGACCCCCTCTCTCCGAGCGCTCGTTAAAAGAGCCGTTAAAAAGGCGCTTGAATACGAGGGCTTTGAGAGAATTGCCGAGGTGTCGGTAACAGCGGTTGACGGCGAGGAGATAAAGAGACTCAACGCCGAGTGGAGAGGCAACGACTCGGTAACCGACGTGCTTTCCTTCCCGTCTCTTGACGACGAGGATGAGATAGTTGCGTTTGACGACGAGGCAATCGTGCTTGGAGATATCGTGCTTTGTATGACCAGATGCGCCGAGCAGGCGGAGGAGTTCGGTCACAGCATAGAGCGTGAGGTAGCCTATCTTACCGCTCATTCTACTCTTCACCTTCTCGGATACGACCATATGGCAGAGGACGAGGATAAGGAGATGACACGCCGTCAGGGAGAAATTGTTTCCCTTTTAGGCTTATAAAGAAAAAATTATGGGTTTTGCTAAAAAGCAGAGCCCTTTTTCTTGTCAAACACTGTTGTTTTATAACAAATTACTCTAAAAGTTTTACAAATTACGCCAAAACACTTGAAAAATCGTTGAGCTTTTATTATAATATATATGAAAATAAAAAAGTCGCCTTCGGCAACCGATGTTCGCAAAGCTTACAATTTTAAGGAAGACTTTTTTTGAACACGCAATTGCACACATTCTGCGTGCAATTTCCTATGTTATAAAAAAGTCGCCTTCGGCAACCGATGTTCGCAAAGCTCACAAATTTAAGGAAGACTTTTTTGAACAAGCAATTGCACACATTCTGCGTGCAATTTCCTATGTTATAAAAAAGTCGCCTTCGGCAACCGATGTTCGCAAAGCTTACAATTTTAAGGAAGACTTTTTTTGAACACGCAATTGCACACATTCTGCGTGCAATTTCCTATGTTATAAAATAAATGCGTACGAGGAGAGACAATTATGATTTCACACGGCAAGAACATTCAGATTTTTACCGCCAATTCACACAAGGAGCTTGCAAATAAGATAGCAGATGATTTACATCTTCCTCTTTCCGAGAGCATCGTTCAGACCTTCTCTGACGGTGAGATAAGCGTATCCCTTTGCGAGAGCGTAAGAGGACGTGACGTATTCGTTATTCAGTCCACAAGCTATCCCGTAAACGATAACCTTATGGAGCTTCTTATAATGATCGACGCACTCAAGCGTGCGAGCGCAGGACGTATCACCGCAGTTATCCCTTACTTCGGTTATGCGCGTCAGGACAGAAAGGCAAAGGCTCGCGATCCGATCAGCGCAAAGCTTGTTGCTAACCTTATTACCACCGCAGGCGCAGACAGAGTTCTTACCATGGATCTTCACGCACCTCAGATTCAGGGCTTCTTCGACATCCCCGTTGACAACCTTCAGGGTGCTCCTCTTCTTGCTAAATATTTCTGTCAGAAGTTCCCCAATATGAGTGAGGACACCGTCGTTGTATCTCCCGACCTTGGCTCAGTTTCCCGTTCCAGAGCATTCGCTCAGCGTTGCAACACCTCTCTTGCGGTTATTGACAAGAGACGTGCAAGAGCAAACGTTTCCGAGGTTTGCAACATCATTGGTGACGTTCGCGGAAAGAGAGCAATTCTCGTTGACGATATGATTGACACCGCAGGTACTATCTGCAACGCCGCTAAGGCTCTTATCGAAATCGGCGGAGCAGTTGAGGTTTATGCTTGCGCAACTCACGCAGTTCTTTCGGGCCCTGCAATTGAGCGCTTCCAGGCAAGTCCTCTCAAGGAGGTAGTTCTCCTTGACACTATTGAGCTTCCCGCTGAAAAGAAGCTCGACAAGTTCACTCTCCTTTCTACTGCTGACATTTTCGCAAAGGCAATCACCTGCATTTACGATGACAGCCCCATCAGCACTATTTTTGACTGATTATGAAGAAAAGACCAAGTGCTCAAATCCTTTGTGTCGGCACGGAATTACTCTTAGGTAACGTACTGGACACAAATTCTCACACGGTTTCGGTCGGACTTGCAGAGCTTGGTATCAATCTGTATTATCGCAAGACGGTCGGTGACAACCTTGACCGTCTTGTTTTTTCAATACGCGAGGCAATTGATACCTCAGACATTCTCGTTCTGTCGGGCGGTCTCGGCTCGACAGTTGATGACCTGACTCTTGAAGCCGTTGGAAAGGCTATGGATATTCCGCTTGAATATCATACGCCGACTCTCGAAAAAATCGAGGCTTATTACCGTCGCAAAGGCGTGGTAATGACCGAAAATAATAAAAAGCAGGCACTTTTGCCCAAGGGCGCTATCGTGCTTGAAAACCGTCAGGGTATGGCTCCGGGTACTATAACCGAAAAGGACGGCAAGCTTATAATTGCGCTTCCGGGTCCTCCCCGTGAGCTTGGGCCTATGTTCCGCGAGGACGTTATGCCATATCTTGCAAAAAGATACGGCGCATCTGTAATCGCATCCCGAATGGTACGCTTTTGGGGACTTGCCGAGTCGGCAATGGACGAGCGCGTTAAGGATCTGACTTCCCTTGAAGCTCCTACGGTCGCACCCTACGCTAAAAACGGCGAGTCTATGCTCAGAGTTTCCGCAAGGGGAGAGAGCGAGGAGGAATGCCTTGCACAAATCGAGCCCGTTGTTGAGGAGATAAGGCGCAGACTCGGTGACTATTTCTGGACGGATTTTGAGGACTCCTTTGAGGAGGCGCTCGTGCACGAGCTTCGCGCATCGGGTAAGAAGATATCCTTTGCCGAAAGCTGTACGGGAGGCCTTTGTGCAAAGAGGGTTACCGACGTTTCGGGTGCGTCGAGCGTTATTGATATGAGTGTCGTAACCTACGCCGCATCGGCAAAGCAAAGGCTTGTCGGAGTGAGGGGCGAGACGGTTGAAAAATTCGGTGTTATCAGTGCCGAGTGTGCCGAGGAAATGGCGCGCGGTATAAGAGAGCTTTCGGGTGCGGATATCGGCGTTTCGGTAACGGGACTTGCAGGCCCGACCTCCGACGAGGGCAAGCCCGTAGGACTCGTTTTCGTAGGTGTTTCAACCGAGAAGAAAACCTATACCAAGCGTTACTTCTTCCCGTACGAAAACGACAGAGCGCACGTCAGACTTCTTGCATCCTCGGCGTGTCTTGCAGAGGCTCTGTTTACACTTAGAGGAAAAGAATAAAATCCCGTTACGGCGCATAAGCATTTATAGAATGTGAGGTGCGCTATGAAAGACGACGTCAAAGCAATTTTACGCTTTAAATTCAAATCGTGGAGACTATGCTTCGGCATTTTTTTCGCATCGTTTATTATATCCTTTATTACGGGTACAATACTGTACAGAGGTGCAAGGCTTGAGCCTCTCACCTCTGTATACGGATATTTTCTTTCGGCAATTGATACGGGCTTTAAGGCTGCCTTTTCGGTTTTTCTTGTGTTTCTCGCACCGTTTTTTCTGCTTTACGTTGCAGGACCTACGGTGTACGCGCCCTTGACCTCCGCCTTGACGGTGGTTGCAACGGGACTTTTCAACGGTGCTGAAACGGCGTATCTTATGGGACGCGGACGGCTCGCGCTGAGCCTTTTTGAGCTTATATTTTCAACCGCCGTATCCTATCTGCTCATTCTTTGGGCAACCCTCGTTACCCTGTCTGCCGTGAGGCTTTTTACCGACACTAAAAAGGGCTCACGCCCCGAGCTGTTTACAGGCTCACTCTTTAACGTGGGTGACTTTCGTGGGATTTTCAATTTCAGATACATATTTACCTATACGGGCTTTTATGTCCTTTTGTCACTCGGCACACTTTTGTTGACTCTGCTCCGAGCACTTTCAACTTCTCTT
Organism: Clostridia bacterium; assembly: GCA_017439965.1. Classification (GTDB taxonomy): domain Bacteria; phylum Bacillota; class Clostridia; order Oscillospirales; family SIG627; genus RGIG6353. Next base: position 6,331 of record JAFSID010000012.1, on the reverse strand, counting down.
TTCTAAAATTCAGGAGGTATAATGAAAAAACCGATATTATCCATTGATTACACAAAGCCCGGTAAGGGTGTCAAAAAAGGCTCGTCAAAGCTTTTCACCTTTCAGAATTTCTTCCCGCTTTTAAAACGTAAGATATGGGGACTTATAAAGGTCAACCTTCTTTGGCTTGTGGTTAATTTTCCCTTGCTCGTAGGATTTTTTGCACTGTCGGGATGGTTTGACTATTCCTTCTCGACTCCGTCCGATCCTCTTTGGGCTATCCTTTCGGGAATCGAGACCCTGAGCGGTCAGTCTCCCGAGCTTGCCGCACTTATGGGCACGGCGGGAGTGCAGATGACTATGTCACGCTACGGCACCGTAACCCTTATACTTTTCGGAGTGGCTGCTCTTGCTGTATTCACCTTCGGACTTGCCAACACGGGTATGGCGTATATTTTAAGAGGCTATACCAAGGAGGAATACGTCGATATGCCCGACGATTTCTTCATTGCCATCAAGAAGAATTTCGGTCAGGGACTGCTCGTCGGCGTGCTTGATATCCTTATCGTAGTGATGATAATGTTTGCATCGGTATTTTATCTCACCAATTATCAGTATTCCTTCTTCTTCTCAATCGGTATTTTCATTTGTCTTATACTCGGCGTGCTTTATACTATGTCACGCTTTTACCTCTATCCGATACTCATAACCTTTAAGCTTCCCGTGAGAAAGATTTTCAAAAACGCATTTATTTTCTCAATAATCGGCTTCAAGCGTAACCTTGTGGGACTTTTCGGTGCACTCGCGGTGATTGTAATTAACCTTCTGCTTTATTGGTTTATTATGCCGATTGGCGGACTTTTCCCATTCTTTATCACCTTTGCGCTTACAAGCTTTATCACGACCTACGCCGCATGGCCTAACATCAAGAGGGTTATGATAGACCCCTATTATACAGACAAAAAGCCCGTTGACGACGGTGACGGCGATCCCGTATTCGTTGACAGAGGCTAATTTAAAGGAAAAGGATTTCACAATGAAAGATTTGACTCCCAAAACAGCGTTTATAGCAATTATAGGACTCCCCAACGTCGGAAAATCCACTCTGCTCAATCATCTTCTCGGCGAAAAGATTGCCGCCGTTTCCAAGAAGCCTCAGACCACCCGTACGAGAATTACGGGCGTGCTGGTGCGTGAGAATATACAGTACGTTTTTCTTGATACTCCGGGTATGCACCGTCCCAAGACCAAGCTCGGAGAGGGTATGGTAAGGGCAATCAACTCGTCTGTCGGTGATGTTGACGTGGTGCTTTTCGTGACCGAGACCAAGGAGGAGATAACCAAGATTGAAAGGGAGATGCTTGACAAGGTTACGAAGAGCTGTCCCGTGATACTCCTTATCAACAAGACCGACGTTTCCAAGAAGGGAGACGTTTTAAAGACCATTGAGACCTTCACCCGTGATTATGAGTTTGAGGCTGTAATCCCCATTTCCGCCGCAACGGGTGACAATACCGAGCACATCTTTTCAGAGCTTGACCCTCACATTCCCGAGGGAGATTGGCTCTTCCCGTCGGATATGCTTACCGACCAGCCCGAGCGAGTTATTGCGGCTGAAATTATCCGTGAAAAGCTTTTGAGACTTCTTGACGACGAGGTGCCTCACGGTACCGCGGTGGTTATCGAGGGCTTTCGTGACATCCGAGGACATCTGCTTGATATCCGCGCCGAGATTTTCTGCGAAAAAGCAGGACACAAGGGCATTATAATCGGCAAAAACGGTGCTATGCTCAAGAAGATAGGCACCTATGCCCGTGAGGATATGGAGGAGTTTTTCGGTACGAAGGTCAACCTGAATCTTTGGGTAAAGGTTAAAGAGAATTGGCGTGACAGCGTTGCGTCGATTACCAACTTCGGCTTGAATTTTGACGAGGAATAAAAGACGGGCTGTAAAACTCAAGGTCACTGAGATAGGGTTTTGCAGCCTTTTTTAAAGAGATGTATAGAACGATTAAGGGCATTGTACTGAAAAAAACACGGTTTGCCGATTCGTCGGCGTATATAACCGTCATAACCGAAACGGGACTTGAAAAATTCTCGGCAAAGGGCATTTTCAGTCCCAAAAGCAAAAACGCTTCGGCTTGTGTGCTTTACGCTCTGTCCGAGTTTGTGCTTTCAACCCGTAACGAAGCATCGACACTTTCGAGCGCGTCACTTATAAAGCCTCTCATCCGTCAGGGTGTTGATTTTGAGGCACTTGCCGTGGCAAATTACGTTTCTACTCTTGCTCACGACGTGACCTTCACCGAGGAGGATGCAGGGATCGTTTACAGACTTTTGGGCACGACTCTCGCCACTCTTAACAGGATGGAAACGTCACCGTCAGTCGTAAAGGCGGTCTTCGAGCTTCGGCTTATGGCAAGCCTCGGCTTTTATCCCGACCTTGATAGCTGTGCAAGATGCGGTAAGCCGTTTTCACACGGATGGTTTCTGCCGTATGAGGGTGGAGTGCTTTGTGAGACCTGCGAGACCTTTTCGCAGGAGGAAAGGATTCCTCTTTCCGAGTCTATGAAAAACGGCGTTGAAAGGCTTTTGTCAATTTCTGATACTGCCGCCTTCGGAATACGCTTTTCCGAGGAGTCGGGTGAGAGGGCTTTTTGCCGTCTTGCCGAGGAATTTTCGGTGAGCCACCTTGACTGCGCTACCTCAGCCCTTGAATACTATAAAAATAATATTAAGAATTTAACGGAATTGAAATGACTACTAAAAAACAGAAAACGGCGTTTTATCACGCCGCCAAAACACTTGAATACGATAAAATACTTGCTCTTTGGGCAAGCCTTACGTCTCTTGAGGGGGCTAAGGAGGAGATTCTTGCAACTCTTCCCGAGACCAATATTACAGAGGCGCAGAAAAAGCTTAACGAGACGGCGGTTGCGCGCGTGCTTTTGGAGAAAAAGGGTCAGCCCTCATTCTTCGGAGTGCGTGCTGTTGCCGATTCGGTTGACCGTGCCGACAAGGGTGCGGTGCTGACTCCCGCAGAGCTTCTCAATATAGGCAGACTTACCGCCTGCACGAAATCCCTTAAGGCGTACAGCGAGAATGACGCGGGGATTCTGGAGGAGAGGTTTGCCCTTCTTCAGCCGACTCCTCACCTCGACGCAGAGATAAAGAACGTTTTTCTGTCCGAGGACGCTATTGCCGACACTGCGTCACCCGAGCTTGCAACCATCCGTCGCAGAATAAGAAGCGCGGGTGCAAGAGTGCGTGAAACGCTCCAGAAATATATTACCTCTCCGAGCTACACGAAGTTTTTGCAGGAAAATATAGTAACTCAACGCTCGGGCAGATGGGTGCTTGCGGTCAAGGCGGAATGTAAAAATGAAATCAAGGGTCTTATTCACGACACCTCCGCTTCGGGCTCAACTGTATTTATCGAGCCTTCGGGCGTCGTTGACCTCAACAACGAGATTCGCGTTTTGGAAAACGAGGAGGCGCGTGAGATTGAAAAGATACTTGCAGCCCTTTCCGCACTCGTTGCGGGACAGAAGGACGCGCTCCTTTTGAATTATTCGCTCATAATTTCACTTGCCGTAATCTTCGCACGTGCCGAGCTTGCCGTACATCTCAAGGCAACTCAGCCCAAAATCAGCGAAAGGGACGAGATAAGCATCGTCCGTGGCAGACATCCGCTCATTGACAAGGACAAGGTTGTGCCCGTCAGCATCAACGTGGGACGGGACTGGGATACTCTCGTTATAACGGGTCCCAATACGGGCGGTAAGACCGTATGCCTTAAGACCGTCGGACTTTTCGTTATGATGGCGCAGACGGGTCTGCATATACCTGCCGAGGATGGCTCGACTCTCAGATTTTTCGAAACCGTGCTTGCGGATATCGGAGACGAGCAGAGCATAGAGCAATCGCTTTCAACCTTCTCGTCACATATGGTGAATATCGTTAAAATGCTTTCTCATCTGTCGGATAAGAGCCTTATACTTTTTGACGAGCTCGGTGCAGGCACCGACCCCGTTGAGGGTGCGGCACTTGCCGAGGCCATTCTTGAGCATTGCAGAAGGGGAGGGGCAATTACCGTTGCAACCACTCACTACGCAGAGCTTAAGACCTATGCGCTTGAGACCGAGCGTGTGCAGAATGCCGCGTGTGAGTTTGACGTTTCGACTCTCCGTCCTACCTATAAGCTTATAATCGGCTCACCGGGTCGCTCGAATGCCTTTCTTATTTCCGAAAAGCTTGGTATTTCTCCCGAAATAATTGCGTCGGCGCAGGCTAACGTGCATAGCGAAAACAAGCGCTTTGAGGAGGTTATAGAGCGTCTTGAGGAGCAAAGGCTTCAGGCTGAAAAGGCTCACGCCGAGGCAGAGGCTATAAAGCGAGAGCTTGAGGAAAAGCTTTCTACCGCAGAGCGTGACCGCGAGAGACTTCTTTCCTCTGCCGAAAACGAGCTTGAAAAGGCGAGAGTTGAGGCTAACCGTATGATTACTGCTGCCCGTAGCTCTTGCGAGTACGTTTTTGCCGAGCTTGATAAGCTGAAGAAGGAAAAGGACAAGGAAGCCTTCCGAGAAAATTACGAAAAAACGAGAAGTGAGCTTCGCGCCTCTCTTAAGGAGGGTGAAAAGCGCTCGGACAGTAAAATGGAGATTGACGAGGGCGAGGCTGAATTACCGCGTGCGCTCGTCGTTGGCGACAAGGTGCTTATTACGGGTATTGGCAAGGAGGGTACCGTTGAGAAGATCAACGGCAATACCGTTACCGTGCGTGCGGGTAATATGTCAATGAAGGTCAAGGATACCACTCTCCGTATTCTTACGGGTCTTAAGAGCGGTGACGATAAGAAGAAGCAGAAAAAGAGCGCTACCTGGTCGGCTCGTCCGCAGGTCAAGGCGGAAATTGACCTCAGAGGTATGACGGGCGACGACGCGTGGTTTATGGTTGATAAGTATCTTGACGACGCACAGAGTGCAGGACTTCTGTCGGTGACTCTCATTCACGGCAAGGGTACGGGCGCTCTCCGTGCGGCTATGTGGCGGTATCTTAAGGGCGACAGACGAGTCGCAAGCTACCGCGCGGGTGCTTACGGTGAGGGTGACTTCGGTGTTACCGTCGTAGAGCTTAAATAACACAAAAGAGAAAACTCCTTGTGGGTTTTCTTTTTTGTATACTAAGAAATTACATTTAATACGACCTCGCCGTTTTACTTTGTTTGAGTGTGTGCATAGATTAAGATAGGCGAGAATTGTCGGCGGCTACCAGCCGCTTTTTTTGGTTTATAGGGTATGACATAGTATGACATCTTTTAAAATATTACGAAATTTCGTAATTTGGTATTGACTTGGATTGCGAAATATGGTAAAATCAGTTCACCAAAAACGCTGAAAGGAGGAGGTCACGTATGTTAGACCAAGAGATTAAAATGAATGAAAAGTGTTTGGAAAAAATGTATGATGAGAGAGACGATTTGGAGTGTGCGGTTTCGCTTTTAAAGAAAGCTTCAACGTGTATCTCCGAGGAACACGAAAGCGTGCAGTCAGACCTTGCGTGGGTTATTGAGGCACTTGAGGAAGAGGTTGATATACTCGAAAGCTCTATCAGCTCTATCCGCCATAATAGCTGTCGCAAGGGGGTGGAGGAATGAGAATAGACAAATATCTTGACCTTTATTTGCAATATCGGAACACCTATACTCAAATGAAGCGTATGCACGAATGCTTCAAGGGAGACAACGAGCGGATGTTTGTGTACGATTCATCCTCTAATTACGTTCACGATATGAGTCACGTTGACCGCGAGCTTGTGCGCCGTGAGAGGATTCTGCGTTACGCTACCGCAAGGCTTCAGGCGGCAATGGCAAGAATGAACGAGCCGTCCGAGGTGAATTATCTTATCTGCCGTTATTTCTACGATATGAAGAATATTGCTATCGCTTCCGCCTTTTCTTACTGTGAGAGACAGATCTACCGCATTGCGCGGTCTTCAAAGGAGCATCTTTACCTTGAGCTTCTGAGGCTTATGCCAAAGGCACGACGGGGTGAGGTCGGTAAGAAATACCGATTTGCTTCAAAGCGTTACCCTATCTGTGTATAATTTTTAAGTGAGTGTGTTTTGCACTCACTTTCTTTTTTCTTTTCCAAGTCATACAATGTCAGGTCGGTGTCAGGTCAATACCGTGGTAAGTCATATGCCCTTTGTAGTATAATCAGCCCAAGAAATATTTCTTACGGCTTTCGTGACGGTTGCAAACGTTGCGAGCAAAAAAATTATATTACGAAAGGAATTTAAACAATGTCAATTAACCAAATTTTAAAAGAAAGAACTTCAACAATGCAGACGA
>JAFSID010000011.1 GCA_017439965.1 Clostridia bacterium | reverse complement strand
TTCTCTATTCGGTTTTCAGGGTACAACAATAGTTGAATCTTGATAGTCAGTGACTTTGTTGTTGAGGGTACACCCGTTCCCATTCCGAACACGGTAGTTAAGCTCAATTATGCCGACAATACTTGGCTGGAAGCGGCCCGGAAAGATAGGTCGTCGCTGACACACAAAAGGAAGCAGTTTTCTGCTTCCTTTTTTATTTTTCTCTGTCATACGTGAGTGCTGATGAATGAAAAATACATATTTTTAAAATAGTGATGTATAAATACGTTAGCAATTTCATTAATTTTATCTCTATAATATGACAAATGAGCAAAAGTATGTTATAATATGGGTCAGAGCTTTTCTATCTTAATAGATTATAAAACAGTTAGAAAAGCTTGAATTTGACAAAGGAGGCGCGGGCGGTGATTTTGCTGAGAAATTTTACTGAAAGCGATGCAATAGAATTTCATCAAAAACAAAGTGCTAATATATCCCTTGACGAAGTTAAAAAGCTGATTGTAAAATGGCAGAAAAAAGAATTCGCAGGCAAATATTTCGAAATGTTTGCAGTCGTGAAGGGGACGGAAATTGTTGGAACGATATCATTGTACCAACATTCTCCAAGTGTTATTTCTTGCGGACCTGAAATATTTGAATCTTATCGTGAACAAAGAATTGCGACAGAAGCTATGATGCTTGCAATGAAAATAGCTAAAAATAAAGGGTACAAATTAATGTCACAACAAATCAGAGTAAATAATACTGCAAGTATTGCTCTGCACAACAAGCTTGGATTTGAAACAGATGGATACATTTATAAAAATAATCACGGTAATGATGTACAAATTTACATAAAGTTATTGTAAGACAAATTCCAATTCGTTGAACTAAATATCTTTATAGGAGAAAGGTTGAAATACATCTTGCTCCTTTTTTGTTTTTCATTGTGTATTCAAATCATAATAAAAACAAACGCTTCGTAGAATTGTTACCATCAAAGTGTTTATTGATTTATCGATTGTAAAAGTATATAATGAATATAGAAACAGCGCTGTTTACTATTTATATGCATAAGGAGATTTTATGAAATTTAATCTTGCTGAAAATTTAAGACGATTGAGAAAAGAAAGAGATATTACACAAGAGGAGCTTTCTTCTTTTATTGGTGTTTCTTCTCAGGCAATTTCAAAGTGGGAACGTGGCGAGGGATATCCCGATATAACGTTTTTGCCATTGATTGCAAATTTTTTTGGAGTGTCGATTGATGAAATCTTTGGAATTAATGAAATATACCTTCAAGAAAAAAGAAGTGAGATTTTGATGAAAGTTCGGGAAAATAGTTCGAACGGTAACGTTGAAGCTTGTATTTCTGCATTACGAGAAGGATTGTATAATTTTCCGAATGATTTTCTTATTATGTCTGATTTAGCGGTTTATCTTGACGGGTATGGCAACACTGCTGAAGAGAGAAAAGGAAATCACGCAGAGGCTATGGATTTGTATGAATTGATTTTGAAATTTTGCAAAGACAACAAAATTAGGTGTAAATCTTTGGCGGATATGTGTCTTTCTTTGTATAGAAATGATGAAACAGATAAAGCAATCAAGCTTGCAACAGATTTACCTACAATGTATAATACTGAAGAGGCAGTTTTGACGGAAATTTTAAGTGGCAATGGAAGAATAGAGTATTGTCAAGAAACAATTCAGAAATTGACATATTTTTTTTGGAAGACAGTTACTTGTATGGTTCACAGTGATGATTATTCAGATGAAAATAAAATAGAACTGTTGAAAAAGATAATTGACATTTATGAAATCGTGTATGAAAAAGATGATTATACTTTTTCATATATTCGTCTTGCAAATACATACGAGGATATAGCGATACTACTTTTGAAGCAAAGCAAAATAGACGAGGCTTTGGAGTATTTGTATAAATGTGCTGAATACACAATAGCTTTTGATACATTACCTATTTCTTTAAAGCATAATTCTTTGCTTGTGAATCGACTTGAGTATAATAAACAAAATACGTCCAAGTCAAAGCCGGAAATTAGCAGTAAAATTTTGCTGGACGGTATTATGAGTGATTTAAAAGATGAACGTAGTCTTTATCATTTGTGCGAACATAAAGAAAAATTCAAGCAAATTCTAAATAAACTTCAAGCCGTTGCATATTGATTAAAAAACGATATATTAAACGATTTATATTCTTTTTGATACTGAAAATAAATCGTTATTATAATCTGTAAAAATGATTGCCATGACATTCAATCAAAGACGCGTGATTAGAGAAATGCTATCCTTATCCGCTGTTGCATTTGAAGAATATATTGTAAAAGATAGCAGTTAATATATTGACAATTTAGTATTTATTTGATACGATAAATGCACAGAAGCATTCTGCCTACGTTGGGAGCTGTATATATAGCTCGCCATAGTAACAGGTGCTTCTGTTTTTTGTTTCTCGTTTTCATTCGGATTATATCTTTGAGACACTGTAATGCTGCAAGCATTACTTGACGAAAAGTGAGTCAATGCAAGTAACGTATGCTTTACAAATACCGATTGTTAAGCTATAATAGATATGAAAATAATACATAGTTTAAGGGTGTTAAAATGAAAAAGCTAAATCAAAAGCAGAGAATTATTATTTACACGGTGTATTCTCTAATATTATTTATTGCATTTTTTTGCTTGAATAATGTTCCGAATCACAGAGTAGGCTGGTACATAGATTATGATTTGTGGCTTATTTCCAGTATATTTCCGCCTATATTAGTTTTTCACGGTATAATTTCCAAGCTTATCACGAAAAATTTGAAGCTGTATTTTCCGTTGACCGTTACGGGAATATTGGGATTTGTTGAATCATTTATAAACGCGAATGAGCTTAAGCGTGCTTTTTTTGGGATTCTTTATTATCTTGTACTGACGTTTGTAGGTGTAATTGTTTATTACGTAGTGTCGTGGTTGATCAAGTGCATAAAAGTAATTTGGAAATATAGACAAGGATATAGTAAATAATGATAAAATAAAGGCAGAAAAGTGATATGCCCCCAAAAAAGTTAGACACTTTCGGGGGGCATATCAGATGGATGCTCTTTTAAGTTGTATTAATTTTAGCAATCTATTTCAAAAAGCTCTCTGGGGTAGTTTGTAAGATTTTCAACGCCGTCCTTTTTTACGCAAACAACGTCTTCCATACGAAGACCTGTTTCTGTTTCAGCAGAGCCTAGGAAGATGTCAACACAGAAGCTCATATTTTCTTCAAGTAGATAATCTGCATTAGTCTCGATCCAGGGAGCTTCACCTTCCATAGTGCCGTTACCGTGGCAAGGACCGTAAAGCAACCAATCTCCATAGCCCCAGTTTGTTACATTTTCGATATGTTTCTTTGCAATTTCACACGCGGGAGCGCCAACCTTGAGCATATCAATTACCGCAGCCTGAGCCTTATAACCGACTTCGATGAGTTCTCTTTGCTCAGGGGTCGCCTTGCCGAATATAACGGGTCTGCCTATACTGGATGCGTAGCCATCAACTCTTGCACCGATCTGTATAAACATCATATCGCCCTTTTCGATTTTTTTGTTTCTCGGACGGCTTATTGCCTGATTGGAGCCCTTACCTGTAAGTGCCCATGCGGGATAGGATTCACGCTCGGCACCAAGCTCGTGCATTTTTCCGATAGCAAGACCTACAACCTGTTGTTCTGTCATACCTACGTGGATGTTTTCAAGAACGTAATCAAAGGTCTTTGCGGTAATTTTTGCAGCAGCACGCATACATTCAAGCTCATTTTCGGTTTTGTGCATACGTATGTTATTTACAACGTAGTCTGCCTTTTCAGCCTTTATATTACCATAGGGGGCGAGTGCATCTGTTAGTGCCTCATATACACCGATGGTCATAAGAGAGCGTCCTGCAACACCAAAGCGAGTAATCTTTTTGTTACCTATAAGCTTTTCAAAAACAGAGGTAAATGTGTCAAGTTTTGCGCCGGGATATTCGGGGTCTGAGGATTCTCTGAATGCAATAAGACGGCAGATAGTCTCAATTTTTGAGCGGTCCTTTGCATACGTGAGACTTTCGGGACCAATAATGAGAATTGGGTCGCCTTCTGTTGCAATGAGTACACCCGCAGACTCAAATGAGGGCCAGTAGCCTGAAAAATATCTTACAAACTGCGGCTCGGCTTCGTTACCGTAGCATAGGATGAGATCGAAGCCATCCTTTTTCATGGTTTCTTGAACCTTTTTTACTCTCTCCTTGTATTCTTCAAGAGGGATAGACGGAATGTTGATCATTATTATTCTTCTTCCTTTCCACACAGCCATTCGGCAGGATTTTTAATAAGCATTGTATTTATCTGTTCTTCAGTGATTCCTTCGTCCTCCATCATCGGAACGATATTTTTGAGCAAATGGTCGTAACCCCATCCTCCATATTTGTGGAGGAGGTTTTTCAAACACACATCACAAGATAAAAGTATTTGTGAAATATAACCGTCGTCGATCATCTTTTTTAGAAGTTTCACGCGGTCTGTATCGTGAACAAAAAGACCGTAGCCTGAGTTTCTAACCTCTCGCTTGATATAATACTCCTTACCGAAGTTGTCAAATTCCACGTAAACGCCTTTTTCCAAAAGCGTGTAAATGTAGTCTTCGCGATTTTCAACGTCGATGTGACTGATACAGATTCTGTCAGATGGTACTCCGGCAGATAGCAAAATGTCAGTTGCTTCAATTCCGTTAACAGTCCAAGGGTTAATATGTACATTTATTGCGACACCGGTCTTGTTGCTTGCAATAGCTGCGGCGCGCAGTACACGCCTTTCTTTGTCGTCAAAAATCTCACTGATACCTATTTCTCCGATATAGCCCGCACAAACGCCGTTTATGCCATTACAGAGTTCAGAGATCATTATTTCAGCAATCTCTCCGTCGGTCATACTGTCAAATTCCTTTGGATGTGTTTCGCCGACGTAGAATCCCGTACCCATAATTATGTTTAGACCTGTAGATTTTGAAATACGTACGAGTGCTTCCGGATCGCGTCCAATTCCCGGAAGTGAGGCATCTACAACAGTATTTCCACCCGCTTTTTTGAATTTCAATAATTCATCTGTTGCAGTGTCTTCGTTATCAAGCCTTAAATTGTCCTTGAGGGCGTAACAGTCACGGCTGAGTATTCCGAGGTTCCACATTTCAACCTTTTGTGTTGCAGGGTCGTCAATATCTTCTACGGGAAGCTCTTGATAAAATGCAGTGAGGTCGAGAAGCACGTGCTCGTGAGTGGTTACTTTGCCGAGCTCTTGTCTGTCAAGCTCTCCACATACACTTTTTACCTTCATATATTCACTCCTTATTACAGTATATTAACAATTATAATATGATATGGTACATCATTCAATAGGAAAATGTAATCAAAAAGTAGGAAAATTTCATTTTGATAGCACTTTTGCTTGACAATCGATATGGATTGATATAAATTATAGATATAAAGGGTTGAAAGAAGGGATGTTGTGGCTGTCGCTACCATAAAGAAGGATTATTTTTTTAAGCATAACCCCGTTCACATTCATCTTTCAAATGAGTGTAGTGAGTATGTGGGGGTTTTGCATAAGCATAAATTCGTTGAGGTCGTATATATTATCTCAGGACGTGCGAAGCATATAATTGATAGCAAGGAATATTACGTGAAAAAAGGAGATGTTTCGGTTATAAATTGTGACGAAGCACACGCGTTTATTGAAGATAAGGAGTACGGTGAGAAATTTCTTGCTTATGATTTGATGTTTACCCCCGACTTTCTCGATAACTCTTGTCTCTCTAGTGATGACTTTTCTCTGCTGAGCTCGTCATTTCTGTTCTTTTCTATGTTTCCCGATGAAAAGGGGTTTAAGGAAAGATTTAATTTTATTCCTAATTGTTCGTATGAGTTGGGGCTTGTTTTTGAAAAGATATACCGTGAATATAAAGGATGCAGAACCGGGTATATCAATTTGATTCGACTTTATACTGCAGAAATAATCATAAGACTTCTGCGGAAAATTCAGACTGTTGACGAAAACAGGCTTTCTGATACTCAGAGGAATACCGTGCTTGAAATTACACAGTATTTAGAACAGAATTACAATATGAAGATAAAGATCGACGAAATTGCATCACGTATGTTCTTCAGTCAAAATTATTTATCAAAAATATTTAAGCAAGAGACAGGACTTTCAATACACGAATTTCTTACAGACATCAGAATAAAACAGGCTTGTAAAAAGCTTTCATCAACATCCGACAATATTGCAGATATTGCCACTGAATGTGGCTTTTCAGATATGAAATCATTTTATTGCATTTTTAAGAAATATATGGGGGAAACGCCTAAACGTTATCGTGACAACGCAAAAAAAGATAGATGACACAAAAAAGAGAGGCTTTTTACAACCTCTCTTTTTTGTTGTTTTTTCTTCACTGTGTATCCGCAAGTGTTACTATAGCTGCGGATCAATCTCGATGGGGTGCTGAATTATACGGTATGTATCTTGATAAGATTGGTGTTGCCCGATTTACCGTTTGTAATACCACCGGTAATGACTATTTTATCACCTGGTGCAAGTCTGTAAATAGACTTTGCCGTATTTCCTGCGTGATAGAATAAAACCTCAGTTGAAGGAAATTCCTCGGACATAACGGGAGTAACAGCCCACGAAAGAGCGAGCTTTCTCCAGGCACGTTCGTTGGTTGTCAGCCCTATAATATCTATCGGTGCTCTGAAGCGGGATACCATTCTGACGGTACCGCCGCCAAGAGAACAAACCACGATTGCCTTTGCTTCAATATCAATTGCAACACCGCAGGTTGCGTGAGAAATAGCGTCTATCGTATTTTTCATTTGAAATTCCGTGCTTTTGAAACGCTTTATGTAATTGATATTGTTTTCTGTTTCCTCTGCGATTTTGCTCATAGCCTTGACAGACTCAACGGGATACTTACCTGCGGCAGTTTCACCCGAAAGCATTATAGCGCTGGTGCCGTCGTATACGGCGTTTGCAACGTCGGATATTTCCGCTCTCGTCGGTCTGGGATTGGATATCATAGACTCAAGCATTTCAGTTGCGGTAATCGAACGCTTTCCGATTATACGGCAATCGTTTATAAGCTTCTTTTGAATTGCCGGTAGCTGTTCATAAGGAATTTCAACACCCATATCACCTCGCGCAACCATAATGCCGTCACTTGCGTTGATTATTTCCTCAATGTTGTCAACGCCTGCACGGTTTTCGATTTTTGCAATAAGGTCTATATCGTCGCAGCCGTTTTCGTGAAGAAAGTTACGAACGTCGTTAATATCCTCCTTACAGGATACGAAGGAGCAGGCGATAAAGTCAACCTCGTTTTCTATTCCGAAAAGCAAGTCCTTTTTATCGTTTTCGCTCAGATACTTCTGATGAAGCACCTTGTTCGGAAAGCTCATACTCTTTCGGTTTGAAACCACACCGCCGTTGACTACACGGCATATAAGCTCGGTATCGGTCTTACGCTCGACTCTGAGTGAAACGAGACCGTTGCAAAGGAGTATCGAATCGCCAATCTGAAGCTCGTCTATCATCTTGGGATATGATACCGAAACTCTTTCGTCGTTGCCGATAACATCTAAAGCGGTGAAGGAAAACTCAGTGCCCTCGACGAGAGTTACGCTTCCGTTTTCAAAGGTGCCTATTCTGTATTCGGGACCTTTTGTGTCAAGCATAATTGCGATTGGCATACCGAGCTCCGCACGGACCTTTTTGACGGTATCCATATCGCGTTTGTGCTGTTCGTGAGTGCCGTGAGAGAAGTTGAAACGCGCAACATTCATTCCTGCTTCTGCAAGCTTTCTTATCATTTCTTCACTGTTTGAAGCAGGACCTATTGTACAGATAATTTTAGTTTTTCTCATTGTTTTACCTTATTTTGCAGAGAGAACACTTTCGACGAGCTGTAAATCCTCAACGGAGTTTACACCGAGTATTTCCTCGGAATGCTCGGATACGTAAGCGTTTACGTTTTTACCTTCGGACATAAGTATTGCAGGCACGTCGGTGAGATATTTCTCGTTGGTCGCCTTGCTGTTAGTAACCTTTTTCAATGCAGAGAACAGCTCACGGGAATTGAAAACGTAGGTTGCCGCATTGTATTCGTTAACGCTTTCAAATTGCTCGGGAGTACAGTCCTTTGCTTCTGTAATTGAAATAAGCTTTCCGTTTTCGTCTCTTATCATTCTGCCGAGCGCAAGTCCTTTTTCACCTGTGCAGGAAAGAATGGTGCAGGCGTTATTTTCACGTCTGTGCATTTTAATCATTTCTTCAATCGTATCACGTCGGATAAGCGGAGTATCTCCGCAGATTACGACAAGCTCGCCGTCGTAATCCTTGAAAAATTCCTCGGCACATTCAACCGCATAGCCCGTGCCGTAGCCGTCGTCACCCTGCTCGATATAGTGGAGGTCGGGATACGCTTCGGTGATTTTTTCCTTCTTGTATTTAACGATTACGTAAAGCTCGCTTTTGTCGATAAAGCTGAGCGTATCAAAAACGTATTCAAGTATAGGCTTGCCTAAAACGAGTCTCATAGACTTGGGAAGATCCGCTTTGTCGGAATTGAGACGGGTACCTTTACCCGCCGCAAGTATAATTGCTTTCATAAAAATAGTCCTTTCTGTTTAGCAAAAATTTATTTAATACATAAACTGTTAATAGTAAATCAAGGAGAGGTAATATGAACAAAGAATATTTTGCATCAATGAATACAAGTAACGGATTTTGCAGCTATTTTAATGAGATATTCAGTCCTGATAGACTTGAAGCCGTTTACATAATCAAGGGTGGCTCGGGTACGGGAAAGTCAACGATGATGAAGCGCATAGCGGAGCATTTTGAAAAAGACGGACTTGAAGCTGAGAGGTTTTATTGCTCGTCGGATAAGGATTCGCTTGACGGAATTATCATTGATAAAAGGGTTGCCGTGCTGGACGGTACGGCTCCTCATACGACTGACCCTAAATATCCCGGTGCGGTTGAGGAAATAGTAAATCTTTCAGGGTGCTGGAATACCGAAAGGCTAAAAGAATCCAAAAAGGAAATAATAAGTCTCGTTTCAAAGAAAAATGCTTCTTACAGCAAAGGCTACAGCTTTTTATCGGCAGCAGGTAAGCTATCGTATGAAATTAGAAAGATAACCTCCGAAAAAATAAAAACCGATAAAATGCAACAAGCGATACATAGATTTTTTAAACAAGGAGGCTTTAAAGGTGCGGGGAATAAGACAAGCGTTCGTCTTACGTCTGTGATATGCGCTGAAGGGCGTGTTCGGTTACATTCCTTTGAGGATGAGTCCGACAAAATATGTCTCGTTACAAAAACACACGGATGTGCAGGTGTATTTTTTAAAGAATTCCTTGATGCTTCAAGCACTTATAACCTCGAACGTGTTATAAGCTATGACCCCGTGTGTCCCGATGAAATAAACGCAATTTATTTTCCCGAGATAAGACTGTGCGTCGTAACGGCGGAAGGAAGCGAGGACGTTTACGACGAAAAATATAAGGTCTTTAATCTTGAAAGGTTTATTGACAAAGACGTGCTTTGTGAAAACCGTGCCAAGCTGCGATTTGCAAATAAATGTCTTAACGCTTTGATTGACGGAGCGGTTGATTCGTTCGTTGATGCAAAGAACTATCACGAAAAAATAGAGGAGATATATACCTCCTGCGTTGATTTCAAAACCGTGAGACGAATCACAGAGCTGCTTATTAATAATATTAGTGATATTATACATTAATATATTACTCCATTAAAACCGCTTTGTCAAGACAGATGTTATTTTTTGTAACAAATGGAATCAAAACGAAATTGCTCGTTTTAAATGAAGCTACTGTCATTTACCTCAAGCTTTGCAATCGTTGAGTATCAAGGAAAGCTTTTTACAGAGTGAACAAAAACTTTTAAAACAATTTAGTATTTTTTACACATTAGATAATTGACAAAGTGTGAGTTTGGTGGTATAATTTCCTAAAGTTTAAATTTAAAAATCTCCTGCTGACTTTTGCGTTTCAGGGGTTTTTTCAAATCATCAAATCAAGGAAGGTAACGTTATGGCAGAAGCAAAAAAGAATTCTTGTATGTCGGTTGGGATTCCCACTGGGCTTTTTGCCGATATTTCAACTTTTCTTTCTTCTCATACCGTTACTGTCTCTTCTGAAAATTGTGTTGTTTTTCCCGGCTTTTGCGATGTGCACGTGCATTTTCGTGAGCCGGGTTTTTCTTATAAAGAAACCGTGAGGACGGGCAGCCAGGCTGCTGCTGCGGGCGGTTATACGGCGGTTTGCACAATGCCGAATCTTTCACCTGTGCCCGACAGCTTGATAAATCTGTATAAGCAGCTTGAGCTTATAAATAAGGACCCTATTATCAACGTATACCCGTACGGTTCAATAACCGTAAAGGAAGAGGGAAAAATACTTTCGGATTTAGAAGAGTTAGCGCCCTTCGTAATAGGCTTTTCGGATGACGGCAGAGGCGTTCAGGACGAAGGAATGATGCGCGAGGCTATGCTTCGTGCGAAGGCTCTTGATATGATGATCGTCGCACATTGTGAGGATAATTCACTGTTGCACGCAGGATACATCCACGACGGTGAATACGCCAAGGCTCACGGTCACAGAGGTATTTGCTCCGAGAGTGAATGGGGACCGATCGAGCGCGATTTAAGGCTTGTCGAGGAAACGGGATGTGCGTATCACGTGTGTCACATTTCAACAAAGGAAAGCGTTCAGCTTATAAGAGAGGCAAAGCGTCGGGGAATAAACGTAACCTGCGAAACGGGACCTCACTATTTAGTGCTTGACGACAGCAACCTTCAAGAAGACGGACGCTTCAAGATGAATCCACCGCTTCGTTCAAAAGAGGATAGGGAAGCGCTCGTTGAGGGAATCGTTGACGGCACAATTGATATGATTGCTACCGACCACGCTCCGCACTCAGCTGAGGAAAAATCGAGAGGACTCGAAAAAAGCGCATTCGGAATCGTGGGTCTTGAAACCGCGTTCCCCGTAATTTATACAAGGCTTGTTAAAACGGGTATTATTTCTCTTGAAAAGGCGGTTGAGCTTTTGTATAAGAATCCCGTTGAAAGATTCGGAATTCCCGAAAACACGGGCTTCAGCGTATGGGATCTCGACGAAGAATATACCGTTGACCCGTCAAGGTTCAAGTCAATGGGAAGAGCGACTCCGTTTGAAAACGAAAGACTCTTCGGCAAATGTCTTTACACGGTGCTTAATAATAAGATAATTCATCAAAATACAGATTAATCAGGAGGCTTCAAAATGGCAAAAAGAACGGATATTAAAAAGGTACTTATCATAGGCTCAGGTCCTATTGTTATCGGTCAGGCTGCGGAATTTGATTATGCGGGCACTCAGGCTTGTCTTGCTCTCAAGGAGGAAGGCTATGAGGTAGTTCTCTGTAACTCAAACCCTGCAACGATTATGACTGATACCTCCATTGCCGATAAGGTTTATATGGAGCCTCTTACTCTTGAGTATATTGCAAAAATTCTCAGATATGAGCGTCCCGATGCAATCGTTCCCGGTATCGGCGGACAGACGGGACTTAACCTTGCAATGCAGCTTCAAAAGAAGGGTGTATTGAAGGAATGCGGAGTTGAGCTTCTCGGTACAAGCTCCAAGAGTATCGAAAGAGCCGAGGACAGAGAGCTTTTCAAGGAGCTTTGTCAGTCTATCGGTGAGCCTACCATACCCTCCGAAATTTCATATTCTCTTGAGGAGGCTAAGGCGGCAGCCGAAAGAATCGGATATCCCGTTGTACTTCGTCCCGCATTTACGCTGGGCGGTACGGGTGGCGGATTTGCATACAACGAGGCAGAGCTTATCGAAATCGGAACGAACGCCTTCAAACTTTCTCCCGTTCATCAGGTTCTTATCGAAAAGAGCGTTAAGGGCTATAAGGAAATTGAGTTTGAGGTTATGCGTGATTCTCAGGATAAGGCAATCACCATATGCGGAATGGAAAACGTTGACCCCGTAGGTGTTCACACGGGCGACTCTATCGTTGTTGCTCCTATTATGACCCTTAACGACCACGACCTCAAGATGCTCAACGACAGCGCTATCAAGATTATTCGTGAGCTTAAGATTGAGGGTGGCTGTAACGTACAGTTTGCACTTAATCCTCATTCCTCTGAGTATTATCTCATTGAGGTTAACCCCAGAGTATCCCGTTCATCCGCTCTTGCTTCCAAGGCAAGCGGATATCCCATTGCAAGAGTAACCGCTAAGATTGCGGTCGGTATGACTCTTGATGAAATTACTATTGCTAACACAACGGCGGCATTTGAGCCCCGTCTTGATTACGTGGTTGCAAAGCTTCCCAGATTCCCGTTCGATAAATTCACCTCTGCCTCCAATATTCTCGGCACACAGATGAAGGCAACAGGTGAGGTAATGGGCATCGGCTCAACTCTTGAAGAGTGTCTCTTGAAGTCCATTCGTTCACTTGAAAACGGCGCTTATCACATCTATCATCCCAAGTTTGACAATATGTCGGATGAGCAGATTCTTGAATACATCTCCGAGACCCGTGACGACAATATATTCGGTATTGCAGAGCTTCTTCACAGAGGAACTCCCGTTGCAACCGTACACGAAATTACGAAAATCACACCCTTCTTCCTTGAAGCAATTCTCAATATCGTCAACAAGGAAAAGGACCTTGCGGCAAACGTCGGTGATATTGACACCCTCATTTCCGCAAAGAAGATGGGCTTCAGCGATGCGTACATTGCAAGACTCTGGAAGATGACCGAGCTTGAGGTATTTGCAATCCGCCGTGAGAAGAATATCTTCCCCGTATACAGAATGGTTGACACCTGCCATACAAACGCTTATATTCCTTATTTCTACTCCTCATACACGGGAGAAAACAACTCTCGCCTTTCCGATAAAAAGAAGATTATCGTTTTAGGCGCAGGTCCTATCCGTATCGGTCAGGGCGTTGAGTTTGACTACTCCACCGTACACGCTGTATCCACGATTAAAAAGTCGGGTTATGAGGCAATCATCGTAAATAACAATCCCGAAACAGTTTCCACCGACTATACTACCGCTGATAAGCTCTACTTTGAGCCTCTTACTCCCGAGGACGTTATGAACATTCTTGAGTTTGAAAAGGCAGAGGGCGTTATCGCATCACTCGGCGGTCAGACCGCAATTAACCTCGCTCAGCCCTTGATGGACAGAGGTGTTAAGATTATCGGTACGGACTGTGCCGCTATCGAGAGAGCGGAAAACCGCGACAGCTTTGAAAAGGTGCTTCACGACCTTGGTATTCCTCAGCCTCAGGGCAAGGCGGTTACCAAGATTGAGGACGGTATCAAGGCTGCAGAGGAAATCGGATATCCCGTTCTCGTCCGTCCCAGCTTCGTTCTCGGCGGACGTGCAATGCAGATAGTTGCAAATGAAAATCAGCTTCGCCATTACCTCAAGACCGCAGTTGAAATTGACGAGGACAAGCCCGTTCTCGTTGACAAGTACATTCAGGGTAAGGAGGTAGAGGTTGACGCAATCTGTGACGGACGTGACGTATTCGTTCCCGGTATTATGGAGCTTGTTGAGCGTACGGGCGTACACAGCGGTGACTCCATCAGCGTTTATCCCGCCTTCAGTATTTCCGATAAGGTAAAGGGCATCATTCTTCAGTACGCAAAGAAGCTTGGTCTCGGTATCGGTATTATAGGTCTTTACAACATCCAGTTTATCGTTGACGAAAACGAAAACGTATTCGTTATTGAGGTCAACCCCCGTTCATCGCGTACAGTACCCTTCCTTTCAAAATCAACGGGCTACAGCCTTGCAGATATTGCGACCGAGGCTATTCTCGGTAAGTCTCTCAAGGAGCAGGGAATATTCGACCTTTATCCCGACGAAAAGAACCGCTGGTACGTTAAGGTTCCCGTATTCTCCTTCAATAAGATAAGAGGACTTGACGCATATCTTTCTCCCGAAATGAAGTCAACGGGTGAGGCTATCGGCTACGACGATAAGCTTAACCGTGCGCTTTATAAAGCACTTCAGGCATCGGGCACACATCTCCAGAATTACGGAACGGTATTTGCCACGATTGCCGATAAGGACAAGGACGAGGTTCTTCCTCTTATCCGCCGTTTCTACAATCTCGGCTTTAACATTGAGGCAACCGCAGGCACTGCGGCATTCCTCAAGGAGAACGGAATAAGAACTCATGTGCTTCGCAAGATTCAGGAGGGAAGCTCTGAGATTGAGGAGGCTATCCGTCAGGGACATATCGCATATATTATCAACACCCGTGACATTGGTGCAGAGGGTGGCGAGAGTGACGGTTATTATATCCGTGCGTTTGCTACTGAAAACAACGTTACTATATTCACCTCTCTTGATACTGTCAGAGTACTTCTTGACGTTCTTGAGGAAACGACCCTTACTATTTCCACAATTGATTCTTAAGGTGCTGTAATAATGAAGCAGGGATTGTTTAAAATAACAAAAAATATTCCTCTCACAGACTCCGTTTATTTAATGGTGCTTGAGGGAGACACCTCGGACATTACTGTCCCCGGTCAATTTATAAATATTAAGCTTGACGGTCAGTTTTTACGCCGTCCCATTTCGGTGTGTGACGTCAGCAATAAGGACGTTACCATTATTTACAAGGTAGTAGGCCACGGCACCGAGCTTATGAGCGGATATACAAACGAAACGATAGACGTGTTGACGGGTCTCGGTAACGGCTACGACACAAGCCTTTCGGGTGACCGCCCCGTATTACTCGGCGGCGGTGTCGGTGTACCTCCTCTTTATTTGCTTGCAAAAAAGCTTATCGAGGAAGGAAAGAAGCCGTCGGTCATTCTTGGCTTTAATACTAAAAATGAAATCTTTTATGAGGATGAATTTCGCAGGCTTGGTGCGGACGTTTACGTAACAACTGTAGATGGCTCGTACGGTATAAAGGGCTTCGTTACGGACGCCTTAAAGAGTATCGACTATACCTATTTCTACACTTGCGGTCCCGAGCCTATGCTGAAAGCCGTTCATAAAGCTTCTACAACGTCGGGTCAGCTTAGCTTCGAGGAGCGTATGGGTTGTGGCTTCGGTGCTTGTATGGGATGCTCCTGCAAGACTCTTACGGGCTACAAGCGTATTTGTAAAGAAGGTCCCGTTATGCTTAAGGAGGAAATTTTATGGGAAAAATGAGTGTAAATCTTTGCGGAATTACGCTTGACAATCCCGTAATTCCCGCAAGCGGAACGTTTGGCTTCGGATATGAATTTGCCGAGCTTTACGATATTAATATTCTCGGTACGTTCTCCTTCAAGGGAACTACCCTTAATTCGCGCTTCGGCAATCCCACTCCGAGAATTGCCGAGTGTACCGCAGGTATGATAAATGCCGTTGGATTGCAGAATCCCGGTGTTGATAAGGTAATCTCTGAGGAGCTTGTTAAGCTCAAAAAATGCTTTAACAAAAAGGTAATGGCTAACGTCAGCGGATTTTCGGTTGACGAATACGTTGAAACCTGCCGTTTGATTGATGCTTGCGAGCAGGTCGGATGGCTTGAGGTGAACGTAAGCTGTCCCAACGTACACGGCGGAGGAATGAGCTTCGGTACCTTGCCCGAATCTGCGGCAGAGGTTACCCGTGCCGTTAAGAAGGTTACGACTAAGCCTGTTATTCTGAAGCTTTCGCCTAACGTAACCGACATCGTTGCGATTGCAAAGGCTTGTGAGGAAGCAGGTGCCGACGGTATCAGCCTTATAAACACTATGCTCGGTATGAGAATTGATTTAAAGAGTAAGAAGCCCGTGATTGCAAACAAAATGGGAGGCTTCTCGGGACCTGCCATTTTTCCCGTTGCGGTTAGAATGGTTTATCAGGTTTCATCCGCCGTTAAAATTCCCGTCGTCGGAATGGGCGGTGTATCAACAGCAGAGGACGTCGTTGAGATGATGCTTGCAGGAGCTACCGCCGTTGAGGTGGGTGCTGCAAACCTTGTAAATCCTTATGCTTGCCGAGATATAATCGAGGACCTTCCTCGTGTTATGGAAAAATACAGAATTGATTCACTTGAAAGTATAATTGGAGGTGCACACTAATGGGAAAGGACGTAATTATTGCTTGTGATTTTCCGAATAAGGAGGAGGTACTTTCCTTCCTTGATAAATTCGTTGACAAAAAGCCTTTTGTAAAAATCGGTATGGAGCTTTTTTACGGAGCAGGTCCCGAGATAGTTCGTGAGATAAAGTCCCGCGGACACAAGATTTTTCTCGACTTAAAGCTTCACGATATCCCCAACACCGTTAAGAAGGCGATGTCCGTTCTTTCGGGACTTGACGTTGACCTTTGCAACCTTCACGCATCGGGTACCGTTCGTATGATGGAGGCAGCGCTTGAGGGACTTACCCGTCCCGACGGAACACGCCCCTTACTTATCGCCGTAACTCAGCTTACCTCAACCGACCAGGAGAGCATGGAGAATGACCTTCTCATTCACGAGCCTATTGACAAGGTAGTTATGCATTATGCGTCCAACGCTAAAAAGGCAGGTCTTGACGGTGTCGTTTGTTCACCTCTTGAGGCAGGTAAGGTACACGAGGTGTGCGGAGCTGACTTTTTGACAGTTACTCCCGGCGTACGCTTTGCTGACGGTGACGTCGGTGACCAGAAGCATGTTATGACTCCCGCAGAGGCTAAGAGAATCGGCTCTGATTACATTGTTGTAGGCAGACCCATTACTGCAGCCGAGGACCCTGTTGCCGCATACGAGAGATGTGTAGCAGAATTTGTTGACTGAAAAGGAGATATAAAAATGGAAAAGCTTATTGCAAAGGATTTACTTAAAATACGCGCGGTTTTCTTCCGTCCCGATGAGCCTTTTACATGGGCAAGCGGAATCAAGAGCCCCGTTTACTGTGACAACAGACTGACCCTTTCCGACCACGCGGTACGTACCGACGTTGAAAGCGGTCTTGCAAAGATAATTAAGGATAACTATCCCGAGGTTGAGGTACTTATGGGTACTTCTACCGCAGGTATTGCTCACGCCGCTATCACCGCACAGATGATGGAGCTTCCTATGGGCTACGTTCGTTCGGGCGCTAAGGACCACGGAAGACAGAATCAGATTGAGGGTAAGCTTGAAAAGGGACAGAAGGTAGTAGTTGTTGAAGACCTTATTTCTACCGGCGGAAGCGTTCTTGAGGTCGTTAACGTTCTCCGCGAGGCCGGTGCTGAGGTTCTCGGTATCGCCAGCATCTTTACCTACGGTATGAAGAAGGGACTTGAGCGTCTTGCTGACGCAAACGTTAAGAACGTATCTCTTACCAACTTTGACGTAATCGCAGAGGTTGCGGCAGAGGAAGGCTATATTGCAAAGAGTGACGTTGAAAAGCTTATCAAGTTCAGAAACAATCCCTCCGATGAGAGCTGGATTGGTGCAGGTAAATAATGAGAAGCTTTATTGATATTCCCGATTTTTCAAAGGACGAGCTTCTCGATTTAATGGTGCTTGCAGAGGATATTGCTCAAAGCCCCGAGAAGTATGCTGAGTCCTGCAAGGGTAAAAAGCTTGCAACCCTCTTCTTTGAGCCATCAACACGTACCCGTCTTTCGTTTGAGGCGGCTATGCTTGAGCTTGGAGGCTCGGTGCTCGGCTTCTCCGATCCCGATTCTTCATCTGCCTCTAAGGGTGAGAGCGTATCGGATACAACGAGAATCGTAAGCTGTTATGCCGATATTATTGCAATGAGGCATCCGCTTGAGGGAGCTCCATTCGTAGGGTCTCTTTCGGCAACGGTGCCCGTTATCAATGCAGGTGACGGCGGACACTGTCATCCTACTCAGACACTCGCCGACCTTTTCACCATTAAACGTGAAAAAGGAAGTGTTGATAATCTTACGGTAGGCTTTTGCGGTGACCTCAGATACGGCAGGACGGTGCATTCGCTCATTTCTGCACTTTCAATGTTTGAAAACGTCAAGGTCGTACTTATTTCTCCCGAGGAGCTTCGCCTTCCTGAGTTTATAAGAAAGGGCGTGCTTGAGGCTCACGGTATGACCTACCGAGAAACGAGAAGTCTTGAGGAATCACTTCCCGAGCTTGACGTACTTTATATGACCCGTATTCAAAGAGAACGCTTTGACGACGTTACCATGTACGAGCGTCTCAAGGACAGCTACGTGCTGACTCTCGAAAAGCTCAATCTCGCAAAGCGTGATACCTGTGTGCTTCATCCGTTACCACGTGTAAACGAGATAAGCGTTAAGGTTGACGCTGACCCGAGAGCCTGCTACTTCAAGCAAGCCGAAAACGGAAAGTATATGCGTAAAGCACTTATCTTGAAGCTTCTTTCCAAGGAGTCCTTGAGCAGCACCGAAAACAATGAGATGTTCGAGTCCGAAAAGCATTACTGCGCTAACCCTAAGTGTATTTCAAAGACCGAGCAGGAAATTACAAACTATTTTATTAAAGATAAAAAAGATAATATACGATGTGCTTACTGTGAGGTAGGTGCAATTGAAAAGGAGGATTAAATATGGCAACCTTTATAAACGAGCCTTCACATACTTTTAACGAATATTTGCTTATTCCCGGATACTCATCAAGTGAATGTGTACCCGCTAACGTAAGCCTTAAGACCCCTCTTGTTAAGTTCAAGAAGGGTGAACAGTCCGCGATTACCATGAACATTCCTATGGTATCCGCGATAATGCAGTCTGTATCAGGTGACAGACTTGCCGTTGCTCTTGCAACCGAGGGCGGTGTATCCTTTATCTACGGCTCTCAGACCATTGAGGACGAGGCCGCTATGGTAGCGCGTGCAAAGGGCTACAAGGCGGGCTTTGTAAAAAGTGATTCTAACGTAAGCCCCGAGGATACTATGGCTGACGTTGTTGCACTCAAGGAAAGGACGGGTCATTCGACCGTTGCCGTTACCTCTGACGGAAGTGCAGAAGGCAAGCTTCTCGGTATCGTAACAGGACGTGACTACCGTGTAAGCCGTATGGACCCCAACACCAAGGTTAAGGAGTTTATGACTCCCTTCTCTGAGCTTGTGGTTGCAAAAGAGGGTACTACTCTCAAGGAAGCAAACGACATAATCTGGGATAACAAGCTCAACTCTCTTCCAATCATTAACGATGCAGGTCAGCTTTGCTATTTTGTTTTCCGAAAGGACTATGATACGCATAAGCAGAACCCCAATGAGCTTCTCGATGCCTCCAAGCGCTATGTTGTAGGAGCAGGTATCAATACCCGTGACTACAAGGAGCGTGTTCCTGCGCTCGTTGAAGCAGGCGCAGACGTTCTCTGTATCGATTCCTCCGAGGGCTTTTCTGAGTGGCAGAAGCTTACTATCGAATGGATTCGTTCACAGTACGGAGACAGCGTTAAGGTAGGAGCAGGAAACGTCGTTGACGCCGACGGCTTCAGATTCCTTGCCGATTGCGGTGCTGACTTTATTAAGGTCGGTATAGGCGGAGGCTCGATCTGTATTACGCGTGAGACAAAGGGTATAGGCAGAGGTCAGGCTACCGCTCTTATTGAGGTTTGCCGTGCAAGAGACGAATACTTCAAGGAGACGGGCGTTTACGTTCCCGTATGCTCTGACGGCGGTATCGTTTACGACCATCACATCACCCTCGCACTTGCAATGGGAGCCGATTTCGTAATGCTCGGAAGATACTTTGCTCGCTTTGACGAAAGTCCTACAAACAAGGTTAATATCGGCGGTACCTATTACAAGGAGTACTGGGGAGAGGGCTCTAACCGTGCACGCAACTGGCAGAGATACGACCTCGGCGGAGATAAGAAGCTTTCCTTTGAGGAGGGCGTTGACTCTTACGTTCCTTATGCGGGAAGCCTTAAGGATAACGTAGCGCTTTCTCTTAACAAGGTTAAGTCTACCATGTGTAACTGTGGTGCACTCAGTATTCCTGAGCTTCAGCAGAAGGCTAAGCTTACTCTCGTTTCCGCAACGAGTATCGTTGAAGGCGGTGCTCACGACGTTATTCAGAAGGAAAAGAATACTACCTTCAAATAATGTGGGATTATTACTAAATTTATTAAAAATAGCATTTTGTGCCTTGACACAACCGACACTGCTGTGATATACTGAATATACAAAAATAAAGGTTTCCTGCGACTGACGGAATTAGTGGAGTACCACGTAGAAACAGGAAATTGTACAGCCGACCGTCTGGGCACATTTAACCTTTGGTTAAGTGTGCCCTTTTGTGTTTTTTTGGAGGAAAGATGAAAAAAGTTGGAATAGTAATGGGGTCTGACAGCGACCTCCCGATAATCAAGAAAGCCACTGATATGCTTTCAAGCTTCGGAGTTGAATACGAGGTCAGGATTTTGTCCGCTCACCGTACTCCCGTTGAGGCGGCTGAATTTGCAAAAACCGCACGCGATAGGGGAGTTGGAGTTATAATAGCCGCCGCAGGAATGGCGGCGCACCTTGCAGGCGCAATGGCTGCAAACACTGTTTTGCCGATAATCGGTATTCCCTGCAAATCCTCAAATCTTGACGGACTCGACGCGCTCTTGTCAACCGTTATGATGCCCACGGGCATTCCCGTTGCAACCGTTGCAATTGACGGCGGCGCAAATGCCGCATTGCTTGCAGTACAAATGCTTGCAATAGAAGACGGGGAGCTTTACGACAAGCTTTGCGCCAAGAGACAGAAGGATGCCGCCGCAGTGCTTGAAAAGGATGCGGCTGTACTTGAAAAGCTTAAATAAAGAAATAAATAATAAAAGGAGATATAAAATTATGAAACTCGTTTACACAGGAAAAACAAAGGACGTATTCGCACTCGACAACGGTAATTATTTGCTCAAATTCAAGGATGATTGCACCGGCAAGGACGGTGTTTTTGATCCGGGTGAAAACAGCGTTGGACTTACCATTGACGGAGTTGGTGACGTTAATCTCCGTATGTCTATATATTTCTTTGAAAAGGTTAATGCGGCAGGCATCAAGACTCATTACGTTTCTGCCGATCTTGATAATACTACCATGGAGGTTCTTCCCGCAAAGGTGTTTGGTAAGGGCCTTGAGGTAATCTGTCGTCACAAGGCAGTCGGTAGCTTCTTCCGTCGTTACAGCGATTATATTCAGGAGGGCGCTGACCTTCCCGCATACGTTGAAATGACCTTTAAGAACGACGAAAAGGGAGATCCGCTGGTAACTAAGGACGGTCTCGTTGCTCTTGGTGTTATGACCGAAAAGCAGTATGAGGATATGAAGCTTATGACCCAGAAGATTACAAAGATTGTTGCAGATGACCTTCTTGAAAAGGGACTCGTGCTTTACGATATCAAGTTTGAGTTTGGCTATGATTCCGAAGGTAACGTAATGCTTATAGACGAAATTGCTTCAGGAAATATGCGTGTATATAAGGACGGCGAGTACGTTGATCCTATGACCCTTTCCAAGCTCTTCTTCGCGTAATGGGCGGATTTTTTGGGATTGCATCCCATCACGACGTGATGCTGGATGTGTTCTTTGGCGTTGACTACCATACCCACCTCGGCACACGCCGTGGCGGTATGGCTGCATACGACAAGGAAATCGGACTTCAAAGAAAAATACATAACATAGAGAACTCGCCCTTCCGCACGAAATTCGAGCACATTCTAGACGAGATGAAGGGAACGTCGGTTATCGGATGTATAAGCGATACAGATCCTCAGCCTATGCTTATTCGCTCAAGGCTGGGCACTTATGCCATAACCACTATCGGTATAATCAATAATGCCGATGAGCTTATTAACAATCACCTTCTTTCCAGTGGCGGACACTTCGATGCGATGACGGGCGGTCGCGTTAATACGACTGAGCTTGTAGCTGCATTGATCAATCAGTCGGAAACCTTTGTTGAGGGAATCAAAGCCGCTCAGGAGCTTATTGACGGTACTACCTCCATTCTTATTCTCAAGGAGGACGGTAAGCTTATCGCGGCAAGAGACAAGGTTGGACGCCTTCCTGTAATTATTGGCAAGAGGGAGGACGGCTACGGTGTTTCCTTCGAGGATTTTGCTCTTACCAAGCTTGATTTTACAATTGAAAAGGAGCTTGGACCGGGTGAGATAGTCGAGCTTTCGGCGGACGAAATGGTTCAGCTTTCACCTCCCGGTGAAAAAATGCGCATCTGCTCGTTCCTTTGGAGCTATTACGGTTATCCTACGTCAACCTATGAGGGCGTAAACGTAGAAACCATGCGTTACAGAAACGGCGCGATAATGGCGGAAAATGATAAAAAAGAAAACCGTGCTGTTGATATGGATTACGTCGGAGGCGTTCCTGATTCGGGTACACCTCACGCAATCGGTTATGCTAACAAGAGCGGTTACCACTTTGCAAGAGCGTTTATAAAGTATACTCCTACCTGGTCAAGAAGCTTTACTCCCGCAAATCAGAAGGACAGAAACCGCATTGCAAAAATGAAGCAGATACCCGTTCACGATTTGATAGCCGATAAAAAGCTTTTGCTCATAGACGACTCCGTCGTACGCGGAACACAGCTTAAGGAAACGGTAGACTTCCTCTACGAAAACGGCGCGCGTGAGGTACACGTACGCTCTGCGTGTCCGCCTATAATGTATGCTTGTAAGTTTCTTAATTTCTCCCGAGCCAACACGGATATGGAGCTTATCGCCCGCCGTGTCATTATGGAGCTTGAGGGAGAAGAGGGCTTTAGTCACATAGACGAATACTGCGATACAAACTCTGAGCGCGGTAAGAAGCTTCGCGCGGCAATAGGAAAAAAATTGCATCTTGGATCACTTGAATTTCAAACAGTTGAGGGTGTTATAGAAGCCATAGGTATAGAGCCTTGTAAGCTTTGCACTTACTGTTGGAACGGAAAGGAATAATAAAATGAGTATAAAATCTAAATCTGACAGCTATGCTGCTGCAGGCGTTGATATTACCGCAGGCTATAAAGCCGTTGAGCTTATGAAGGCTCACATAGCACGTACAAAGAATGAGGGATGCCTTGACGACGTAGGAGGCTTCGGAGGATGCTTCAGACTTCCGACGGGTATGGAGGAGCCTGTACTCGTTTCGGGTACTGACGGCTGCGGAACAAAGGTTAAGATGGCTATCCTTATGGATAAGCACGATACTATCGGTATTGATGCCGTTGCAATGTGCGTTAACGATATTATTTGTTGCGGCGCAAAGCCCCTGTTTTTCCTTGACTATATCGCCTGCGGAAAGAATATTCCCGAGAAGATTGCTTCGATTGTCGGCGGTGTTGCAGAGGGCTGTGTACAGTCAGGTGCCGCTCTTATCGGCGGTGAAACCGCGGAGCATCCCGGTCTTATGCCCGTAGACGATTACGACCTCGCAGGCTTTGCAGTCGGTATAGTTGATAAAAAGAAGATTCTTGATAACACGAGAATGTCAAAGGGAGATATAGTTATCGCCCTTCCTTCTACGGGTATTCATTCAAACGGTTTTTCTCTCGTTCGAAAGGTATTTGATATTGATAACAATCCCGATAGCTTATATACTCCCTGCGATGAGCTTGGAGGCAAATCGGTTGCGGAAACCCTTTTAACTCCTACCCGTATTTACGTTAAAGCAGTTCTTGCCCTTCTTGAAAGTGTAGACGTAAAGGGTATATCTCACATTACGGGCGGTGGCTTCTACGAAAACATTCCCCGTTCTATTCCCGACGGTCTTTGCGCTAAGATTGATAAGAGTGCTGTGCGCGTTCTTCCCATCTTTGATTTGATTATGAAGACGGGCAATATTCCCGAGCGTGATATGTATAATACATTCAATATGGGTGTAGGTATGAGCATTGTAGTTAAACCCGAAGAGGTTGATACTGCGCTTGAGATCCTTCGCGCTAACGGAGAGAATGCCTACGTTATCGGTGAAATTATCAACGGTGACGATAAAATAATCCTTGAATAAGGAGAAATATCAGTGAATAATAAAAAAATTGCCGTTCTCGTTTCGGGAGGAGGCACTAACCTTCAGGCGTTGATAGATGCCGAGGCAAGAGGAGAGCTTGGCGGAGGTGTTATAAGCCTTGTCATTTCCTCTAAGCCCGACGTTTACGCTCTTGAAAGAGCAAAGAATAACGGAATTTCCTCGGCTGTTCTTTCAAGAAAGTCATACGACAGTATTGAGGCTTACTCAAAGGCATTGGCTGATGCGCTTGTTTCTGCCAAGATTGACCTTGTTGTTCTTGCAGGCTTTTTGACGATTATCGACGAGCAGGTTTACGAAGCCTTTCCCAATAGAATACTTAACGTTCATCCCGCGCTTATTCCTTCCTTCTGCGGAAAGGGCTTTTACGGCTTGAGGGTTCATGAAGCGGCTCTTGAAAAGGGTGTTAAGGTTTCGGGTGCAACCGTTCATATAGTAACCCCCGAATGTGACGCAGGTCCTATCGTTTTGCAGAGGGCTGTCGAGGTAAAGGAAGGCGATACTCCCGAAATTCTCCAAAAGAGAATTATGGAGGAGGCAGAGTGGAAGATTTTGCCCGAGGCCGTAAGACTTTTCTGCGAGGACAGAATAACGGTTGTCGATAATAAAGTGTATATCAAAGGAGAATGATATGAAGATTTCATCTATTGCAAATGAGCTTAATTCTCTTGCTTACCACGGCAGAGGTATTATAATCGGCAAAAGCGCCGACGGAAAGAAGGCTGTTACCGCTTATTTTATTATGGGCAGAAGTGTAAACAGCCGTAACCGAGTATTCGTTGCCGAGGGTGATGCTATGCGCACAAAGGCGTTTGACGAATCCAAAATGGTTGACCCCCATCTTATAATCTATTATCCCGTTCGTGTTCTCGGAAACAAAACCATCGTTACAAACGGTGACCAGACGGACACAATTTACAACCTTATGGACAGACAGATGACCTTTGAACAGGCTCTCCGTACTCGTGAATTTGAGGATGATAAGCCTAACTTTACTCCCAGAATTTCAGGTATCATTCGTCTTGAAAACGGCGATATGAATTACGCTATGTCCATACTCAAGAGCGCAGAGGGTGACGATTCCTCCTGCGAGAGATTTACCTATGCTTATTCTAACCCCATTGCAGGTCGTGCAAAGTTTATTCATACCTACAACGGAGAGGGTGACCCCTTGCCCTCATTTGAAGGTGAACCCAAGACTCTTGAGCTTCCCGATACGGATATTGATTCCCTGACCGATCTTATATGGACGAATCTCAATGAGGATAATAAAGTATCGCTCTTTGTTCGCTATATAGACCTTGCAACAGGTAAGGCTGATACACGAATCGTTAATAAAAATGCTTGAGGTGTAAGATGAAAGAATTTGAACTTAAATACGGCTGTAACCCCAATCAGAAGCCCTCTAAAATATTTATGAAAAACGGCGCTGAGCTTCCCATTGAAATCCTCTCTGGAAGACCGGGATATATAAACTTTCTCGATGCCTTTAACTCCTGGCAGCTTGTAAAGGAGCTTAAGGAGGCACTCGGACTTCCCGCAGTAACCTCATTTAAGCACGTAAGCCCTACCTCCGCGGCAGTAGGTATTCCCTTGTCGGATACGTTGAAGAAGGCTTGCTTCGTTGATGATATTGAAGGTCTTGACGAGTCTCCTCTCGCTTGTGCATACGCTCGTGCAAGAGGCACTGACAGAATGTGCTCCTTCGGAGACTGGGTAGCACTTTCCGACGTTTGTGACGTAACTACCGCAAAGCTCATCAAGAGAGAGGTTTCCGACGGTGTAATTGCTCCCGGCTATGAGCCAGAGGCTCTTGAGATTCTCAAGGAGAAGAGAAAGGGCAACTACAACATAGTTAAGATTGACCCGAATTACCGCCCTGAGCCCGTTGAACACAAGGATGTATTCGGTATAACCTTTGAGCAGGGAAGAAACGAGTTCAAGATATCTCCCGAGCTTCTTGAAAACGTTGTCACTGCAAACAAGGATATTCCCGAGTCTGCGGTTCGTGACCTTATAATTTCGCTTATCACTTTAAAATATACTCAGTCTAATTCCGTTTGCTTTGCATATGACGGTCAGGCAATCGGCGTAGGCGCAGGACAGCAGTCCCGTATTCATTGTACCCGTCTTGCAGGCACAAAGGCTGATACTTGGTTCTTGAGACAGCACGAAAAGGTTTTAAATCTTCCGTTCAAGGATACTCTCGGACGTGCAGACCGCGATAACGTTATCGACGGTTACATCAATCAGAACGAAGAGGACGTTTGCGCAGACGGTATCTGGCAGAAGTATTTTACCGTTCAACCCTCAAAATTCACCGACGATGAAAAACGTGAATGGCTTGCAAGCCGTCAGGACGTTGCTCTCGGCTCGGATGCGTTCTTCCCGTTTGACGATAACATCGAGCGCGCAAAGAGAAGCGGTGTGAAATACATTGCACAACCGGGTGGCTCCATCCGTGACGATGTCGTTATTTCCTGCTGTGACAAGTACGGAATGGCAATGGCGTTTACGGGTATGAGACTTTTCCATCATTGACGGAGGCTTTAATGAAAATACTTGTTGTAGGCGGTGGCGGCAGAGAGCACGCAATCGTCAAGAAAATAAAAGAGAATAAAGCAGTTGAAAAGATTTATGCACTTCCTGGTAACGGCGGTATTGCAAGAGATGCCGAATGTGTAAATATCGGCGCAAAGGATATAGACGGCATCGTTAAGTTTGCAGTTGATAACAAAATCGATTATGCGGTAGTTGCACCCGACGACCCGTTGGTGCTCGGTGCGGTTGACGCACTTGAAAAGGCGGGTATTCCTTGCTTCGGACCTAAAGCAAACGCTGCAATCATTGAAGGAAGTAAGGTTTTTTCAAAGAATCTTATGAAGAAATACTCTATTCCCACGGCGGAATACGAGGTGTTTACGGATATGGACGAGGCTCTCAAGTACCTTGAGACCTGTCCCATTCCCGTTGTTGTAAAGGCAGACGGACTTGCACTCGGTAAGGGCGTTATTATTGCAACCACTCGCGATGAAGCACGCAACGCCGTTGTATCAATGATGAACGACAAGGTGTTCGGCGCAAGCGGTGACAGAGTTGTTATCGAGGAATTTCTTACGGGACCCGAGGTTTCTGTGCTTGCATTTACCGACGGAGAGACTCTTGTTCCTATGGTTTCTTCTATGGACCATAAGAGAGCAGGGGACAACGATACGGGACTTAATACGGGAGGCATGGGTACCATAGCGCCCAACCCTTATTACACTCCCGAAATTGCAGACGAGTGTATGAAAACTATATTCCTTCCTACGATGAACGCAATGAACAGCGAGGGAAGAACCTTTAAGGGATGTCTTTATTTCGGACTTATGCTGACTCCCAATGGCCCCAAGGTCATTGAGTACAACTGCCGCTTCGGTGACCCTGAAACTCAGGTTGTATTGCCACTTCTTGAGAGTGATTTGCTAACCGTTATGCAGGCAACCACCAATACCGCGCTCAAGGACGTTGAGGTCAAATTTTCCAACGGCTCTGCTGCTTGCGTAATTATGGCTTCAAAGGGTTATCCTTCTTCCTACGAGAAGGGCTATGAAATAACAATTCCCGATGATATTCAGGACAGTGTATTTGTCGCAGGAGCAGGTATTTCCGATGGAAAGCTTGTAACCTCGGGCGGACGTGTGCTTGGCGTTACCGATACTGCTGATACTTTGGAAAATGCAATTAAGGGCGCGTATGCAAAGGTTGAAAAAATTAATTTTGACAACAAATATTACCGTCACGATATCGGTCAAAGAGCATTGCAGGCAAAGGAGACGAAATAATGGTATATAGAGTATACGTCGAAAAGAAGAAGGAGCTTGCTCACGAGGCTCGCTCGCTCTTCAATGAAGCAAAAAATTTGCTTGGAATCAACTCGCTTGAGGACGTGCGTGTCATTAACCGTTACGATGCGGAAAAGATTGACGCTGAGCTTTTTGAATACGCAAAAAGCACCGTATTTTCCGAGCCCCAGCTTGACAGAGTATATTCCGAGCTTGATACTGAGGGTGCAGTTGTATTTGCAGTTGAGTATCTTCCGGGTCAGTTTGACCAGAGAGCCGACTCTGCGGCACAGTGTATCCAGATACTTTCTCAAAAGGACAGACCCGTCGTTCGTACCGCAAAGGTATACGCACTTTACGGAAAGCTTTCCGAGAGTGACGTTGCTGAAATCAAGAAGTACGTTATCAACCCCGTTGAAGCGAGAGAGGCTACTCTTGACCTTCCCGAAACTCTCGAAATGGACATTACCATTCCCACGGAGGTTGAGACTCTTGACGGCTTTATAAAGCTTGACAGAAGCGGTCTTGAGGAGTTTGTCAAAAAGCTCGGTCTTGCAATGGATACCGACGACGCAGAATTTTGCCAGAAGTATTTTATACAGGAAAACCGTGATCCCACCATTACCGAAATCAGAATGATTGATACCTATTGGTCGGACCACTGCCGTCACACTACCTTCCTGACTCGTATTGACAGCGTTAAGTTTGAGGATGAGCTTTTAGAAAAGACCTATGCTGAATACGTAGAGACGCGTAAGGCTCTCGGCGTTAAGAAGCCTATCTGTCTTATGGACCTTGCAACCGTTGCCGTAAAGCATCTCAAGAAGGCAGGCAAGCTTCCCAGACTCGATGAGTCCGAGGAGATAAACGCTTGTACGGTTAAGATAAACGTAGAGGTTGACGGTAAGGTTGAACCTTGGCTTCTCCTCTTTAAAAATGAAACGCATAACCATCCCACCGAAATTGAGCCCTTTGGCGGTGCTGCAACCTGCATCGGAGGTGCTATCCGTGACCCGCTTTCAGGACGCTCCTACGTTTACGGAGCTATGCGAGTTACGGGTGCGGCTAATCCCTTGAAGCCCGTTTCGGAAACTATAAAGGGCAAGCTTCCTCAGCGTAAGATCGTTACAACTGCTGCTGCGGGATATTCCTCCTACGGTAACCAGATAGGTCTTGCAACGGGTATCGTTGACGAGCTTTATCACGACGGATATGCCGCAAAGCGTATGGAAATTGGCGCTGTTATTGCCGCAGCTCCCGAAGAAAACGTTCGTCGTGAGGTACCCGACCCTGGGGATATCGTAATTCTTCTCGGCGGTGCAACAGGTCGTGACGGATGCGGAGGTGCTACGGGCTCATCAAAGTCTCATACCGCAACCTCTCTTGAGACCTGCGGTGCAGAGGTACAGAAGGGTAATGCTCCCGAGGAAAGAAAGCTTCAGAGACTTTTCCGCAACAGAGAAGCATCCCGTATGATAAAGAGATGTAACGACTTCGGTGCAGGCGGTGTATCGGTTGCTATCGGTGAGCTTGCAGACGGTCTTGAGATAAACCTCAACGCAGTTCCCAAGAAGTATGAAGGTCTTGACGGAACCGAGCTTGCAATAAGCGAGTCTCAGGAGCGTATGGCTGTCGTTATTGAGAAGGAAAACCTTGAAGCCTTCTTAAAGCTTGCACATTCCGAGAACCTCAACGCCACTCCCGTTGCAACCGTTCTCGAAGAGCCTCGTCTCATTATGCATTGGAACGGTAAAACCATCGTTAATATAAGCCGTGAGTTCCTCAATTCCAACGGCGCTGAAAAGCACGTTGACGTTGAGGCTGTATCCGCAAAGCTTTCCGAAAAGAAGGCTAGCGGAGGCTTCGTTGATAATATGATGTCACTTGCAACCGACCTCAACGTTTGTTCGAAGAGAGGTCTCGGTGAGCGCTTTGACTCCACCATCGGTGCAGGAACTGTATTTATGCCCTTTGCGGGTAAGAATCAGCTGACTCCCGTACAGAGTATGGTGCAGAAGATATCCGTTGAGAAGGGACATACGAACGATTGCTCGTTTATGTCCTGGGGCTTCAACCCATTCTTGTCCGAAGAGAGTCCCTATCACGGTGCGTATTACGCAGTCGTTGAATCCGTATGTAAGCTTATTGCAAGCGGAGCGGATTTTAATGACGTATACCTGACCTTCCAGGAATATTTTGAAAAGCTCGGTCGTAACGCTAAGCGTTGGGGCAAGCCCTTGTCGGCACTTCTCGGTGCATTCAAGGCACAGATGGAGCTCGGTATCGGTTCTATCGGCGGTAAGGACTCTATGAGCGGCTCGTTTGAGGAGCTCGACGTACCCCCGACACTTGTGTCCTTTGCCGTAACTACGGGTAAGACGGACGATGCAGTATCACCCGAGCTTAAAAAGGCAGGAAACAAGCTTGTTCTTCTTACTTGTGATAAGGATGAAAACGGTCTTCCCGTGACCGCTTCACTACTTGCACTCTTTGACAAGGTTACGTCACTTCTCCGTTCGGGTAAAGCCGTTTCGGCATATACACTTGGCTACGGCGGTCTCGCAGAGGCTGTGATGAAGATGGCGTTCGGTAACGGTCTCGGCGTAAAGCTTGCCGATACCTTGACACTCGACGAGCTTTTCTCATACAACTATGCATCCTTCGTGCTCGAAGTAACCGAGGACGTTGACGGAATTGCAGTTGGTGTTGTAACCGATAATGCGGAGATTGAATACAAGGGTGAAGTACTTTCGCTTGATAAGCTTCTCAAGGCTTATGAGGATAAGCTTGAAAGCGTATTCTCCTGCAACATTCCCGACAGCAATACTCCCGTTGAGAATTTCTCGTATAAGGCGGAGAAGCGTGTTGCACCTGCGGTTAAGTGTGCAAAGCCCAAGGTACTCATACCTGCATTCCCAGGTACTAACTGTGAATTTGATTCCGCTAAGGCAATGCGCGATGCAGGTGCCGAGGCTGAAATAATCGTTATCAATAACCTCTCGAGTGCTGATATTTCAAGAAGCGTTGAGTATTTTGCAAACGCTCTGAAGAGCGCTCAGATGGTATTCATCCCCGGCGGATTCTCGGGCGGTGACGAGCCCGACGGAAGCGGTAAGTTTATAACCGCATTCTTCCGCAACGGCGCCATAAAGGAGGGCGTTCACGACCTTCTTAACAACCGCGACGGCTTAATGTGCGGTATCTGTAACGGCTTCCAGGCTCTTATCAAGCTTGGTCTCGTGCCTTACGGTAAGATTATTGATACCGACGAAAATTCTCCCACACTCACCTATAACACCATCGGACGCCACCAGTCGAGAATAGTTCGCACGAGGATTGCCTCCAACAAGTCTCCCTGGCTTGCAGGTACGGAGGTTGGCGAGGTTTACAACGTGCCGATTTCACACGGTGAAGGACGCTTCCTTGCAAGCGAAGAGCTTATAAGACAGCTTGCCGCTAACGGTCAGATTGCAACTCAGTACGTTGACCTTGAAAACAACGCCACGAGTGACGTGCATTTCAACCCCAACGATTCAATGTTCGCAATT
>JAFSID010000010.1 GCA_017439965.1 Clostridia bacterium | reverse complement strand
TAGTCCTCATCGGGAGTCTCTTCCACATCGGGAGTCTCTTCCTCTACGGGAGTCTCGTCCTCTACGGGAGTCTCGTCCTCTACGGGAGTCTCGTCCTCTACGGGAGTCTCATCCTCCACGGGAGTCTCATCCACAACGGGAGTCTCATCCACAACGGGAGTCTCGTCCTCTACGGGAGTCTCATCCTCTACGGGAGTCTCATCCTCGACGGGAGTCTCATCCTCCACGGGAGTCTCATCCTCTACGGGAGTCTCATCCTCAACGGGAGTCTCGTCCTCAGCGGGAGTCTCATCCTCAACGGGAGTCTCATCCTCAACGGGAGTCTCGTCCTCTACGGGAGTCTCATCCTCGACGGGAGTCTCATCCTCGACGGGAGTCTCATCCTCCACGGGAGTTTCATCCTCTACGGGAGTCTCATCCTCAACGGGAATTTCCTCTTCATCGGGAATAAGCTCCGGGTCTTCATAAATCTCCTCGGGAACGTATGCCCCCGTGAGATGAACCGCAACGGTATCGGTGATATATTCCGCATCACCCGACATCACGCAACGGATATAAGCCACGTCGTTTTCATCGGCAAGGCTCTCGACAAGAGAAGCGGAAACGTCAAGATATTCATTATTCTGTCTTGAAATATTGATCCAACGCTCAGTGCCCTCGGAACAGCGTATCTGCCAATTATATCTGAGATAATACTCGGCACCGCACACTGCCTCAACGGTAACCTTTTCACCGTCGGCAATATATAAGTCCTCAACCCTTTGTCCGTTGAGAGTAACGTAAGCGTCTTTATCGGCTGATAAGCAGGGCAATGTGTACTGAGCCACGGTATTAACGAGCATTACAAAGACCATAACGAAGCATAAAAATCTCTTAAAGAAGCTGTTTATCTTATCCACGGACACACGCCCTCCTTTCATTTATTAATCAATAATCAAATAATCGGCACAGAGAGAGGCTAAAGCCTTGTTTTAGCACCTCTCTGCACCCTGCTCTCAAGGAGCAGAATGCGAAAAGTCCGAGAAATGCTCGGGTAAAGCGCCGAGCATAGCATCAAAGCAGGTCTCGAAGCCAAAGGTCTGGACACCAAAGCCGTAAATGTCAACGCGAAGCTCGGAAAATTCCTTCATTTCGTCATTTGTAAACTCAGACGGGAAAAACATCTGGTCAAATACCGTTATCGCCTCACCGTGAGTGATGGGCTTGGTAAAGAAAAAGTATACGTCGTATTGACCATCGGCTCTCTTGGGCACCTGCACCATCGCAAAATCGTCGTTGTAGGTAACGTTATTAAGCCCGTTCCAATCTCCGAAATGCGCAGGGCTGTCAAAAAAGCCTCCGCCAAAGAGTGCCACCACGTCTATTTCATCATAGTCGGGGAAGCCGATGACACGGTGAATATCTCCGTCTCCGTCGGTTATAGTCATTTTAGCGGCAATATAAGCATCGTTGGTTCCTGTATTCTGGATAGTGGGATTCTTGAAAATGTTCTG
Source organism: Clostridia bacterium (assembly GCA_017439965.1). GTDB lineage: Bacteria > Bacillota > Clostridia > Oscillospirales > SIG627 > RGIG6353. The sequence continues at coordinate 9,858 of JAFSID010000010.1, read as the reverse complement.
TCCGGGGAAAATGACACCGTAATCGTGTACGGTACCCGTGGTCGTGCCGAAAATTTTCGCACTCTCGTTGTCCTCAACGAGATTTCCGCTCGAATCCCGCTTGACCGCCGATTCGTACAGAACTATTTTCACGCTTCCCGCCGTAATGGTTCCACTCGTCTTCGCTTGGGACGAAAAATACGCCCAGGTTGCCTGCGCAAACATCACGACAGCCAAAAGGAGTACGACAAGCTCAATGAAAATCAGTTTTTTCGTGCTTTTCATACTTATTCCTCCCTTGCCTTAATAATGATGTCCCACGCTTTTTCAGGTGTGGATACTCCTTCGTACTGAACCGCATATGCGGAAAAGGTAAGCTTTAAATCTCCTTGGAGAGAAGCAAGCTTTTCCTCGGTGACGTTTTCGCTGACCGTCAGCGTGTCACCCTTTATAATTGCAAATACCTTGTCTGCGTCACATTTTTCAACCCTTCTCCACCAGACGTCCGTCTCGCCCGTCAAGAGCGTCCATCCGTCTGCGACCGAATAGGTTGCAAACGAGCTAAGGTCGTCCCGACTGTCAGCCTTAAAAAAAAGCCAACACTCGACACTGCCGTCCTTTACCGTTATTCTCGGGTTCTTGTATATCTCACACCCGGGAACCAGCGTATATTTTGATCCCGTGCCTTCGGTAAGTGTCAGTCCTATATCGCCTGAGACAAAGGTGTTGGTGACGGAGAGGGACTTTGACAAAAGCAACGCGTGAGTCGTTCCGACGCAAATCGTTACGAGAATCAAAGCCATCACACCGATAACAAGTATTCTTTTTTTCATCAAAATCCCACCTCCTTATAATTTTTTTAATTCAGAATTATTCCTTACGGAGTACCGGCTGCAACGAATTGCGTTCCGCTCTCAAAGGGGAATCTGCCGACTATCGCATTCCATGCGAGCTGATAGCCTACGAGACCGTCCGTCGTCTCGGTGAAGCCCTCCGTCTGAATAGCAAATGCGGTAAGGGTTACCTTAGCACCTGCGTAATCGGCAACGGGAGCGCCCTCGCTTACGGTGAACTGCTTGAATATTTCAATCACTTCATCCGCGTCCGCTTTACCAACGGGGTCTGCATTTACGGTAGCGGGATCTGTTACGATATCAGCGCTTGCATTTCCTGCGCCAACGTAAAGATAAAGCACCTCGCCTGCATCGTTAGACTTTACAGCCTGCCAGCCGTTAACTATCATCTGATCCTTCATAGTATTTCCGTCAGCCTTCTCGATGGTGGAAATACCGTTCTTTACCTTAACGAAAAGGTAAGAGGGAACGCTTCCCTTGGTAACGGTGATAGCAGGGTCCTTAGTATAAGTCTTATTAGGAATAAGCTTATAGCTGTTTCCGTCAACCGTTCTGTCGTCGTCGGCATCCTTGCCGTCTTCGTCAACCTTGGACTCCAGCATTCTGATTCCTACCTCACCGTATGTAAAGGTGTTGGATACGGCAGATGAGGAAGCGAGGAATGCGAGGGTTCCGAGTATGCTCGCCGCAACGAGAAGTGAAGCGGAAAGAAGAAGAACGCCCGCTGTAATGAGTTTCTTTTTCATTGTTGTTTATCCTCCTTATTGTGTTTTATATCTTCATCCGCGCTCTCATCGGGATCTGAATGAGAGTCGGAGATGGAGCATTGATTATCGGCAACGCCTTTTTTGTCACCTGCAAGTATATCGAGTATAAAGGATATCAAAAGCAGAATGACTATTGCGCAGGCAATCCCCATAAGTCCCGCAGGCTTCTGAACGTATTCCGCGACGTAGCCAAGGTAGGGTATGGTGAAAACGGGTCTGCCTATTATACTTGAGACGGGTATGTATCCGTCGGATACGTTATTTGTAAGCCCTTGAGTCTCAAAGAGCATATCGCCCGTGCTTTGAGCATCGACTATATTGATTATTTCGTGAGTGATGACCGTGCCGTTGACCGAGAAGGTGAGAGCGTCTCCCACCGAAAGCTCACGGGGGTCAACCTCTTCAACGTAGATAACCGAGCCTACGTAATACCGAGGCTCCATTGAGCCTGAAAGCACGGTGAAGGGCTTGATTCCGAAAAGCCTAACTCCGACCAGAAGCATCACCAATATAACCACCGCCGCGACAAGCAGTGAGATTATAGCGTCGTATATTTTTTTGATAACCTTTATCATTAAAAAACTCCTGCCTTTAACGATTTTGTGCGACAAGGGCATAATACCCTATGATAAAATAACCCTACTTTATATTATAATACCGTTGTAAGAATAAATCAAGTCTTATACGAACATAAAATTATAAATATTAGTTTAAAATATTGTGAATAATCTATAAATCGTGTTGAAAATTCAAAATCCGTACCGAAGGGCGTAAAAAACAAAGGTACGAAAAAGCCGTGTAAACTCTCACGGCTGTCGGTTATGCAAATTTTTCAAAAAGGTGAAAAAAACTCTTGACATTATGAGTTTTATGTATTATAATTTCGTGTGAATACTAAATTCGTTATGAGAATAATGTTCTCTTTGAATGACAAAGGGAGGGATATAAAGTGGCAGAAGTAAAAGTAAAAGAAAACGAATCTCTTGACAGTGCTATCCGCAGATTCAAAAGACAGTGCGCAAGAAGTGGAGTTTTATCTGAACTTCGCAAGCGTGAGTGCTATGAGAAGCCCAGCGTAAAGCGTAAGAAGAAGTCCGAAGCTGCACGCAAGCGCAAGTACAAATAAGCAACGGTTTTGCCAACCCTGTCTTATCACGGGGTTGGCTTTACTAATTCAATCGGCTGTCATATAATAAGGTGACGGCTCATCACTTTTGGCAAAGAGAATCAAGCACTAAAAGGCATTCGACCGACGGAATATTGGAATATTAGTATATTTCGAGGGAGAATAACGCAGTAGTGCGACGTTTTCCAAAGCTAATTATTACCCTGGCAAAGAGAATCGAGCAATACAAGGCATTCGACCGAAGGAATACTTCCGTATTTCGAGGGAGAATAGCGCAGTAGTGCGACGTTTTCCGAAGCTAATTATTACCTTGGCAAAGAGAAGCAAGCAGTACAAGGCATTCGACCGACGGAATACTTCCGTATTTCGAGGGAGAATAACGCAGTAGTGCGACGTTTTCCAAAGCTAATTATTACCCTGGCAAAGAGAAGCAAGCAGTACAAGGCATTCTACCGAAGGAATACTTCCGTATTTCGAGGGAGAATAACGCAGTAGTGCGACGATTATCTGAAGCTAATTATTACCTTGGCAAAGAGAAGCAAGCAGTACAAGGCATTCTACCGAAGGAATACTTCCGTATTTCGAGGGAGAATAACGCAGTAATGCGCCGCTTATCTGAAGCCAACTATATGGAGGAATAGAATATGTCAAAGCTCAGAGTAGGTGTCGTAGGCGGCACCGGTATGGTCGGTCAGAGATTTATTACTCTTCTCGACAATCACCCTTATTTTGATCTCACTTGCATCGCGGCAAGCGCATCCTCGGCAGGCAAGACCTACGAGGAAGCAGTTGCAGGCAGATGGAATATGAAGACTCCCATTCCCGAAATGGCAAAGAAGCTTATCGTTAAGGACGCTTCCGACATTGAGGCGGTAAAGGCGGAGGTTGACTTCATCCTTTGCGCTGTCAATATGAAGAAGGAAGAAATTATGGCTCTTGAGGAGGCTTATGCAAAGGCAGAGGTACCCGTTGTATCCAACAACTCCGCGCACCGCAAGACTCCCGACGTTCCTATGGTTATTCCCGAAATCAACAACGATCACATTGAGGTTATCAAGGATCAGAAGAAGAGACTCGGTACGACCAAGGGCTTTATCGCCGTTAAGCCCAACTGCTCTATCCAGAGCTACGTGCCCTTCATCACTCCCCTCTTGAAGTTCAAGCCCACCAACGTTGTAGTATCCACCTATCAGGCAATTTCAGGCGCAGGTAAGACCTTTGAGTCCTGGCCCGAGATGATTGATAACGTAATCCCCTACATCGGCGGTGAGGAAGAAAAGAGCGAGAAGGAGCCTATGAAGGTTTGGGGTCACATCGAAAACGGCGTTATCGTTGACAAGACCGATATGACCATCACATCTCAGTGCATCCGTGTTCCCGTAACCGACGGACACCTTGCAACAGTATTTATCTCCTTCGAGAACAAGCCCTCCAAGGAAGAAATCCTCGAGGCTTGGAATAACTACTCAGGCAGACCCCAGGAGCTTGGTCTCCACTCTGCTCCCAAGAAGTTCCTTACCTACTTTGAGGAGGACAACCGTCCCCAGACGGGAGTTGACCGTGACCTCGAGGGCGGTATGGGAGTATCCGCAGGCAGACTCCGTGAGGACACCCTCTTCGATTACAAGTTCGTTGGTCTTTCCCACAACACTCTCAGAGGTGCGGCAGGAGGCTCACTCCTTCTCGCAGAGCTTCTCTACAAGGAAGGCTATCTCTATTAATTTAAAAGAGCTTTCAAAAAAACACCAATTTTAGTTGGTGTTTTTTGTTTTTGCAAAAAATTATACCTATTTTTTTGAAAAACCTTGCAAAATAAACAATTTTATGGTAAAATATTGATTGAATAAAAAACAAGGAGAACGTTATGAAAAGAATATTGTGCTTAACGCTTGCAATCATTATGCTTTTTTCAACAATGACTCTTTTATTTTCCTGCAAAAAAGAAGAAGCCGAGAACAACGGAACAGCAGGTGAAATCAAAAAATACGATGAGGATTCCCTCTTTTACGAGAGAAGCCTTGTTTCCGACGGCCTTCCCGAAAAGGACTTCAAGGGAAAGCCCCTGAGAGTCGTTGCGCTTTCCCCCGGTGAAATATATACTCCCGAGGAAAATCGCAATCAGGGAAATCTTTTAGCGGATGCAACCTTTGCAAGAAATCAAGCCGTAGAAAACCGCTTCAACACCAAAATTGAGGTAGTATACACGGGTAACTACGTCGAGGTTGCGGATTATGCCGCAAAGACGGTGCTTGCTGGCTCGGACGAATTTGATCTCCTTATGGGGCAGGTGCTCCAGACCGCAAACACAGTTTCCAAGAACATATTCTTAAACTGGTATGAAATCGAGAACGTTGACTTTACAAAGCCCTGGTGGTTCTCGTCAACCGCAAACGAGCTCACCTATAACGGCAAGGCTATTCTTGCCATCTCGCACCTTAATCAATCTGCTGTCGGAGGAGCTTATTGCTACTTTTTCAACAAAGCTCTTGCAACCTCCTATGAAATGGGCGACCTTTACGGACTCGTGCTTGACGGCAAGTGGACCTATGACAAGCTCGTCGAGCTTGTAAAGGACGTTTACGTTGACAACGGTGACGATAAGCGCGACGAGAATGACTTTTACGGTCTTACCCTTTCAAACAGCACCGCACTTCACGCATATCTTTCCGCCTTTGAAAATCCCATCTGCACCAAGGATGCAGAAGGAAAGCCTCAGATATCCATAAAAAGTGACAAGATAGACTCCATCGTCAATATGATGTACGACCTCTGCTACAACACCAACGGCGTATGGTGTGACACCTATGCGGGAGGCGGTCAGTCAACCGCAACAAAGCTTTTCTTTGAAAAACGAGCTATATTCACCCAGCTTCCTCTCAGCGACGCTACCACCGAAAAGCTCCGCAACTTTGAGGATGACTACGGAATCCTTCCTATGCCCAAGTATGACGAAAACCAAAAGGACTACAAGACTATGGTAGGCGGTCATCACACGGTGCTTGCAGTACCCAAGACGTGTAAGGATACAGAATTTGTCGGAACTATGGTGGAGGCGCTTTCCGCGGAAAGCTGGAAAACGAAAACCCCCACGCTTTATGAAATTGCACTCAAGACGAGATATCTCCGCGACAACGAGTCAAAGGAGGTAATGGACCTTATCATCGACGGTAACACCTTCGATTTCGGCTACGTTTACAACGTCGGCTTTGCTTACACGATTGAGTTTATGATTCGTGAGGGCAATAACAACTTCCAGTCCTATTACAGCAAGAACAGAGCCAACGCAAACTATAAGCTCAAGACTATACTCAAAGCATTTGATAAGCTTTAAAAATCAAGAGACTGTAAAATTTTTACAGTCTCTTGACAGCGAAGAGAGAAGAGAGAAAAGTGAATAGAAAAGGAAGAAAACGGTCTGAAAAAGACTGTTTTCTTTTGATATAGCAGAAGCTCAATAACGCATATTTTCGTTCATATTTCAAGAGAATTATTTGTTTGAAATAAGACTCTCATTTTCTTGCGCTTTCTTGTTTTTTGGCGGTACTGTATTTTTTGCATTTACTTTTTGTACAAAAAATCATATACTTTTAACTTAAATCAAGCAATATTATTGTTGCAAACGCCACGAATAAATTGTATAATATTATTTGAACAAAAAAAGGAGTGTTGATATGAAAAAATTTTTATGTATGCTTCTTGCATTAACTATGCTTTTTTCCTGCACGACCGTTCTCTTTTCCTGTAAAAAGGATGACGCGGAAGAGGACAACGGCGGTACGGAAACGAAGAAATACGAAGAGGATTCCCTCTTTTACGAAAGAAGTCTCGTCGAGGACGGACTTGAGGAAAAGGACTTCAAGGGTCGCGTTTTCCGTATAGTCGAAACGGCTGGTGAGGTTTACGTTGCCGAGGAGGCGCGCAATCAGGGTAACCTTCTCGTTGACGCAAAGTTTGCCCGTAATCAAGCGGTTGAAAACCGCTTCAACGTAAAGATTGAGCGCGTATACTCGGGCAACTACGTTGAGGTTAACGATTACGCTACCAAGACCATCCTCGCAGGCTCGGACGAGTTTGATTTACTTATGGGTCAGGTGCTTGAGACCGCAACAAGCGTTCCCAAGAATCTCTTCCTCAACTGGTACGATATCGAAAATATCGACTTTACAAAGCCCTGGTGGTTTGAAACGACCTCCACAAACCTTTCCTATGATGACAAGGCAATTCTTGCCATTTCTCACCTTAATCACTCTGCCGTATCGGGTGTTTATTGCTTCTTCTTCAACAAGAATCTTGCAGCCTCCTACGAGCTTGGCGACCTTTATAAGCTCGTTCTCGACGGAAAGTGGACCTTTGACGCAATGATGGAAATGGTCAAGGACGTTTACGTTGACAACGGTGACGACGTGCGTGACGAAAAGGACTTTTACGGTCTTTCGCAGAATGCGGGTACGGGTCTTAACGCTTATCTTTGGTCGTTTGACAATCCCATCTGTACCAAGGACGCCGACGGCAAGCCTCAGCTTTCCTTGAAGAGTGACAAGATAGACTCTATAATTGCCGACATTTACGACCTTTGCTATAACACCAACGGTGTATTCTACGATAAGACGCTTACCGCAAACCCGTCTCAGCTTTTCTACGAAAAGCGCGCTATCTTTATGCAGAACGGTCTTGACGAAGCTACCACAGAAAAGCTCCGTAACTTCGAGGACGAATACGGAATCCTTCCTATGCCCAAGCTGGACGAGACTCAGAAGGAATATCTCACGATGGTAGGCGGTCATCACTCGGTGCTCGCAATTCCGAAAACCGCCAAGGATACCGAGTTCATCGGTACTATCGTTGAGGCGCTGTCCGCTGAAAGCTGGAAGACGGTAACTCCCACCCTTTATGAAATCGCACTCAAGACACGTTATCTCCGTGACTCCGAGTCAAAGGAGATTATGGATATTATCATCAACAACGTCGTATTTGACTTCGGCTACGTTTACAACACGGGCTTCTCTTACATTTTGCAGAATATGATGAGAGAGGGCAACAGCAACTTCCAGTCCTATTACAGCAAGACTAAGACCAATGCCAACTACAAGCTCAAGCAGGTATTGAAGGCATTTTCCAAGCTTTAATCAGACAATTGTCACTAAGCTAAGCATCTGAATATATTAAAAGAAAACGGTCTGAAAAGACCGTTTTCTCCATTTCTGTTAACTTTTTCTCTTCACTTGATTAAACAAGCTTGGTGGGGTCAACAACGTAGCTGCCCATACAAATCTTTACAAGGTCGATAAGTGCAAGGATACCGCCGATTCCGCAAACGAACGACATAATGATCTTGAATACACCCTTCTTGGTTTCGCCCATCATAAAGTTGTGAATACCGAGTCCGCCGAGGAACAGGGTAACGAGAATCATAACTATCTTATCCTGACCGTTGAGATATGTACCGTTGCCGCCCTTAGCGTTCTTTACTGCAACTCCGCAGCTGAGACAAACCTCAGCGTTTTCGGGAAGCTCGTTTCCGCAGTTAGCACAGTACTTGTTACCGTCACCAACCTTAACTCCGCACTTGACGCAGATAGCCTGATTGTCATTCATGGTTTCGCCGCAATTTTTACAAAACATAGTAGTAACCTCCTTATGTTGTTGGATATATTATACAATATCATTATGCAATTGTCAATAAATTTATCACCCAATTTACGACAAATCCTGCAAAAATACAAAGCAGAACAGCCGTATTGAGCCACTTTTTCTCAAAAAGCCTTCCGTCAAACAGAAAAAAGAGGTACAGAAGAGGCGTTGACCAGAACATCCCGTGATACTCAAACGCCGTTTTAAAATCAAGCCTCAATGCCGAAAGAGTCGCCCTCGTCATTCCGCAGCCAAAGCACTCAATACCGAAAAGCTCTTTTATCGGGCAGGTGGTTTTAAGCAGATACAAAACGCATATAAACAGAAGCAGTGCAAGGGTGACAACAAGCTTTTCCTTGAGCCTTTTTATCTTTATCATTAAATATCCCCCACAGTTTATTTAATAATATATTATCACAAACCCTCCCATTTTGCAACAGTCTTGATTGACAAGGCTTCAAGATGTATGATATAATAGCCTCAAGATAATAAAACGAGGTAATTTTTATGAAGCAAACGCTTAAGGTTATACAGAATACCATTGAAATAGGTCTTTCAAAGCCCGTTAAGTTTCTACATATGACCGACACTCATCTCACACGTGACGACCCTACGGGCTGGCGTGACGGAGCCTTTGATTTATACCCCGGAGGCTGTGAGGAGCTTTTCGCTCAGGCGGTAGACTACGCAGTCAAAAACAAGCTCACAATACTCCACACGGGCGACCTTATCGACTTTTTTTCAAAGGGCAACTTCGACTACATCGACAACGAGTGGAACAAGCTCGATTATATCTACGCCGTAGGCAATCACGACTTTTGCCACTTTCTCGGAGAAGCCAAGGAGGATTACGAATACAAGTGGGAAATGATGAAGGTTATCGCGCCTCATTTCAAGCACAATCTGTATTTTTATTCCCGTATGCTCGGAGAGGTGAATATAGTAACGCTTGACAACTCCTACTATCTTATGACCGAGGGTCAGCTTGAAGCACTCAAGGCAGAGGTCGCAAAGGGATATCCCATAATTCTCGCAATGCACGTGCCGATTTTTACCGAAAGCATTTTTGAATACTATAAATCCCTTCCCAACGCTACCGCAACACACGTGGTTGCCGCACCGCAGGAGCTTCTTGATACCTTCCCCGAGGACAGACGCCTTCAACAGACGCCCGACAAGGCTACCCTTGATTTTATCGAATATATCAAAAACGAGCCTCTTATCAAGGCGCTTATCACGGGGCACAAGCATATGAACTTTTTCGATATGCTTTCTCCCACCCTTCCGCAGTACGTTACGACGGGCACTCACTACGGTGAGGTTCGTGAATTTACCGTAGTATAACAAGTAGTATAACAATAGGAGATGTAAAAAAAGTCCAGACCGCCAAAAACAATAAGGCAAAAACTCAAAAATGAGTTTTCTCGAATAAATCATATGTTTTTGGCTCTGAACAAACCTCGCCACTACCGTACACTCGTACGCTGACGGGCTTCGGTTT
>JAFSID010000009.1 GCA_017439965.1 Clostridia bacterium | reverse complement strand
GTAGCGATACCGTGCGGGTTCGACCCCCGCCACCGGCACCAAAAAGAAACGACAATTTTCGACAGAAGGTTGTCGTTTCTTTTTGTTCTTTTCACTTTTCTCTTTTCGTTCTTCTCTCTTCTCTAAAATTGTCGTTTCCAGATAAAAGATAAGAGAGAAAAGAGAAGAGAAAAGGTAGCTTTGCTCCGCAAAGCATTGATTTGAATAACGAATTATGATATAATACATTCAGAGGTGATGATGAAGGTACTCATTCCCGACAATACATCGGCAACAAATTCTTCCCAGGCCTTATCCATATTGCCGTCATAGAGCTCGACATACTGCGGGAAAATTTTCCTTGACTTTTCCATCGGGATATGTTATAGTATCTTCGGTGGAAGTTGGCACGGATTCTTTACCCGAGCCCTCCACCATTATTATTGGGTTTATATCATACAAGATTTTCTCTCCGTTTGAGGTATTAGCAATTAAAAGAATTGCTGCCCAAACGGATTTATTTTTTCTTGCACATACACCTTCCAATAAGCAAATGCTCGTCAACAGTAAAAGAAGGTGTAAAATCTTTGTCATACATCTTGACAAGTTTAACCAAATAAGATATATTGATAGTAGGAGAGTCGGTTTCTTCGAGATGCGCCTTTGAAAAGCGTTTACTCTTAGAGACTGGCTCTTCTTCTATATTTTGAAGTATATAATCTCTTAAAATTGGTTCTCCTGTTTTTTCGTTAACCAATTCCTCAACTTGCAGCTTAAGCAATGCAGGATAAGCATTACAAGTTAATGCGTACCGCGGTTTATACGTTTGTGAGACGTCACGTCCTTTGTAATGCTTCTTTTTTTGCATCAACACTTGAAAATTCGAGCAAAAGTGAGTATAATGAATGTAATTCTTAAAGGGGTGTATATATTATGCAGAACTTTTTAATATCCTTTAACGTGGTATTTCCGATTGCCGTAATGATGGCGCTCGGATATCTTATGAAGGAAATTAAGCTTGTAAATGACGTTACCGTCAAGGAAATGAACAACGTCGTGTTCAGAATCTTTTTACCGTTGATGGTATTCAAAAACGTTTACGAGAGTGAGATTGCCGAGGTATTCAATCCTCGTCTTATAATCTTTGCCTCCTCGGTTACTGTTGCAGTGATACTGCTTCTCTTTCTTATAGTGCCGATATTTGAAAAGGACAACTCCAAAAGGGGAGTGCTTATTCAGGCAATCTTCCGCTCAAACTTCGTTATATTCGGAATCCCCGTAACCGAGGCTCTCTGCGGAGTCGGTGCAACGGGTACGGCATCGGTGCTGATTGCCGTGACTATTCCGCTTTTTAATTTTGCCGCGGTCATCACCCTTGAGACCTTCAGAGGCGGTAAGCCCGATTTCAAGAAGGTAGTGAAGGGAATTATCACAAACCCATTGATAATCGCCTCTCTTCTCGGACTTATCGCAACGGGCTTCGGAATAAGCTTCCCGAGTATTATTGAAAAATCAATGTCAAGCATATCCTCGGTCACAACTCCTCTTGCTCTCGTAATGCTCGGAGCATCCATCAATTTCAACACGGTCGGAGCTAACCTTTCAAGGCTTATTTGGGGACTTCTTGCAAGGCTCGTCATTCTTCCCGCAGTGGCTCTTGGACTCGGAGCGTATGTATTCGGCTTCAGAGGAGTAGAGCTTGCGATACTTATATCACTCTTTGCATCTCCCTCTGCCGTATCCTCCTTCACGATGGCTCAGCAGATGGGCGGTGACGACGAGCTTGCGGGACAGCTTGTAATGTTCGGTACGGTCGCAAGCATTTTAACCGTCTTTATGTGGATATTGATTACTGTAAATTTAGGACTTATATGACAAAAAAGCACGCTTGGAAAATCCAAGCGTGCTTTTTTTATTTAGAACTTAAGAATATCCTTGATGTTGATAATCTTGCCTTCCTTGATTGACTTGTTAGCCGCAACGCCAACGATGATGGAATATGCACCGTCGATGGTACCTGCCTTGTGTCCGAGAGGATCGGGAACGTTGTCGCGGAAAATCATATTTCTGAGTCTCTCGTCTCCGCCGCCGTGTCCACCGCCGCCGCGTGTTACGTGATACTCGGTCACGTTGTTGTTAAGGTCGAAGATCTTGATAACGTCCTCGGGAACTTTAGCCTGGAAGCCCGTTTCATACTCGGTTGCTTCAAGTCTGCCCTTAGAGCCGTTGATAACCATTCTCCAGCCCTCGTAAGCGGTAGTAGCGTTAAGAGAGTAGGTAAGAACTGCACCGCCGTCGTACTCAACGTTAACTGCCATGGTATCGTAAATGTCGATATCGTCAGCGTATACGCAGTTATCCTTGATGTATCCGTCGTACTCCTCGTTGTTCTTGTAGTACTCAATCTCGTGATCGTTGAGCTTGTAGTAGAACTCACACTCGCTTGCGTGAGGACACTCGGAGCAACGGGTGGTGTTTTCGAACTTCTTGTTCTTACCGCCGTAGAGGTTAAGCTTACCGAATGCGGAAACCTTAGCAGGCTTCTGACCTATCCACCAGTTGATGAGGTCAAAGTGGTGGGTAGACTTATGTACAAGAAGACCGCCGCTCTTTGCCATACGGGCGTTCCAACGACGGAAGTAGCTTGTACCGTGTGCGCCGAGCTGCATAACTCTGTCGAGAAGCCACTCGAAGTGAACGCTGTATACGTCACCGATAGCGCCGTCAGCAATAAGCTCACGAATCTTGGTCTTGAAGGGAGCAAAACGGTAGTTGAAGGTTACGATGACCTCCTTGCCGTACTTCTCCTTAGCTTCAAGAATAGCGTTGCAGCGCTGGTCGTCAATGGTCATAGGCTTTTCCGTAATTACGTTACAGCCAAGCTCGAGTGAACGGATGATGTAGTCGCTGTGATAAGCGTCAACGGTGGTAACGATAACGTAATCGGGACGGGTCTCCTCAATCATCTTATCGAAGTTTTCGTATACGGGCATATCAACACCGCACTTCTCAACGAAGACACGTGCTCTGCCGACGTTAATATCATAAACACCGCAAAGCTCTGCAACGTCAGCGTAATCTCTTCCCATAGGAATTGCATACATACCGAGTGCTCTGCCTGATGCACCTGCAAAAACGTATTTCTTTTTCATGATGTGTTTTTCCTTTCGAAAAAAGTATTTTTTTGATGTTTACATTATAGCTGTTTTTCTTGAAATTGTCAATGTTTCAGCAAATACAAGTCATATATTTTTCTATTTTAGCAAAAAGTAAGCAATATTTTACCCTTTTATATATCCAGCTTGAAGATGTCACGAAGCTCGTCTTGTGATACGGCAATATCCTGACCGTTGAGGGAGTCCTCTATTTGCGCAATAGTACTGCCACCGATGATACAGAATACCTCGGGTATCTCAAAGGAGGAAAACGCTCCGCAGATTACCGAGGCAACCGAGCAGGAGTATTTTTCTGCAATTTTCTTCATTACCTCAAGGCGCGAAAGGTTTTCGTCGCAGAGGTATCTTTTCCGAGCCTTTTCGGAAAGCGCCTCCTCGCCCTGCTCCGCCATTTTGGAGAAAAAGCCCTTAGCCTGACAGGAGTAAGCCGCGACGGGCATTGCCATTTTTTTATAGTAGGCAAATTCCGTGTCATCCATTCCGACAAGACCTCCTCGCTCTCCCTTGCAGTATGCGGGGTTGAAGCGTATCTGACTTGCCGAAAAGCCCAAAAGACCGTTTTTCTCAGCGTAACGGTTTGCCTCGTCGATTCTTGCCGAGGTCCAGTTTGAAGCGCCGAAGCTTTTTATCTTGCCATCGTTGACAAGCTTGTTCATACAGTCGATAATAACGCCGACGGGCTTTGACTCGTCGTCACGGTGAAGCCAATAAAAGTCGATTGAGTCAAGACCGAGCGCCGTAAGGCTCTTTTCAAGGTCTGAGTTGATATCAGCCTCCTCAAGCCTCGGTCTTTCACCGCCGTCCATATCGTAATAGCCACCCTTTGTGGAAACGAGGACGTCGGGATAATTACGGCTCTTCAGCCATTCTCCGATGACCTCCTCGGCACGTCCGTCTGCGTAAAGACGGGCAGTGTCAATGTTACATCCGCCAAGCTCAAGGTATCTGTCCATCATAGCAAAGGCGGTCTCACGGCTTATGGTGTCTCCGAAATATGCCGTGCCGAGAAGTATTTTAGAACTTTTTTTACCGAAAGCGTATGAGTATCTCATTTTTCTCTCCTCTTGAATAAAATGTTACCCTTAAGATTGAATTTTCCGTTTTTTAAGTAGTGCTGAAGCTGTTTCTTATGATGACAAAGCTTTTCCTCACAGCTTGCGCAGGAAAGTGAGGAGTTGCAGTTTTCAACGAAGCGCTCGGGAAAGCGCTTGTAAAGTATCTCCCACTCAAAAAGCAATACAAGGGAAATACCGAGAAGGCTCCAGGTAAATACGTTGGGAATGAATATGAGGGGAGTGAACATCATTGCGTAATCCCAGTTGTAGATTCTGCAGGTGGTACAGCACTTGTTTTTCATGATCCAGGTCTGGAAGGGACAGAAAAACAGAATACATATCATATCGCAGACCGAGAAGATAAGGCTTATGAGAAGAAGCACTCCTCCGTCGTAAATACCTGCAAGATAAAGACCGCCGATAATTGCGTTTAGCCCAAGCCACAACAGAGCAACCGTAAGCGTACGCTTCGGGGACATCCTTTTCGGCGTATGCTCTGAGGTGGGCTTATAGTTTTTTGAAAACTGCTTTTGACAGCCCATGCTCTCTGTTTTGGACGGAAAGAAGCGCAGAAGCATTTCTACCGTGAAAATTATCCATATTATTGCAATTATCAAGGGCATATGCTCGATATCCTCGAACGGTGCCCAAACGCCGTTTATCTTTTGTATAAGCCAGTATATAAACGCTCCTATCAGCAGAAGTGAGCGGTATACAAGCTTGAAATAGTGCATTGCCGATATTACCGACAGCTTGAATTTTTTTGCCATTGCGTGCCTTTCTTATTGCTTAATGCTTTTTGCCAGCTTCATAATGTGCTCGTAGAGTATATCGCCCGTTTCGGGAGCGGCAAAGCTACAATAGGAGGGAGCTATCTCATACAGCTCGGAATTTTCCGAAAAAGCCTCCATTGTCGGTATATATCCGCCGAGACCGTTTGACTGCTCTGCAACCATATTGTACTTGAAGGGAGAATTGCGCTTTGTGTTAAGTCCGTATACGGAGAAGATTTCACCGGGGTAGACGTAGAGCGCAAAATCTCCGATGGAAACAACCTTTATTTTGAGGGTCTTTTCGTCCTCTCTGTCACAGAAATAATAAGACATAAGCAGGTTGAGATTAAACAGCTTCATATTTTCGGGGGAATCACCCAGATACTTCTTTATGTAATCGTAAAGCTCTTCTCTTGAAAGCTTTCTCTTGGCACAAACGATATCCTCGGATAAAACTGATAGCTTACCCGATATTTCAACCGTGCTTTTGCTTGCCTTTTTTACGTAATCCGCAAGCATGCCTCCAAGGAAGACGTGTCCGCTTCCGCCTCTTGAATTTTCGGTAGGATACGGCTCTCCGCAGGCAACGTCACCGGACGGGCCGATAAGAAAGAGAGAAACGAAGTCGCTTCCGTATTCTTCCTTGAGCTTGCTTGATATTATTGACGCCATATCACCGCTGTGACCTGCGTATTCACCGATAGCCTCTCCCGGAAGTGCGGGGTCTCCGTAAACCGTATCCTGATGGCAAGGGAAGTTTATAACAGCACCGATTTTTTTGCCGTCACGCTCAAAGAAAAGAGCGGTGAGCTCGGTGTCAATTTCCGAAATGGGACGGACGGCGTGCTCGAGATTCGGTCTGCCCGATTTTATTTTGCCGTCGTCGTATATCCAGCAACGGCTGTTGGCAATTTTTTCGGTAATTGCCGAGCCAAAGCTTACGGTAGCGGTGTCAAGACGCTTGAATGCAAGAATTGCAGAATCCGCAACGAGACGGTTGAAAACGCTGACGTAGGATTTGTCGGAATAGAGAGCGAGATACGGGGAATCCTCAACGGGAGCACCGCAATGTGCGTGGGTTGACGTAATGGATACTCTGTCGGGAGATATGCCCGTATATTCTTGTATTCTTGCCGTTACACAATCGAAAAGAGTGTCGGGAAATTCAACCATATCAACGGCGATTATAACCGCATACTGACCGTCCTGCTCAATTACGAGTGCCTTTGAATAAATCTTGTCGTAAACGTCGTGAGCAAATATCGGATAGTGTTCACCCGGCATATAACAGCCGAGGGGCGGAGTAATATCACTTTCGTAAAAGGATGCTTTCATAATTAATTTCCTTTTTTCTTTGCCTTACATATAAAGAGAAGAAGTGCCGCAAGGTATACGGCGAGTATTCCGAGAGAGATGAAAACAGCGGTGTCACTCTTTGGAGCAAAGCTGATTATGAGAAGCACGGGTGCGCCGAAGGCGATACCGAAGGAGCTTCCCGTAATAAGATTGTTGGAGGCGGGGGTTTTAAGCTCGGGGTCAATTTCACGGAGAAGAAGCACGCCCGAGGAAATAGTGCCCGTAAGCATACCGTACATAGACATAAAGCCCTCGTAGAAGTAGTTAGGATAAAGCCTACGGCATACCCATTTGAGATAAAGGAAGGTGATAACACCGCCGAATACTGACATCAAAACGAACGGAAGAACGTTGCCCTTGAGGTCGGTTATCTCAATGCTTGCGATTCCCGCAACTATCATAAAGTCGAAGGCAACGCCTGAAATACGGCTGAGAAGATAGTTGTTCTGATACTGACGCACCATTATTTTCGCCTTGCGCATCTTACCCATAATACTGCGCACGATGGTGGCAATGAGCGAGCCTACGATGAAGTTAAAGCCCCAGAGAAGAGTTGATACCGTCGAGGCAAGACCCGGTGCTACCGCTTCAAGAAGCTTGACGATGCCGAGAGTGAGAAGATAGGTAACGAGATAAACGAGACATACGAGCGCCGCCTGAATACTGAAGCGGTCGATTGACTCGGAGATGGGAATCTCGTTGTGGTCCTGGAAGGTGTCTACCGTTACCGAGCCAGAAACGCTTTCTGCCTTGTTAGTACGGGCAACCTTTCCCCTTTTGCTGAGAATTGTAAGATAGATAACGCCTACGACACAGGCACAGAGATAGCCCATTGCCGCAAGAGAGAGACCGAAGCTTCTGCCACCTGCCATACCGAGCGCCTCGTAGGTTGAGCCTACGTTGTTAGCCTGACCGGGTCCCTGACCGTAAGCCATGGGAAGAAGCAGACCGCTTGCCTTGAAAATATCGGGAGCAAAGGTGTAGGCAAGGAAAATGGAAAATACAAGTCCCACAATGCCCTGAACGAGATAGGTTGAAACAATGAGTGCACCGTTCTTGCCTGCAAGAAGCACGCCTTCGTTTGCGTTCTTTTCGGGAACTCGGAGAGACAGCGCGATAAAGCCGAGCGCTATCGCGTGGAAGGTTATACCCTCAAGAAAGCTTGTGCTTACGTTGAGAAGACCGACCGAGCGGATGAGAAGCAGAAGAAAGCCTGCAAGCACCGCTGTGGGCATAAGAGAGCCTCTGATGAAGGGGACCTTCTGCCTGAGCACGTTGGCAAGAAGGATAAGACCTGCGATTATACCGATTTGAATAATGGGTGACCAAAGTGAAACGTTTGCCGATGAAAAATCCATAATTAAGCCTCCACTTCTGCTTTTTCCGTAATCTTCTGACGGGCATTATAATAAAGTAAGAATTTCAAAGCGTTTGTATTTTCGGGGAATATAAGCTCGTAATAGTCACGGTGGAAGGTGAAAACGAGCGCCCTCTGACCGTGTATCGCAATATCCGAAATGCCCTCAAGCTCAAAGCTCTTGTCGGCGCACACCATTGCCTTATCGTTGATGAAAAGATTTCCTACGGCAACCTGCTCCTCAACGTGATTTTTTACGGTTGAAAGTGTTACTCCGTCAACGCAGTACTTCACACCTTCCTCGGCATCCTTTTGTACCTCCGCCCTTTGCCAGTCGGAATATTCCTTGAGAGTCTTAAAGCGTGTGCCGTTGAGCATACCGTACTCGTCGTATGTGAATTTGTGGTGGCAGTGGGTACATTCAACCGTGTTACCGCTTGTCACGAGGGTATCCTTTGCCTTGCACTCGGGACAGATGAAGAGCATTCTCTCAAGTCCCTCTGCAAGTTTCTTGCCCTTGTATTTTTCGGGAGAGGCAAGCTGTCTTTCGTAGGCATCCTCCTGCACGTCACGGCAGATGCAGTCGTAAACCTCGTCGGCTGTCATTTCGGCAAGCTGTTCTTTGGTGTATACGTTTACGACCGAGCCTTCGATTTTTCCGCGTCTCACGCTTGCGCCCGCCCACATGGGACTTGCAAAATATCCGCCTACGATTATATAGGTGACAAGACCGCACTTGGCGTTTTTTACAAGGTCTGCGGTCGAGCGTGATATCGGGCAGGTAACGCCGTCCCAGCTTCTGACTCCCTCCGCAAACAGACAAACCGACGCACCCTTTTTGAGCTTCTTGTACATTTCAAGCACCGCTGAAAGAGCGCTTGCGCCCTTGCTTCTGAATATCGGGTCAAAGCAGTATTTCAAGAATTTTGAGAAAAAGCCCCATCTTGCGATATGCTCGCTTCCCACGAAATACATTTGCTTTTTAAAGCTTGACGCAACGAAAAGCAGGTCGTAATCGGTCGTGTGATTGGAAATGACTATGTAATTATCGGGCAGGTTGCTTGCAAGCTTGTACTTATATCCGAAGCGGATTTTTACAAATACCGTTACAAGCGCCCTGAAAAATTTGTAGTAGAAAATATGTCTTTTTTTCAAGCGTCGTTACCCTCAGAATAAAATTACTCCGCCCTTCTCGTAGAATACGTTTCCATCAGTGAGATATTTTTTGACACATCTGTGCATAGAGGTCTTCTCGGGAAGCTCACTTGGAGGAATGGGCTTGGGACAGTCGAACAGAAACGAGTATATTGCCCTTCCCGATGCAACGATAGGGTAGGCGGTATATTTGTCCGCAAAGCGCGTGATATTGGTATCCCTTCCCATAATGAGCCGCAGTCTTTTTTCAAGAAGCCAGGAGAAGCAGGTGAACGCCTTGAAGTCGTACTCGGGATAGCATTTTTTAAAAATCTCTCTTGCGCGCTCGTAGGACTCGTCGCTGTACTCGGGGTCAAGAGGTCCGTCGGACGGAATATGCACGCCGATAACCGTATCTCCTTGGCGGAGCACCTCGCGGTAGCCCTTGAGGGTTATTTTCTCGGGAGTGATTTCTCCAAGCTCGTTTGCGGAATATCCCGTGACACAGCCGTCACTCTCTTCGATCTCTGCGTGATAACGCCCCTCCTCGTCGGTCTGTCCCTCAGAGCCGAAGAGCATACCCTTGAGATGCACGTCGGCGTTGTCAACGAGAATCTTAATATCTCCGTCCTTCTCATACACCCTCATCGGATGCTCAAAGGACTTTATCTCAAACTGAAATCTGCCAACTCTCAAGAGACGCCTTTCGGTGAAAAGGTTGAACCACGCGTAATATATTCTGACACCGCCTCTGCCGTACAGCCTGAAATAGTCGTTTATCTCACTGTCAAAGCCGTTGAGCGTGTCGGAAATAACGTCAAAGGGAACGCCTCTTGATTCCATATCCTCAATCATTTCCTCAAGAAAATACAGAAAGGAGAACATTGGAGCGTAGTCGGTGTCAAGCCTTTCGCGGTCGGGCATTTCAAGGAGGCTTAAATCGTCGCGCGCGTCAAGATAAAGCGCGAGCATATAAACGAAAATCTTCAGCTCCTCGTCCTTTTCCACCTCTATTGCGGCGGCAAGCACCTCGTGAAACCATTTTCTGAAAAAATTATATTTATAATTGAGCCTTATAAGTCTGTCTCGGTCAAAGGCGAAATTGCCTTTTTCACGGTAAAGCTCAAGCGCTTTTTCGTAATAGGGCTTAAGCCTCGGCTCTGCTTTTATTTTAAGAACCGAGCAAAAATCCTCAAAGCTTCGGGTCATGAAAACCACCTCACATAATTCCCCTGATTATATACTATTATATCAATTAGTCATTAAAAAACAATAGCTTTTAAAACTTTTTTTACAATATCCGCCAAACCCCTTGAAGTTTTTTTCGTTTTGTGGCATAATTGATACAATTGCTGAAAGCTTAATGAAAAAGTTATGGAAAGGAATTAAAAATGGATTCTAAAAGAAGCACGTTCACGGGAAAAATCGGATTCGTTCTTGCCGCAGCAGGCTCTGCCGTCGGTCTTGGTAACATCTGGCGTTTTCCTTATCTCGCGGCAAAATACGGAGGAGGTATCTTCCTTCTCGTTTATATTATTCTCGCGGTAACCTTTGGCTTTTCACTTATGATTGCAGAGATTGCAATCGGTCGTAAAACGGGACTCAGCGCCGTTGAGGCTTACAAAAAGCTTGACCGTCGCTTTGCTTTCGTCGGATACATCTCCGCATTTATTCCTGCAATCATTCTTCCTTACTATTCGGTTATCGGCGGATGGGTAATGAAGTATATGTTCGGCTTCGTGGCAGGGGAAAAGACCGCTATGGCAGCGGACAGCTATTTCGGCTCCTTCATCGGCGGTGTCGGAGAGCCTCTTCTCTGGTTTGCACTCTTCATCGGTATAACCGCCGTTATCGTCTTGATGGGCGTTGAAAAGGGTATTGAGAAGGTTAGCAAGGTAATGATGCCCATTCTCGTTATACTCATTCTCTTTATTTCGATATATACGATAGTTACCATGGACGGAGCGTGGGAGGGCGTCGTTTATTACATAAAGCCCGACCTTGCGCATTTCTCCGTAAAGACCATCCTCGCCGCAATGGGACAGCTTTTCTATTCAATGTCTCTTGCTATGGGTATTATGATAACCTTCGGCTCGTATATGAAGAAGGATATCTCCATCGAAGCCTCAACCCGTCAGATCGAGGTTTTCGATACCATCGTTGCATTCCTCGCGGGTCTTATGATAATTCCCGCCGTATTCGCCTTCTCGGGCGGTGACCCCAACGCTCTTAATAAGGGCGCAGGTCTTATGTTTGCAACCCTCCCCAAGGTTTTCGACGTTATGGCAGGTGGCTCGTTTATCGGCTTTGCCTTCTTCATTATGGTTTTCTTTGCCGCTCTGACCTCCTCTATCTCTCTTATGGAGACCGTCGTATCCGTGCTTCAGGATAAGACCTCCATTTCGAGAAAAAAGGCTTGCATTGCGGTGCTTGTCTTCTCGCTTTTGCTCGGCGCGGTATCCTCTCTCGGTTACAGCGCGTGGGACAGTGTGAAGCTTCTCGGACTTCAGTTCCTTGATTTCTTTGACTTCGTTTCAAACAGCGTAATGATGCCCGTTGCCGCATTCTTTACCTGCCTTATCATCGGTTATATAGTCAAGCCCCGTTGGGCTATCGACGAGGTTGAGACGAGCGGAAAATTCAAGAGCGCAGGACTTTTCACGTTTATGATAAAGTATATCGCGCCCGTATGTATTCTCCTCATTCTCATCTCCTCCGTGCTTGATGCACTCGGAATAGTTAAGCTTTAATCAAATCGCACCTTATCACCCGAAGGGTAACTCCTTCGGGTGCTTTTTTTATTGTCTTTTATGCTAAAACCTATCAAATTCCCCGTTTTTGACGGGGACAAAGCGCTTGAAATGAGTATAATTATTTTATATAGTAGGGATATTATACCTATTTATACAATACTCTTAAATTCAAAAGGGGAGATTACAAAAATGAAAAAGACACCTTCTTTCAAGAAAATTTTCTCTGTCCTGCTTTGCCTTGCGGTAATGGTGGGAGTATTTTCAACGACGGTCCTTGCCGCCAAGGAAATGTTCAGAGAGATTACCGACGCGGGAGTTGTTGATATCGACGAGCCCGTCGCAGGTAAAAAGGGTGATTATACCGCAACGGTTGTAAACACGGGCAGATACACCGTTGAGAATATTGATTATTACGAGACGGCAACCAATAGGCTTAAGCCGAGCACCGAGGCGTTTAAGTACGACACCGAGTATTACGTGCTGGTTACCATCAAGTGCAGAGACAGTGATTACTTTGCCACAAGTCAGTTTACGGGCGAGCCCGTCGTTGCCGTATCCTGCAACGAGAGTGCGGCAATGGTCGTAAGCGTCGGAGAGAACAATAAAACCGAAATAGGTATCAAGGCATTCTTTGAAAAGACGGCTTCTGACCCGAATGCCAAGACCGAATCAAGCACCGACGTAAACGTACCTACTGAGACGCTTGTTTCCGAGGTGAATATAACGGGCGTTACAAGACCTATGCCCGGTCAGTATCCCGATACGAGATATCTTAAGACTAACGACTCGCGTGTTAATATCAGCGACGCTCAGTGGATGCAGGGCACGAGGGTGCTTGATTACAACGAGCGCTTTGTATACGGTGAGACCTATATTCTGTCCTTCTATATCAGCGTCTGGTCAAATTATGAATTTGCCAAGGATTATTCTCACTTCCTTGCGACTCCCGAAAAGCCTATGCCTGCCGTTAAGGTTACCCTTGACGGAGATACGGGAGCAACCGTTCTTCCCGATTATGAGAGAAACTCCAATATGGCGTATCTCAAGGTTTCTATGGTTTATAAATGCGATACAAAATCGCAGATCGATACGATAAGACTTGACAAGGTAACTCCTCCCGTTGCAGGTGAGGCACCCGTATATACCTGCACAATGTCCTACGAGGGCTACAAGCGTATTGACCGCACCGATGCTTATTACAGTAACGGTATGTGCTGGTCTGTCGCTGACGGAAGCTATCTTGAAAATACGGGCAAGGCGTTTTCTCCCTTGACGAGATATCAGTTCGTCATTCGTCTTGAGGCTAAGGAGGGCTTTGAGTTTGCCACCGATTCAAGCGAAAGCCTTACCGCTCAGGTAAACGGACAGAATGCAACCGTTATGGGTAACAAGAACGAGGTCGTCGTGACCTATACCTTCCCCGAAACCTCAAGCATTGCAATGACCAAGGCGGGAGTCAGTGATATTGACATTCCCGAGGCAGATAAGACTCCCGACTATGACGTGCTTTACACAAACGTCAATTACGGCCCTGCGAATTACAATGATGCAACCACCAAAAACGGCGTTTCCTGGTATAACGAGACCGACCGAAAATATATGACCTCATCCTCAAAATTTGAGGAGGGCAAGGAGTATTCAGTATACGTAACCATCTGGACCAACGACGGCTACTTATTCAGCTACAAGAACGGAGAGGTAAACGTTGCGGGTACCGTAAATTCCAAAAAGGCAGAGGTGACATCCCGCAGTGACGTCGAGGTAACGCTGTATTATAAGTTCCCTGCAATCGAGGAGCACGAGTGTAGCTCCAAGAAGGTAGATGAGGTCAAGGCTACCTGTTCGAGTGAGGGTAAAAAGGCTCATTACGTATGTACCGTGTGCGGAGCATATTACGAGGACTCGGGATGTAAAAATGAAATTACCGATATAGAGTCCTGGGGAATCATCGAAGCGAAGGAGCACCACGGCGGTAAGGCTACCTGCTTAGGTCTTGCCGAGTGTAGTGAGTGTGGCTCGTTATACGGTGAGATTGCCGAGCATAACTACGGAAGCGGATGGGATTATAAGGACTCACTCGTTCACTCGCACGTTTGTCGAATCTGCGGTGCGCCCGACCTTCCCGTGCCTCACTTCACAAGCACTCCCGCAACCTGCGGAAAGGCTTCAAAGTGTGATGAATGTAAGGCTGAATTCGGTGAGATAATGCAGCATCAATGGAGTGATAGCTGGGATTATACCGACAGCAAGGGTCACGCTCACGTCTGTACCCTTTGCGGTGAGCACGATACCGTTTTAGCACACGTTGAGGGCGCTGAGGCAACCGAGACCTCCGCTCAGCTTTGTACCGAGTGTAATTTTGTAATCACCCCTGCTATAAACCATAAGCATAAGCTTTCCAAGGTGGCGGCAGTTAAGGCTACCTGCACCGAAAACGGAAAGACTCAGCATTATATTTGTGACGGATGCGGTAAGCTTTTTGCCGATTCCAAGGCAAACGAGGAGATTGCATCGGTTGAGGATACAGTAATTTCCGCAACGGGTCACAGGGAATCCAAGTGGAAGACCGACGAGAATTTTCACTGGAAGGAATGTACCGTTTGTAAGCTTATAATTGAGGAAACCAATAACGGTCACGAATTTAACAAGAACGATAAGTGTACCGAGTGTGGCTTTAAGCGTGAGGCTGCGGAGGAGACTCCCGTTGATACCGAGACCCCCGAGGAAGAAGCACCCGATACAGAGCCCCCCGTTGATACAGAGACTCCCGACGAGCCCGAGAATGAAGTGAATACGCCCGTTGACGAGGCCGAGAGCGGTAGCACTCCTTGGGTAATCATTGCAATAATTGCGGCGGTAGTCATCGTCGGCGCGGTAGTCGTAACGGTTGTAATCGTTCGCAAAAAATAAGATATAGCTTTATAAGTTTTTCTCTTGAGCCGTTTTACGCAGGACGTATAACGGCTCAAGCAGACGAAAGAGGTAAGATATGAAAGAACAACTGAATAGAATACTCAGTATCGCCCTTTGCGTGTTGATGCTTTTCGGTGGAGTGCTTGGCACGGATTATAACGAGCTTGCGCATTTCGGAGAATATGGACTTCACGCCGATGCCGAGTATATCTATCTCGACGACGGTCACGGTCATAACGACGGTGACCACGACCACGACCACGGTGAAAAAACGCTTTCTCTTACGACGGCATTTGAAAACGCCGTCGGAGACGTATTCTCGCTTTTGTCAATTACCGCATCCGCCGCATACGAGGACGGCGTAGAATGTAGTTACTGCGGAGGCTGGCGTTACGACGATTGGAAGTGCGATAACGGAGACCATTGCGGTGAGGGTGCCGACGGTGATTGCTACGAGGAGCATCACTGTGGCTACTGCGGTGCTTGTGAGGAGGACAACGAGCTATGTGACGATTGCGGAAACTGTCTTGACGAGTGCTGTGAATGTGATGATAAGTGTCGCGGATGCTATGAGACCACGGGTACCGTCTGCTCCGAATGTGGAGAAAAGTGCTCCGAGTGTGTCGAATGGATATGTGACGATTGCGGTAAATGTCCCGATTGCTCGGGAAACGAGGCGTATTGCTCAATCTGTGATATTTGTCTTGCTTGCGCAGGGTATATATGCTACTGCGGTGACGGATGCTCACGGTGTGCCGATATTTGCGAGGAATGTACCGAAAAATGCTCGGCTTGTGCTGAGGAGGAGCTTTGTCCCGAATGTAATACCTGCTACTCGTGTGTCGGCGGAGACGGTAACTGGTGTGAGGAATGTGGGCTTTGTAAGAATTGCGTTGACGCTTTATGCTCCTGCGGAGCCTGTTCAAGCTGTGCGACCGTCTGTCCCGAGTGTGGAGAAAAATGTACCAACTGCTCCGACGATGAAATTTGCGGCGGCTGTAACGTCTGTAAGGAATGTGTCGGCGGAGAGGGTAATTTCTGTGAAGAATGTGATACCTGTAAAAACTGTGCCGAGTACGTTTGCATTTGCGGAAACGGATGCTCGGAATGTACCGTCGTCTGTACCGAGTGCGGAGAAAAATGCGAGGCTTGTGCCGATGACCAGCTTTGCTCCGAGTGCGGTATCTGCTGGGACTGTGTTGGCGGAGAGGGAAACTACTGCGCCGAATGTGGCATCTGTAAAAATTGCGTAGACTACGTTTGCATTTGCGGAAACGGCTGCTCCGACTGTGCCATCGTATGTACCGAGTGCGGAGAAAAATGCGAGGCTTGTGCCGACGATCAGCTTTGTGCCGAGTGTGGCGTTTGTTGGGACTGCGTTGGTGGAGACGGTAACTACTGTTCCGAGTGCGGTATCTGTAAAAACTGCGTTGAATACGTTTGCGCTTGCGGAAACGGTTGCTCGGAATGTGCCTCCATTTGTTCCGAATGCGGAGAAAAATGTACTAACTGTGCCGATGACCAGCTCTGCTCCGAGTGTGGTATCTGTTGGGAGTGTGTCGGCGGTGAGGGTAACTACTGTGCCGAGTGCGGTATATGTAAATACTGCGTGGATTACGTTTGTATTTGCGGAAACGGTTGCTCCGACTGTGCCACCGTCTGTCCCGATTGCGGAGAGAAATGTACCAACTGCGCCGACGAAGAAATTTGCGGTGGCTGTAACGTCTGCAAGGACTGTGTCGGCGGAGACGGAAACTTCTGCGACAACTGTGAGACCTGTAAAAACTGCGCGGATACGGTTTGCTATTGCGGAGGCGGTTGCTCCGAGTGTGCCAAGGTATGTCCCGATTGCGCCGAGCATTGCTCCGAGTGCTCCGACGGGGATATATGCGTTGACTGTGGCTTCTGCGCCGATTGCGTCGGAAGAGACAATTTCTGCTCGGAGTGTGCTCTGTGTATAACCTGCGTTGAAATGGTCTGCTCCTGCGGTAACGGATGTACCAACTGCGCCGTCGTATGTATGGAGTGTTGTGAGGCTTGCT
Source organism: Clostridia bacterium (assembly GCA_017439965.1). Classification (GTDB taxonomy): domain Bacteria; phylum Bacillota; class Clostridia; order Oscillospirales; family SIG627; genus RGIG6353. The sequence goes on along the minus strand of JAFSID010000009.1, from coordinate 11,360 downwards.
CCAATTGTACCGACGACGCTTGTGAGGAGTGCGGTAAGTGTATTGATTGCTCAGGGTCGGATAGCTTTTGTACGGCTTGTAATCTTTGCGGTGACTGTACCGTAACCTGCATCTGCGGAGAGGGCTGTGAAAACTGCGCCGATATATGTCCCGAGTGCGCGGAAAAATGCTCCTCCTGCACCGATGAATTTTGTGCTTCGTGTGATATATGCCGTGACTGTGCCGACGGACTCTGGTGCGAGGATTGTCAGCAATGCGGTAACTGTGCCGACGTATGTGAGGAATGCGGTACGGTCTGCTCCGACTGTGCCGAAAGCTCCTGCGAGGGCTGTGGCAAATGCTCGGGCTGTACCGATGAATACTGTCCCGATTGCGGAGTCTGCCGTGACTGCGCCGACGCAATGTGCGGTGAATGTAATTACTGCTCCGAATGTACCGATACTATATGTGATTCCTGCGGAGAGTATTGCTCGGATTGTGTGACGGTGTGTCCCGAATGCAAGACCTGTGAAAACTGCGTTGAAATATGCCCCGACTGTGAAATGTGTGAGGAGTGCTGTACCGCATCCGCAGAGAGTATGGGCTGTGACCACGGCGTTTGTATTGAAGGTGCCGAATGGAAAAGACATTACTGCACCGACGGAGGACACTGTATTGAGTCAACGGCCGAGCCTGAGTACAGCGAGGACGAGCACTGGACTCCTTGCGGTGACGGATGCGATGCCCGTTTGAGCGTAGAGCCACATAGCTTCGGCAAGGGAAAAATAGTCAAGGAGGCAACCAAGAAGGCTGAGGGTATTCTTTCCTTGTCCTGCATTGAGTGTGGATATACGAGGGAGGAGGCTATTCCCAAGCTGAAGGGCGGTCATACTCACGAATATACCGACGTTGTAACCCCTGCCACTTGTGTCTCGGGTGGATATACGACTCACACCTGTGAATGCGGTCATTCCTGGACGGATGACGAGACCCCTGCAAGCGAGCACGCGTGGGAATACAAGAGTGATGAAAACGGGCATTGGCAGGAATGTCCGAGCTGTAAGACCACTACCGATAAGGTATCTCATAAGCTCGGCGAATGGAAAACCGTAAAGAAGGCAGGTTATACCTTTAACGGTGAAAAACAGCGTGTATGCCGTGCTTGTACCTATACCGTCAGCGAGGCTATTCCTATGCTGACAGTACCTGAAAATAAGCTCGTAATTACAATACCCGATTTCGTTGAGCCTATCAAGACTCCGTCCGTTGAGCTCGGAGGCGAGCAGGATGCTCCCGAGGAGGATAAGCCCGATGCCGAGCTTCCCGTTGTCAGCACTCCTTTAACCAAGGAGCTGTTGACGAAGGGTAAGGAGCAGACGGTTCCCGCATTGCCCACTCTTCCCTCGAAGGAGGAGGGAAACGTCTTTGACGGATGGGTCAACAAGGCAACGGGTGAGACGGTCAAGAAGGGCGATAAGATAACCGAAAGCATCGAGCTTGAGCCAGTATGGAAGGATTGCGGTGAGGAAAACCACACTGATGAAAACGAGGACGGTGTCTGTGACGGATGCGGTTATATCATTACGAGGGCTGAAGAACCTGAGAAACCCGTCGAGCCTGACCCCGAAAATCCCGATACCTCAGTGCCCGAAAAGAATCCCGAAGAAAACGAAAACAGCGGCAAGGGTATGCCGTGGTGGTTGATACTTCTGCTTATATTACTCGTTATTGTAATCGGTGCTTGCACCGTCGTAATAGTTGTAAGTAAAAAGAAAAAGAAAAATAAATAACGCTAAAAAGGTGCTGTAAAAAACTCTGTTCGAGTTTTTTACAGCACCTTGCTTTTATAATAAATATAGAAAACTGCATCGCAATTGCGTGTTCAAAAAAAGTCTACCTCTTAAAGAAGGCGAGCATTATAATCAGTTGCCGAAGGTGACTTTTTTACTTCATATTAAGCTGATTTTTTAAAGGCTTGCCTTCAAAAAAGTCCGTAATGTTTTCAATAACCTCGATGTTCAAATCGCGTACAGCCTCGGTAGAGCGCCAGGCAACGTGCGGTGTGGTTATAACGTTCCTGAAGGAACGCAGACGGCAATTATCGTCAAAGGGCTCGTTCTCAAAAACGTCGAGAGCCGCACCCTTGACCTTGCCCGATTCAAGCGCCGATATAAGCGCCTCGGTGTCAATAAGTCCACCTCGGCTGGTGTTGACGATAAGCACTCCGTCACGCATTTTTTCAATGCTCTGAGCGTTTATCATATGATGCGTTGAGGCGTTGAGCGGAGCGTTTACCGAAATGATATCCGACTCTCCGAGAAGCGCATCCAGTGAAACGGGAGTAACGCCAAGCTCTCTTGCGACGTCAAGGTCGGCGTACGGGTCGTATACCAGGATGCTGATTCCGAATCCGCGGAGCATACTGCAAATCCAACGGGATATTCTGCCGAAGCCGATTATACCGAGCGTTCTGTCCGAGAGTCTCGTTGCCATAGGCACGTCAGCGCTTGACCAATCGTTTCTTTCCTTTACGGCGCTGTCGTATCTCGGAATTGAATGTATAAGCGAGAGCATCAGCGCGACCGTGTGCTGTGCAACGTCGTAGGTGCCGTAGCCTGCGCAGTTGCAAACCACGACTCCGTGAGCCGTTGCGGCGTCAATATCCACCGTGTCAATTCCGATTCCCGAGCGCGATATGATTTTAAGAGAGGGAAGCTTGTCAAAAAGCTCATTTGTGAAGCGTGTGCTCGTAAAAATCATCGCATCCGCATCCGCACCGAGCCTTACGATATCCTCCTCGTTCTTTTCGCAAAATACAACCTCGAAGCCCTTGTTCTCAAGCATCCTTTGACGGATGGGATTAGGCGGGGTTATAGATAATACCTTTGGCATATTATCCTCCTTAAAGCTCTGCAATTCCGTCTGCAAACGCCTTGAGTCCCATCTGCATACAAACAGCCTCGGGAGCCGTCCAGAAAATGTTCATTCCCGAATCAGCCCATTTTTTAGCAGCCTCAAGGTCATCCATAAACATACCGACGGACTTGTTGTGGGACTTGCAGATTTCAACGGTTTTGTGTACGCAGGCAAGGAATTTTTCTCCCGTGAAGTCAAGGGGAGTCTCACACATTATCGAAAGGTCGTAGGGGCCGATGATAACGCCTGCAATCTCATTGCCGTAGCGTGTGAGCATTTCGTCGAGCGTATCCACTCCGAGAGGGGACTCTATCTGTATAAATATAAGTCTCTTGCGGTTAAATTCCTCAATGCTGTCGCCTCTGAGACAAGCTCTTCCGCCAACACCCTTTTTGCCGATAGGATGAAATCTCATAGAGGATATTGCGGTCTCAACCTGCGCGAGCGTTTCTGTACGGGGAACGAGAATGGCGTCACAGCCCTGGTCAACGCACTTGGAAATACAGTGATACTCGCAGTCCTGAATCCTTGCGATAACGGGAAAGTCGAGGGCGTTGTATTCAGCGGCAATATCTCCGATGTTTTCGGGATTAAAGGGGCCGTGCTCAAGGTCGAGGATGATACTGTCAACGCCTGCCGAGGCGTATGCACTTGCCAAACGCGGATGAGTTAACTGTCCGATATACGCAATAAAAATCTTCTCTTGGTTTTCAAGCTTTTTCATAAGCTTTTCGGTAGAAATTGTTCCCATAGTATAAAATCTCCTTTGTAGGATATAAAAGTCATTTTTTATGATTATACATCATTTTTTTGCCATTTTCATTGACAATACGGACTTTTTATAGTATATTTTGGACATAAGAGGTGATAGGGTATGAAAAAAGGCGGAGAGCATTTGCTTTTCGAAAACGTCAACAAGACGGTAAGACATTCGGGCTTTGAGCTTCATTCCAATCCCGAGGCGGAGCTTTACGTGTGTCTTGGAGGAAGTGCCGTTGACCATATTGACGGAGTTGAGCGTTCTGTGAATGCAGGTGACGTGTATATTCTTGACGCAGGCAGCAGACATTATCAGAGTGATACGCGGGATTTCAAGTGCTGTATATTTCAGTTTGACCGAGATAAGCTTTTTGAGAGGGCTGACGCCTTCAGAATAAGCAGTAAGACGGGCTTCCGCGAGCTTTTTGAGTCAAGCAATTCTCTTTACGTTGACGCCGATACGCTGAAGAGGATTGAGAGACTTGCCGATATAATGCGCGAGGAGACCGATTTCGATATTATCGACGTAATGTTTTTGGCGATGCTTTCTCTCGTTGGAAGCAACTGCCGTGAGAGACGGTACGGAGACGGAAATTCGGGCGATAAGATATACGACGTTATAAGCTATATAGAGAAGAATTTCAACGAGCGTATGACCCTCGATACCCTTGTCGAAGTATCGAATTACTCAAAGCGCCATATAACGAGACTCGTGCAGGAATGGTGCGGTATGTCACCTATGGAGTATCTCGACTCGGTGAGAATAAGAAACGCCTGCGCACTGCTTATTCATACCACGCTTTCAGTGTCGCAGATAGCCGAGCGCTGCGGCTTTGCCGACTACAATCTTTTCTCCCGTCATTTCCGCACCGTCAAGGGCGTATCTCCCACGCAGTTCAGAAGACTCAACTTTGAGCCTGACGGTAAAAAAGGCGCTCTTTCCAGCATAAATATCATAGAAAAATAGCTTGCCGATATGGGATTTTTACATTGACTGCCGCTCGAACAAATGCTATACTTAGGTTGAAATATTTATCAGGAGATTACGTTATGGAAAAAATTGCTTTCTTTTTTATTGACGACGTTATATGGGTATTCAGAGACCTTGCAAGACAGAGACCCGCCTCTCTCTTTGATACTCCTTTTATGTCAATGCTCAAGGAAAATCACGATAAATACGGTCTTACCGTTCAGCTCAATATCTTTTACCGTACCGACTTTTTCTACGGTGACGACGAGTTTACGCTTGCCGAAATGCCCGATATTTATAAATCGGAATTTGAAGCGAATTGCGATTGGTTAAGACTTGCCTTCCACGCCAAGCAGGAGTTTCCCGATTATCCTTACGTCAATGCAACCTATAATGACGTAAAAAACAATTATGAAGCGGTTGTCACAGAAATCAAACGCTTCGCAGGGGAGGGAAGCATTGCGAATATACTCGTTCCCCATTGGCTGCCTGTCAGTCGCGAAGGATGCCGCGCGCTCTACGATTGCGGTGTAACTATTACGGGATGCTCATACGGTGAAACGGAGGAGTACACAGGCGACCAGAGTGTTCTTCCTTACGGTCACGCACAGAGGCTTCTCAACAACCGTCAGCCCGAAACCAAGCTCTTTATCCGCAAGACCAGAGATACCCGTATTAAAGCTTCAATTTGCGGACAGAATCATCTTTCCGAGGAGGATTACCAAAGTACTGTGTTTAAGAATACCTCGGTGCTTGATGAGGCTACGGGACTTCGTTACAGATGTATTTCGGGCGGTCCGTGTCTGAATCTTTATGCTGATGGCAAGGACGTGAGCACAATGCTCGAAAAAATAATTGCGAACGGTGCCGAATATATCGGCTGCGCAACTCATGAGCAGTATTTTTATCCCGATTATTTTGCTTATCAGCCAAATACCGCAGAGAAGTTTGAGGCAATGTCCAAAACGCTTTTTGAAGCAGGCTATCGCTTCGTAACGGCAGACGAATTGAAATAAGCGTTAAACACTTGACAATTATAAAAAAATATGATACAATCCCTATGTATGTAAAGACTTTGACGGAGACAGTAGCACGGATGCGAAAGCAAAAGCGAGTCACGGACGGTGTAAGCGTGACGCAAGTAGCCCCGAGGTGAATATCACTCCTGAGTTTCGGGCTGAAAGCAGTAAGCCTTGACGGAGTCCGCCGTTATCGGACCACGCATGATAGTGCAGTGAAATAGGTGGTTTAGCAAATTTTCTCCGTCCTGTTTTGGACGGAGTTCTTTTTTTGGAGGATAAAATGTATAACAAAGTCCCGACAGATATGAATTTTGTCGCAAGAGAAAAGCAGATTGAAAAATTCTGGCGAGAAAATCGCATTTTTGAAAAGAGTATGGAGACGGCAGACAAGACCCGTCCCTACGTATTCTACGACGGACCTCCCACGGCTAACGGTAAGCCTCACATTGGTCACGTGCTTACCCGTGTTATCAAGGATATGATTCCGAGATATCACACCATGAAGGGTCAGTTCGTTCCGAGAAAGGCAGGCTGGGATACTCACGGTCTCCCCGTTGAGCTTGAGGTTGAAAAGCTTTTAGGTCTTGACGGCAAGGAGCAGATTGAGGAATACGGTCTTGAGCCCTTTATCGAGAGATGTAAGGAAAGCGTTTGGAAGTATAAGGGAATGTGGGAGGATTTCTCCTCTACCGTTGGCTTCTGGGCGGATATGGATAACCCCTACGTTACCTATCACAACAGCTTTATCGAGTCTGAGTGGTGGGCGCTTAAGCAGATTTGGGAAAAGGGACTTCTCTACAAGGGTCACAAGATAGTGCCCTACTGTCCCCGTTGCGGTACTCCCTTGTCCTCTCACGAGGTTGCTCAGGGCTATAAGGACGTCAAGGAAAAGTCGGCTATCGCCAAGTTTCGCGTAAAGGGTGAGGATGCCTTCATTCTCGCATGGACCACGACTCCCTGGACTCTTCCCTCAAACATCGCGCTCTGCGTTAATCCCAACGAGGAATACGTTAAGATAAAGACCGAGGAGGGCGAGGTATACTATCTTGCAAAGGCTCTCTCCGAGACAGTTGTAAAGACTCCCTTTGAGGTGCTTGAAACCATGAAGGGTACCGACCTTGAGTACCGCGAATATGAGCCTCTCTTTGATATTCCCAACGTTCAGGGCAAGGGCTATTTCGTCGTTTGTGATACCTACGTAACCCTCAGCGACGGTACGGGTGTCGTTCATATCGCTCCCGCCTTCGGTGAGGATGACTACAAGGTTGGTCAGCGCTATAATCTTCCCATTCTTCAGCTCGTTGACGCAAAGGGCTGTATGACCGACCGCACCAAGTTTGCAGGCACCTTCTGTAAGGATGCAGACCCCCTCATTCTCAAGGACCTTGCAGAAAGAGGACTTCTCTTCTCTGCACCTGCGTTTGAGCATAGCTATCCTTTCTGCTGGAGATGTGATACTCCCCTTATTTACTATGCGCGTGAGAGCTGGTTCATCAAGATGACCGCCGTACGCGAGAACCTTATAAAGAATAATAATACTATCAACTGGATTCCCGAAAGCATAGGTAAGGGACGCTTCGGTGACTGGCTTGAAAACGTTCAGGATTGGGGTATCAGCCGTAACAGATACTGGGGCACACCTCTCAATATCTGGGAGTGCGAATGCGGACATATGCATTCAATCGGCTCTATTGAGGAGCTTAAGTCTATGTCGGACAACTGTCCCGAGGATATCGAGCTTCACCGCCCATTCATCGACGCCGTTACCATCAAGTGTGAAAAGTGCGGAAAGCAGATGAAGAGAGTTCCCGAGGTTATCGACTGCTGGTTTGACTCGGGTGCAATGCCCTTTGCTCAGCATCACTATCCCTTTGAAAACAAGGAGCTTTTCGAGTCTCAGTTCCCCGCAGACTTCATTTCCGAGGCTGTTGACCAGACTCGAGGCTGGTTCTATTCACTTCTTGCAATTTCAACCCTTATCTTTGACAAGGCTCCCTATAAGAACGTTATCGTTTTAGGTCACGTTCAGGACGAAAACGGTCAGAAGATGTCCAAGTCCAAGGGTAATGCGGTCGATCCGTTTGAGGCTCTTGAGACCTACGGCGCTGACGCTATCCGTTGGTACTTCTATACCAATTCTGCTCCCTGGCTTCCCAACCGTTTTCACGGTAAGGCGGTCATCGAGGGACAGAGAAAGTATATGGGCACTCTCTGGAACACCTACGCCTTCTTCGTGCTTTACGCTAACATTGACGAGTTTGACCCCACCAAGTACACTCTTGACCCGAGCAAGCTCTCGGTAATGGATAAGTGGCTTCTCTCCCGTCTTAATACCACCGTGCGTCTCGTTGATGAGCACCTTGCGGGCTACAGAATCCCCGAGGCTGCAAAGGCTCTTGAGTCCTTCGTTGACGAAATGAGTAACTGGTACGTTCGCCGTAGCCGTGAAAGATACTGGAAGCAGGGTATGGAGGAGGATAAGGTCAACGCATATATGACTCTTTATACAGCCCTCGTTACCGTTGCAAAGATTTCCTCTCCCATGGTTCCCTTTATGTGTGAGGATATTTACCGCAACCTCGTATGCTCGGTTGACAAGAACGCTCCCGAGAGCGTACACCTTTGTGCATTCCCCGAGGCTGATATGTCACTCGTTGACGAGGAGCTTGAGAAGAATATGGAGACCGTGCTTGACATCGTTCAGAACGGCCGTGCCGCAAGAAACGGCGCCGCTATGAAGAACCGTCAGCCCTTGTCCGTAATGTTCGTCAAGTCCGAATTTGTTCCCGAGGAAAAGTATTTTGATATTATTACCGAGGAGCTCAACGTTAAGCGCGTCGAGTTTATCGACGACGTTGCCGAGCTTATCTCCTATTCCTTCAAGCCTCAGCTCAAGACCGTAGGTCCCAAGTACGGTAAGCACCTCGGTGCTATCCGTGAGTGGCTTGCGAATATTGACGGCTCTGCCGCAAAGCGTGAGCTTGACACCGAAGGAAAGCTTACCCTTGAGCACGACGGTGAGACCATTAAGCTTTTTGAGGAGGACCTTCTTATCGACGTTAAGCAGAAGGAGGGCTATTACACCTTCTCGGATAAGGGCGTTACCGTAACTCTTGATACCGCTCTCACTCCCGAGCTTGTTGAGGAGGGACTTGTCCGTGAAATCGTAAGCAAGCTCCAGACCATGCGTAAGGAGGCAGGCTTTGAGGTGGTTGACCACATCCGTGTAGGATGCACAGGCAACGACGTCATTGCAAAGGCTATTATCAATAACCGTGAGGAAATATCCTCCGACGTTCTTGCAGACGAGATTTCCACCGAGTCTCTTGCAGGCTACGAAAAAGAATGGGATATTAACGGAGAGCAGGTTAAGCTCAGCGTAGAAAAGCTTTAAAGCAAATTTCCCCACACATTACCGTGTGGGGAAAGCTTTTTCAGGAGGATTTATGATAGGACTCGGTACGATAGTCAACTGTATTGCCGTTATAGTCGGCTGTACGGTGGGACTGTTTATTAAAAAAGGAATTGCTCCGAGGTTTGAGGATATTATAAAAAAGGCGCTCGGACTTTCAACGATGTATATCGGAGCGTCGGGCGCTCTCGTCGGACTTCTTAAAATAAACGAAAACGGCAGACTTGAAACGCAGGGCACGATGCTTATGATATTCAGCCTCGTTATAGGTGCTATAATCGGAGAAGCTCTGAGGATTGAGGACAGACTCGATTCAATGGGCGAAAAGCTCAAGAAATGCGTCAAGGTAAACGACAGTAATTCCAAATTCGTCGAGGGCTTCGTTACCAATACGCTTGTAATATGCGTCGGCGCAATGGCAATCGTCGGCTCTCTTAACGACGGCATTTCGGGAGACGCCTCCACCCTTTACGCAAAGTCGATACTCGACGGTGTGATTGGAGTGATTTTTGCATCCACTCTCGGTATCGGCGCGCTCTTTGCCGTTATCCCTATGGCGATATATCAGGGCGGTATAACCTTAGCCGCGCGCTTTATCGAAAAATATCTCACCGATGCGATGATTTCGGATATGGGCTACGTCGGCTCGATTCTCATTTTCGCAATAGGCGTAAACCTCGCCTTCGGTAAAAAATTCAAGACGGGAAATATGCTTCCCGCAATACTCGTTCCAATAGTTTATAACCTTTTATTTGTGAAATGAAAATATCCGTCGGATAGCCGACGGATATTTTTTGCTTGCTAAGAAATTGCATTTAATACGACCTCGCCGTTTTACTTTGCTTGAGTGTATGCGTAGATTAAGATAGTCGAGAATTGCCATCGGCTACCAGCCGCTTTTTTGCATTCTTGCCTTTCGGATAGCTTTGTGATACAATAAACTCAACGCAAGGTTGAATACAACTCATTTTTAAGTCGCTTCTTTTTGTGCAAGCAATATGCGATAATATAAGCGTAAAACAATTACCTAAAATGGAGGTTCGGTTATGAAAGAAACAATGGGTCAGATTATACGCCGATTACGCAAAGAAAGAAATCTTACTCAAGAAGAACTCGCCGAACAGCTTGGCGTAACTTTTCAAGCTGTTTCAAAATGGGAAAATGATACCGGAATGCCCGATATTTCGCAAGTCGTTCCGATAGCGCATGTCTTTGGCGTGAGTACGGACGTGCTGTTCGGAACGTTTGGGACGAATGATACGGAAGAAGTTTGGAAAATCATAAATTATGCTCAATCATTGCTTTCAAGACCGCTGACGGCCGCGAATCTTTTAGAAAAATATTATGCCTTGCAAGAAGGATTAAAGCTTTATCCTAATAATACCGTTCTGCTCTTGCATTGTTTGGAAACGGGAATTGCACTTTCTTATCCTGAAAATGAAGAATTATATGATGCTGAACATGCGGAAGAGATATATAGAGAATGCATTCGCTACGCTGATCTTATGATATCATATTCCCAAAATGTTTCTGATATAATGCGCGCCCATATGATTATGGTTAGCTTGCATTCTGCCTATGGGAATTTTGAGAAAGCAAACTTTCATGCAGAGCAATTTCCACATCGTGCGGATTTTAATATTCACGTAATGTATGCCTATTATACGCATTGGAAGAAAGATTACGAACGTGAATCACAAAGCTGTCAATACGGTTTTTTGCACTATCTTGAGGGAATGCTGAATATAAACGTAAGACTTGCCAAAAGCTATATGTTACAAGAAAAATATAAGGATGCGGCAAGTGTTTTGGAAACCTCTATTGAATTAATACGGTGTATTTTTAAAGATAATGAGGTTTTGCCGCCCATTCATCATCGTGAGCACGGTGATCTTTACGCACTTCTTGCAGAGATTTATCTAAAAGCCGGAGATTCTGATAAAGCGCTATCCTATCTTGAAAAAATGGTGAATTACGATTTAAACGATTATGCGACGATAGATAGTAATACTAAAACAAAAACTCCGCTTTTGAATTTGATTCCTCACGGATTGTACCGTAAGAGGATTGACAGATATCAAAATTTGGTAACCAAGCTTACTGACCCTCGCTTTGACTCCTTGAGAATAAACGAACGGTATCAAATGCTGATCAATTTGGTCAATGAATGATAGTAGCCTCCGACAATGACTTTTTGTCGGAGGCTTGTACTATATTGGCATTCCGCAAAAAGTGATATTGCAGTAATATTCAATTCGACAATGAAGCTTGAGAAGCAATATTACTAATAGAGAAGGCGTTG
>JAFSID010000106.1 GCA_017439965.1 Clostridia bacterium | reverse complement strand
TCCTTGAACTCTGACAATTATTTGCTGCGTGTGTTCGCATATATGGATAGACGAGTTGGAAAGAGAACGCTTATTAAAATTAAGGACGATGTAGAAAAACTGCCCGATTGGGTGAAACAATTCTATCGGATTCGTTGTGAGTCAGATGGCATTATTTTTCCCACCTAAACGAATTACAGACGAGTGCGTGACTCTTTTGAGCCGTAAGAACCGGAGGATTGGAACGATAAATGAATAATATTACTTTTTATACGCTTGACGGAAAAATCGTTAAAGCCGTTGAGTTAAACAAAATAACAATAAAGGATTGCCACGGTATGAAGGTTAAATGCGTTTTAATCGACGGAAGTGAGCGCGTTGGCTTTGCAGACTCGTTTTATTCTTTTGAAAAGGGTAAAATATCTGTATCCGATGCGTCGTCGCTTGAATATTTAACGCTGGAGACCTTTATAAATCTGGATGAAAGCACGCATAAATTTGTTGGGGATGAAGCACACAGATACGACATCAACAGAGAGGCTGTACCGATATCCTTGATTTCTCGCATTGATGCCATATTATACAGTGGCTTGAGGTGGGGAGGTGCCATTACCAACAAGTTTAATTTAACAATTGATGAATAAAATGAAAAAATACACAGGAATATTATACGTTTTAGCGGCGGGAGTTCTATGGGGAACTCTCGGAGCTTTTGTAAAATACTTTTCAAGCCGTGGCTTCGGCTCGGTTGAGACGGCGCTTATAAGAGTCGGAACGGCGGCGCTGTCAATAACGGTATACTTATTGATAAAGGATAAAAGCCTTTTGAAAATACGCCCCTGCGATATATGGTGCTTTTTAGGTAGCGGACTTTGCAGTCTGTTATTCTTCACGCTTTGCTATTTTGAAGCCATTATTCAAAGCTCAATGTCGACGGCGGCGGTGCTTTTGTATCTTGCACCGATATTCGTTATGCTTATGTCAAGGCAGATATTCAAGGACAGAATAACACCCGTAAAGCTACTTGCAATAGTCTTCAGTGTGGGAGGCTGTGCGCTTGTATCGGGCATTGTCGGAAACGCCGTCGGTATATCACTTAAGGCAATCGTGTTCGGTATAGGCTCTGCATTCGGCTACGCCTTGTACAGCATCTTCTCGAAGCTTGCACTAAGACGGGGCTACGCATCTCTTACGATTACCGCATATACCTTTATATTTGCCTTTTTGGGCCTCTTGTTCTTCGCAGACCTTGGCTTTGTTGCGAAAAATATATTCGTTGAGCCTATAACACCCGTTATGGCATTGCTTATCGTTGCCGTAAGCTCAATGCTCCCGTTTCTTTTTTATACAAAGGGACTTGAGACGGTTGAAGCGGGGAAGGCATCTGTTATTGCATCCGTCGAGCCCGTTTGCGCAACGCTCATCGGAGTTGTACTGTTTCACGAAAGCCTGACCTTTACTCAGGCGCTTGGTGTTATCAGCGTTATCTTTTCCGTAATACTTCTTGAAATGAATCCCGTCAAAAAGAAAAATTGACACTTTTGCTCCATTGTGCTATTATAATAATATCAAGTAAACTTATAACGAGGATAAAATGAGCTTATACTATGAATACAGGGATAAATATCCCGATTTTTATTACAGAGCCTATAATATTGAGGAGGACGAGCGTGAGGTACGCATAGCCTACGATTTTGAGATTGAAGGTCTTGCAAGCTTCAAGCCCTCCTGGGTGTTTTATAAGCGTAATCCCGAGAGTGTGACCGATAGCAAAGTCTTTAAAAATCTCGTTTTTTCACTCGGTATGGTTGAGCTTGTAAGCTATTGGAAGCCCACCTGCTCACCTCACGTTCACGTATTGCCTCATTCTCTGAGCGAGGAGCAGGTAATATGGTGGAAAAAGCTTTATTACGGCGGTCTTGGAGAGTTTTTCTACCTCAATTCAATAAACGCCGATTTTAATGACTTTATGAGCATCTCATCCGAAGGCGAAACCTTTGAGCCTGAAGATAAGCGCGAAGATTTGTCGGGATGCCTCGTTCCCGTCGGAGGCGGCAAGGATTCCGCCGTGTCTCTTGAGATACTCAAAAATGAAAGCGTTACGCCGTATATCATTAACGGCAGAGGCGCAACAGAAAACACCTGCGCCGTTGCGGGCTTTGACAAGGCGGATACCGACACGGTTGTAAGAAGGCTTGACCGTGAGCTGATAGAGCTTAACAAAAGAGGCTTTTTAAACGGTCACACGCCCTTTTCGGCAATCGTTGCCTTTTCCTCGCTTATTGACGCCTTTATTAATCGCAAAAAATATATTGTGCTTTCAAATGAATCCAGTGCCAACGAGTCAACCGTTGAGGGCAGTGACGTGAATCACCAGTTTTCAAAGGGCTTTGAGTTTGAGACGGCATTTTGCGAGTATGAGAAGAAATACTTTAATACGGGTATTTCCTATTTCAGCCTTCTCCGTCCCTTGAGTGAGTTTCAGATTGCGGCACTGTTTTCACAGTTCAAGAAATATCATCCGATTTTCAGAAGCTGTAACGCGGGAAGTAAAACTGACTCATGGTGCTGTAGCTGTCCGAAATGCTTGTTCGTTTATATAATCCTGTCTCCCTTTCTCACCGAGGAGGAGCTTGTCGGAATTTTCGGCGAAAAGCTTTTTGAAAAAAGGTCGCTTATGACCGATTTTCAAAAGCTTACGGGAATGCTTCCCGAGAAGCCCTTTGAGTGTGTCGGAAGTCGTGACGAGGTAAGATGCGCGCTTACTCTTACAATCGAAGGGTATAAGGCCTGCAATAAATCCCTACCGCTTATGCTTGAGCTTTTCGACAAGGAAAACAAAACTGAAAATCCGATGAAGTATTTTGATTTTTACGATAATGAAAACTTGTTGCCCGAAAAATTCGGTGCACTTGTGAAAGGAGCTTTAAATGATTTCAAATATCACGCATACGCTTAACGGCAAGAATATTGTAATTCTCGGCTTTGGAAGAGAGGGACGGTCAACGCTGGATTTTATCAAGCGTTATACAACGCCGCTCTCGGTAACCGTTGCCGATTCTCAGGACATATCCGTTGACGGATGCAAAACCGTCTGCGGTGCCGATTATCAGAAGGGACTTGAGGAATACGACGTTATCGTGAAAAGCCCCGGGGTCGTGTATGAAGCGCCTACCGATGAAATACTTGAGAAAACCACCTCGCAAACAACTTTGTTTTTAAGCGCTTTTGCCGACAGATGCATAGGAATTACGGGCACAAAGGGTAAAAGCACGACCACCTCACTCGTTTATCACGTTTTAAAGGAAAGCGGAAGAGACGCTCTCATTTGCGGAAACATCGGTATACCGCCCTTGTCGGTGGTTGACGATATGCTGGACGGTGACAGAATAGCGGTGCTTGAAATGTCCTGTCATCAGCTTGAGTATGAGAGATATTCACCGCATATTGCCGTGCTTCTCAATCTTTACGAGGACCACCTTGACCATTACGGCACAAGAGATAAATACGTTGATGCAAAGCGTAATATTTACCGCAATCAATCGTCAGGTGACGTTTTCGTTTGTAACGCCGAGTGTCAGCGCGAGCTTTCCGAGGCTAAGGGCGTGACGGTCTCGGTAGGAGACGCGGGCGACGTTGCATTACTTGATAACGGCTTTGTGGCAAACGGTGTCAACGTGATGCTTGAAAAGGATTCCACCGCCCTCGTCGGCAGACACAATCTGTTTAATATTGCGACGGCGTTTGCGGTCGTGTCGCGCTTCGGTATAGGTGAAGCGGATTTTCTTTCGGCGCTCAAAAGCTTTAGGCCTCTTGCTCACCGCCTTGAATACGTTGCAACGGTAAACGGCGTTGATTATTACGACGATTCAATTTCCACCGTATGCCAGACGACCATACAAGCCGTAACCGCGCTTGAAAACGTGGACACCGTGCTTGTCGGCGGTATGGACAGAGGAATTGACTATACCGAGCTCGTTGAGTTTTTTAAGGAAAATCCCGTCAATAATATAATTCTTATGTATTCGTCGGGTGAAAGAATTGCCAAAATGCTTGATGAAACGGGTACGCCGTATATTCTTGCAGAGGACCTTGAACGTGCCGTCGATATTGCCGTCAAGGTTACCGAGACGGGTAAAAAGTGCGTTTTGTCACCTGCGGCTGCAAGCTACGGATATTTTAAAAACTTTGAGCATCGCGGAGACGTATTCTGTGAGCTCCTTCGCAAATATCAATAATCCCAACGGCAGATTTGACTCTGCCGTTGTATCTTTTGTCAATTGACTTTCCTTGCTGTGTAATGTATAATTCTTGTATTATGTTTTTAGGAAGTACGTAATGAAAAAATTATCGCATGAATTAAAAAGCGCATTGGCTCTCGGTACGATGTGTATAATATCCTACCTCGGCTGTTACCTTGCCCGAAATCTTTTGAGCGTTGTAACTCCCGAAATGGTTTCGGAAACCTCGTTTACTTATGAAAATATCGGAACGCTTTCCACGGTCTATATGGTGGTTTACGCATTCGGTCAGCTTGTCAACGGACGTATAGGTGATATGCTCCGTGCAAAGTGGCTGGTCGGAATCGGACTGTTTTTCACGGGTGTCTTTAACTTTATGATGCCTCTGTTTGATTCAATATTTGTCATAACCGTAGTATACGGCGCATCGGGGCTTTTCCAGTCTATGATATACGCACCTCTTATGCGTAGCATTGCGGAGAATACCACGGCTCATTATGCTCACCGTTGCGCTCTCGGATTTTCGGTTGCATCCTTTCTTGCAACTCCCGCAGCCTCTGTTGTTTCAATGATTTTTAATTGGAAATATGCTTTCTGGGTATGCGGTGGCGCTATGATGCTTCTCGGAGTTGCCTGTTACGTCTGCTTTGACATTTTTGAGCGTCGCGGAATCGTTAAGTACAAGGAGCGAGTCAAGGGCGAAAGACAGAAGGCGGACTATCCGCTCCTTATCAAAAGAGGTCTTATAAGATTTACTATTATCGCTGTTCTTACGGGTATTACCCGTACCTCCGTCGTATTCTGGACCCCTACATATCTCAATACATATCTCGGCTTTTCGGACGATATTTCCGCTGTCATCTTTTCTGTTATAACGGTTATTAAGGCAGTAAATCCGTATGTTGCAATTCTTGTGGTTTACGAAAAGCTTTTCAAGAGAAATATGAATTTAAGTCTTTTGATTATGTTCTTGATAAGTGCCGTAACGTTCTTTGGTATGTTTCTCGTCAGCGAGCCTTTCCTCAACGTGTTGCTTCTTACCGTTGCGCTGTTTACCTCGGGCTGTGCCGCATCCCTTCTGTTTTCTGTTTGGTGTCCGAGTCTTGCCGATACGGGAATGGTTTCTACCGCCACGGGCTTCGTCGATGCCGCAAGCTATCTCGGCGCGGGCGTTGCCAATCTCCTTTTTGCCAATGCTATAACCACTATCGGCTGGGGCTGGCTCATTATTTCCTGGTCGGCTTTAATGGTTGTCGGAATCCTGATTTCATTGCCCTTTAAAAAAGCTAAACCCGATGCTTAATGCATCGGGCCTTTTTTTAAAGAATATTAGGTGTCGAAGCGCTCTTGTAGGTTCTCCAGATGAAGTCACCGTTGAAGCGGGGAAAGGAGCCGTTAGGAAGATTATCGATACGTAGCCTTTCGGCTTCAAGCTCTTCAAGGCGGTCTACTCTTCCCTCAAGATAGTCGAGAATACGCATCTTTGCGGTATCAATGCGGTTGATTACACCGCCGTACTTAATGTCATAAACCTCCCATCCGAACGGCTTACAGTATTCCATCCACGCTCTTCTGTGAGCCAGTCTGAAGGCTTCTGCTTTTTTACGTATTACGTCGCATTCATCGGCAAGAGCTTTCATTGTCTCTCGGTCTCCGTTTTCGTATGCCTTCTTGAGTCTCACTCCGAAATCTGCTTTGTTTTCAAGAAGAGAGCACAGCCTTCGTGTAACGTCAAATGCGTATTCAAAGATGCCGAGATTTGTCTGAGCGTTGAGCTTCTTGCTCTTTTCTTTAAGGAATGGCTTGGGGTCAAAGCCTTCCATGTTTGCGTCGCAAAGTCCTTGCATCGGGTCGTTGTATAAGAACGAACGGCTTATTGGGAATTCACTGTTGTCGGGATATTCAAGCTCCTCACAGCAGACTATACTGTCGTAGGATACCCCACACGCTCTTTCAAAGCATTCCTTGGCGCTGTCAAGGTCGAAGCCTCCCTTGTAATCAAAGTCGGCATACCAGGCAATACCGGGGAGTGAGAGGATAAGAGAGCCATCACCACCGTTGAGCCATGCGGTTGCAATCACGCTGTCAACACCCTTTTTAAGACAAGCTCTGAGTGCGGGAATTGAATTTTTAAGCGAGCGTGAATAAAGAGGAGTGTGTCCACTCCAAAGCCAAATACCTCCTGCAAACACCGTTTTATCCGAAAGATATTTTCTGTGCTTATCAATACCGATTTCGTAAAAGTCCTGCTCCGACTTGTAATAATCCCAGAATACCTGAGTGAGTCCCTTGGGCATTTTGTCCTTGAAGCCCTCCTCGAATACTACTCGCTTATCGTAGTCGGAGTATGCGGGGATTTTGCCGTTTGCTGCCTGACGGAAGAACATATCGCTCCACATCATAGGCTCAAAGCCGTATGAATGAGCCATATCAACAACCTTGTTCAAATGCTCGTGAAAAAGCTCAACGTGGTCACGGTAGCCGTAAAGCGTAAGATATCTTCCCGTGCCGTAGTCTCTTGCCTCGTCCATGCCGATGTGTATCTTGTTAGTCGTAAAGCACTCCTTACAGGTCTTGAACATATCTTCGATTAGCTTGTAGGTTTCCTCGGCTCCGATCAAAAGACAGTTTGCCGAGTCCTTGTAGGGATTTGATGCAGCCCATATAAGATGAGTTGCAAGATGTCCGAGTGTCTGAATACACGGAATAAGCTCAATACCAAGCTTTATGGCATATGCGTCAAGGTGCTTAAGCTCGTCCTTGGTGTATCTGCCTCGCATATATCCGAAATACGGTCTTCCTTCAATTTCGTAGGTATCCTCGGTGTAAAGCATAAAGGTGTTAAGTCCCATGAGCGCCATTTTTCGCATCATTGCCTCAACCCAATTAACCTTCATAACGGCGTTTCTCGACATATCTATCATAGCGCCGTTTGTAGTAAACACGGGATGCTCGACAACGCATTTTGATTTGTCTCCATCCTTTATTGCCTTGACGAGTATTGCCAACGCTCTGAAAAATCTTGACTTTCCCTTACCGTAGGTTATGGTGGCACGCTTATCGTCAAGCTTGAGTGAGGATATTTCCTCATCTGACGTTTCAACGGTAACGGTCACCTCTGCGGTCTCGCTGATTTCAAATCCGAGGTCGTCTGCAACAACTGAAATACCGTCAAGCAAATTTTCAGCGTTTATAAATTTCAGTCTCATATTGTACTCCTATTGTTTTTTGCCATCTTATCACATATATTCAAAAAAATCAAGGACATCCGAGGATGTCCTTGAAGTATTTTTTAGTTAACCTTTAATGCACGGCGTTCCTTGGCTGCCTTGTATCCAACCTCGATTATCTTCTGGTTGAGAATAGCGTCGTCAGCGGTAACGGGAGCAACCTTTGAGCCCTCGGCGTATGCAACGGAGAATGCGTCAATCTCCTTGGTGTACATATTGCCAAGCTCTACCTCAATGTTTTCAACGGTTGTCTCGCAGGTTTCCTTGTCAGCGGTGATGAAACGAAGGTTACCGCCCTCAACCTGACCAACGGTTCCCTCAGCAAAGAGACCGCCGTCGGTACCGATGATTTCAACCTCACAGCGAGAATAGGGCGCATTGAAGTTTGCGTCAACGCTCATAAACGCGCCGTTGTCCATAAGCACGGTGAAGCTTCCGCCGTCCTCGGACTCGTATTCGTGTACCTGATTACCGATAAAGCCCGTAACCTCAACACCCTTGAGACCCGTGATGTACTGGAGAAGGTCAACGCAGTGGATAGCCATATCCATCATAGAGCCGCCGCCCGACGTTGCAAGCTGCTGTCTCCAAGCGCCTTCGATCTTGGGATACCAGCAGTCGAGTCTGCCTCTCATAGATACTATCTGACCGAGCTTGCCTGCCTGAACGTATTCACGCATCTTCTGATGGAAGGAAGCAAATCTCATAAGGAAGCCTACGCCGAGAAGTACGCCCTTCTTTTCGCAGTATTCCTTCATTGCAACGGCATCCTCTGTGGTAAGACCCATAGGCTTTTCAAGAAGAATTGCCTTGCCTGCGTCTGCAGCCATCTTAACCTGCTCAAGATGACAGAAAACGGGAGATGCGATGTATACGCATTCAATCTCGTCAATTGCAAGAAGCTCCTCGGGAGTAGCACAGCCGTACTTTGCGCCGTACTTTTCCTTGCAACGTGCGGTTGCCTCGGGATTGGTGTCGAACACCGCAACAAGCTCCGCAATATCGGAAAGCATCATTCCCGGAAGAGTTCTTCTGTCAGCTATACCGCCACAACCGATACAGCCCCATTTGATTTTTTTCATAAAATATCTCCTTTGCTATACTTTTTTCAATTAATGGAATAATTATAGCAAAGTTTTTTTGAATTGTAAAGACCTAAAATGCATTTTCGGGGAATTTTACTAATACTCTTTTATAAGAGGTGATTAAATGCTTGAAAATTATACGGCGGTGTCACGGATAAAGCGTTTTTCAAAAAGCGTTGTAATATTAAAAAACGGTGATATTACGCTTCAATTCGTCGAGGACGACAAGTATTTCAAGGCGTACGATAAGCTTTTTTGGTTTATTGAAAAAAGCGCTCTTGAAAGCGCAAATATAAGAGTTGCGTACGTTGACGGCAGCGTTATTTCCTTTTTGTGCAGAGCGGGTGAAAAAACCTATGCAATGAATTACTTTTTGAATACGGACTTCTTTGAAAGAGATTCTCGGGTGCTGAGGTATGCGTCCGTCAAGCAACGGGAGGTGAAAAAGGCTGTGTCACGGGCAGGGGAGAGGTGCGAGTGCAAAAACGCTTCCGTTTATCCGATACGGAGCGGAATAGCAAGGCTTTTGACCCGTGACGGTGAAAAATGTGTCAAAATAAGGAAAGAATAAAAATATTTTCAAAAATATCCTTGATATATTTATTTTTTGTGATATAATAATCTAATGTACAATGAACTAATTGTGTCAATTATATTATTAGAATTACGAGGAATACTATGGAAGATAAAAAGAAGGTCATTTTTTCAGGTGCACAGCCCAGCGGTAAGCTTTCAATCGGTAACTATATCGGCGCACTGAAGAATTGGGTTGATTTACAAAACGATTACGACTGTTACTATTGCGTTGTTGATATGCACGCCATCACCGTACGTCAGGAGCCTGCGGAGCTTCGTCGCAGAACTCTTGAGACTCTTGCGATTTATATGGCTTGCGGAATTGATCCCGAGAAGGTAACCCTTTTCGTACAGAGTCACGTGCCCGCTCACGCAGAGCTTTCATGGGTGCTCGGATGCTACACTATGTTCGGTGAGCTTTCCAGAATGACTCAGTTCAAGGAAAAGTCAAGAAAGTATGAGAACAATATCAACGCGGGTCTTTTCACCTATCCCGTACTTATGGCGGCGGATATTCTTCTTTACAACGCAGACCTTGTACCCGTCGGCGTTGACCAGACTCAGCATATCGAGCTTGCAAGAAATATTGCTCAGCGCTTCAATCAGGTCTACTCTCCCACCTTCGTCGTGCCCGAGGGCTACGTTACCAAGGCGGGCGCTAAGATAATGTCTCTTCAGGACCCTGAGAAGAAGATGTCAAAGTCCGACCCCAATCCCAACGCAAACGTTAACATACTTGACAGCCGCGACGATATTATTCGCAAATTCAAGAGAGCCGTAACCGACTCCGAGGCTTGTATAAAGTACGACCCTGCCCGTCCGGGTATTGCAAACCTTATGTCCATTTACTCGGTATTTACGGGTAAGAGCTTTGAGGAGATTGAAAGAGAGTTCGACGGCGTTGGCTACGGCGACTTCAAGCTTGCGGTAGGTGAGGCTTGTGCCGATACTCTTGCACCCATTCAGGAACGCTTCAATCAGCTTATTGCGGACAAGGATTACCTTGACAGCGTAATGAAGAACGGCGCCGAGAAGGCTGCACGCACTGCATATCGCACGCTTTCCAAGGTTTACAAGAAGGTAGGCTTTTTACCCTACGTAAGATGATAGCGTATAAAATACGGGTAGTTAAAGGAAAGGATATAAAATGACTGTTTCCGTTCACGAATTGATATATGCCGTCCTTGCAATTTTATTGTCGGGATTAATGGCGTTTCTTCTGACTCCTCTCGTGAGAGTACTCGCATTTCGTCTAAAGGCGATAGACATCCCAAAGGATGACCGCCGTATGCATAAAAAGCCCACCCCGAGACTTGGCGGACTGGCAATATTTTTGGCGTTTACCGTGACCGTGCTTCTGTTTTGCAATATCGACGTTAAGATAATCGGTATGCTTTGCGGAGGCGTGCTTATTGCACTCATCGGCGCACTTGACGATATTTACAGGCTTTCTCCCATGGTCAAGCTTATAGGTCAGATAGTCGCCTCCTTCGTCCCCGTGCTTTGCGGTATTACCATTGACCATATTAACCTTTTCGGAAGGTACTATCACTTTGGAATTTTTGCAATTCCGATTACGGTTATATGGATCGTGGCACTCACGAATGCCATCAACCTTGTTGACGGTCTTGACGGACTTGCCTGCGGAATATCAACCATTTCTGCAATATCCATAATGGTGTTTGCAATTCTTGAGGTAGACCTTTCTATTGCGACGATCGTTGCAATTCTCGTTGGAGCGTGTCTTGGCTTTTTGCCCTATAACCGCCACCCCGCATCCATTTTTATGGGAGATACGGGAGCGCTGTTTTTAGGCTACACGCTGTCGGTCATTTCCATACTCGGCGTGTTTAAGGTCAACGCATTCGTTTCCTTCGTGACTCCGTTTCTTATCTTCGGCTTGCCTCTTCTTGATACCGCAACGGCAATGCTTCGCCGTGTGCTTCACGGCGTATCTCCGTTCCACGCAGACAGAGGTCATTTCCACCATAAGCTTATTGACCTCGGCTTCAATCAGAAGCAGGCGGTTACGATACTTTACTCGATAAGTGCTATTTTCGGCATTTCGGCGGTGCTCTTTACCGCGGAAAGATTTATTGCGGCAATTCTCATAATAGTTATTACCTTCGTTATCGGTTATCTCAATTACAGAAACCTTGTCGGAGGTAAGCAGATCCGTGAGCAGATGGGACTTCGCTTGAAGACCGTTGAGCTTGACGGTGCAAAAAATGATGATAAGCAGGTAAAAAATGAGGGAGAAGAAAAGTAATCTCAAGAAAATCCTTGAATATATTTTTTCGGTTATTCTTATTCTTGCGCTTATCCTTGTTATTCTGTGGGCACTGTTCTTTTACAAGGTTCTTCCCACGCCCTCATTTCTGTCCGCTCTTTTCAACTCTGAGGATGAGGTCGATTCCTCATATTATAACGAGGAAAGATTTTACGATTATCTTGAGAGCATAAGCGATGCAGAGACCGAGATAAGAACTCTTACCGTTGAAATTGATAACGTAAGTGATTTTATCAACGCTGTTAAGGTTCGTGATAATTATTATTGGGAGCTTGAGGTTGAGAATTTTTACGGAGGAGAAAGTAATAAATATTCTCATTCCGTATGGGCAACCGATAAAAAGCTCCGTGTCGATTCCACCTCAAAGTACAGTGATACTACTACCGTTATCGACGAGGACGGCGTGCGTATCCGTAACAACAAAAACGGAGAAACGAACGTCTTCGGTACGGATGCCAAGCTTACGTTTTCTTCCGTCGTAAACATTGCGGATATTGAGTTTTATTTGGAATCGAAGCAATCGGAAATACAGGAGGCAGGGCTAATTGATACGGATACTGAGAAGTATCTGTACGTGCGTGTCTACACCGAGAGTCTTGACAAGACTGACGAGTTTTACGTTTCACTTGACTCGGGAATCGTATTGTTTGCATCCTCGGAAATAGCATCTGAAAGGGTTTTCGTACAGACGACCAGAGAGCTTCGTACCAACTATACCGCTGCCTCGGATATATTCAGAATATAAGAGATAAGAGCACTCCGATCAAAACAAGGTCAGGGACGTCTGCATCCGTCAGTATGAGCAGTATGAGTCCGAGTATCAGAATGCTTTCAAAATCGAGTCCTATTTTAAGATTCGACAGTCCCGATTTTGCTTGCTCGATAAGGGAATCAAGCGATTTTTCGGAGCCGTTTTCATGAACGGCTTCCTCGTTTTGCTTATCGGGAGTGTGCACCGTCGGGACTGTCGGTTTTCTTTTTTGAGCGTACTGCTCACGCAGACGCTCGTTGAAGCTTTCGAGACTTTTTGAGCCCTGCTCGTCCGACATACCGAGTTTTCTTGAATACACCTTTATCCCACCTTATAAAAAGTTTTTAGCCGAAAAGAGTATTTCGGCTGCATTTAATAAGCGCATCACCGTTTCAAGCTTGTCTCTTTTAGAATCCTTGAGGTAGGGCTTCAATGCGGTCAGCAAGCTCAAACGCTGTTGCTTTCCCTGAGAAAACAGCTTTTCAAGCTCGGACATATTTCCAAGCTTCTCGGTGCTTTCGGTCGCGTCGTGGCTTTCCTTTTCAATTACCTCGGCTTCAATATCCTCTTTTTTGCCAAGCCCCAGACTGCCGACGATACTCATTATTTTTTGAAGATCCTCGGGCGAGGAAAGTATATCGGATATTTTGCTCTCAAGCTCCGTTTCCATTATTTCACCTCTCCCGACATTTTGTCTTTTATGATGGCTTCAATTTGACCGAGCTTGTTCTTTTTCAGGATTTCAGATAATTCCGCAAGCTCCTTTTCGGAAAGAGAGCCAAGGGCGTTTTTGATTTTATCACTTTCTCGCAGTAGCATTCCCGATATTTTCGGGTCAACTCCCGCAGCGCTTACCGCCTCGGAAAGCCTTGCGTCAAATTCTTCTTTTGAAAGTCCCGTAATTCGTTCGACGTCTTTTTGGTCAATACTCATAATAGCGTACCTCCTTTTGTGTCAGTATACGCTATATTTTGCAGTTTTGTTACTGCGGAGGATGTTATGAAAATAATCGTTTTGTCCGATACCCACAGAGCTCTTCGTGATTCGTACAGCATTATTGATGCTTGCCGTCAAGGATGCGACCTCGTCATACACCTTGGTGACGTTGTAAGGGATTTGGAGGATTTAAAGCTAACGTATCCCGACCTTAATTTCGTAGGCGTTTCGGGAAATAACGACTTTGTGTCTCACGGATACGAAAGAGAGCTTATTCTTGACCTTGACGGTGTTCGCACGGTTATCTGTCACGGTCACGAATACGGAGTAAAGCGCAGTCTTGACCAGCTTTTATGGCACGCTCAGGCAAGGGCTTCAAGCCTTGCACTGTTCGGTCATACTCACGAGCCTGAAAGGGTAGTCAAGGAGGGGGTGACCCTCTTTAACCCCGGCACTGCATCAATCGGTCAGTTTGGTATTATACATATAGAAAAGGGGAAAATTGCATCGGCAGATACGCTGGTGTGGGACAGATTCAAGGGGGAGATAAGATGAGATATACGAAAATCACGTCACACGACGTTAAAAAATCGAATTTGTTTTTGTTTGCTTCCGCACTTGTTTTTGTTTTGCTTTGGTGTATGTCCTTTACGAACCTGCTGACACCTGGCTTATGGCAAGGCTTTGCAGTGCTTTGGTTTTGTGCTGCCCTGTTTTACGGAACGAAATTTCATATGACCGAATACGTTTATACTCTGTCTGATGACGACGGCTTTGTGATAGTCAAGCAAATGGGTAAAAAGCAAACTAAGGTCTGTCACCTCGATATTGATACAGTCGTCGGGATTTATACTGCTGAGGAGTGGAAAACGAATAAAAAAAGCAGGCAAATCGTTGCGGTATATAATTATAACGCACACGCCTTGCCTGATGAATATTACGTAGTGATTTTCGAGCTTGATTCTAAAAAATCAGCGGTTATGTTCGAGGGGACGAAGGAAATGTATGAGGCTTTTCTCACTCTTATTCACGACTTGAAAGAAAGTCAATAAAGTCGTTTATCATCTTTCTTTGTCCCATTGACAGCGACAGATACTTTTCATAAAACAAATCGCCCTGCTTAAGCATTGAGGTAGTAACCGAAAATTGAGATACGTGATTATCCGCCTGAGCACCTGCAACGAAAAGAAAATCGTCAACGGTGAGGTCTGCTTGAGAATTTGAGGCAATCTTTTTTATAAGCTTTATTCTCGGAGGGTTTTCCTGACCGCAGGTTGCAAGCTTTCTCATTTGAACGTAGCTTATATCACAATCCTCTGCAAACTGTCTCCAGGAGCGGTCTCCTTTGGCTAAATCAAGAAGCAGAGAAAAAAGCTTTTTATTAAAAGAAGTATTCGACATATTTTAAAACCTTTCAAATTTACTGAGATACATTTTAATTCAAAATTCACGATAAGTCAAGAAAAAAATGAGGTAGTCCATTGGAAAACAAGGTAAACGTACACGCAAATCACAGACAAAGACTTAAAAAGAGAGCCTTGAAGGAAGGACTTGAAAATTTCGAGCCGCATAACGTGCTTGAGCTTCTTCTGTTTTTTGCTATTCCTCACAGAGACACAAATGAAATTGCTCACGACCTGATTAATCATTTCGGTTCACTGAACGGTGTATTTTCCGCTCCCTTTGAGGAGCTTGTTAAGGTTAAAGGGATAAAGGAGCATGCCGCAACTCTCATACATCTTATTCCCGAGCTGACTCGTTATTTCTCCAAAGAGCACAATACCTTCACTCAAAAGGTGCCGAGTGAGGAAGAAATCAAGAAAATGCTTATGAGTTATTTCGTAGGAAACAGGAACGAATGTGTAGTATGCTCGTTTTTTGATATAAACGGTGTGCATATTGATACGAGAGTAATGTTTCACGGCTCAATTAACCGCGTAGGCTTTTCTTACAGAGAGTTTGTTAACCAAGCACTCATTCTTAATGCGTATAAGGTGGCGGTAGCGCATAATCATCCTACGGGTAATCCAATTCCGTCGGCAGATGATATTGATACCTGGAAGCAATTGAAAAGGGAGCTTGCGAAGGTTAACGTCGAGCTGATAGACAGCTACGTCGTAGCAGGTGATACCTGCACGGGCACGATGCAATTTATAGATAAGCGAGGATTTGGTCACTAAGCTTAAGGTGAAAATAATATGTTTTTTAGTGAAAAATTAATATAAATGGGTAATATCGGGTGTTATATTAGTATTACTTGAATCGGGGGTTTTTAAGTATGAAGCTGATAAACGAGCACCTTGACGGATTACAACCGTTTGATTTAAGGGTTGAATGCGTAGAGCAGAATTTTACCACTCACAAGAGCGGAATTGACTCACACGTTCATCCCGAATGTGAAATATATATAAATCTGTCGGGAGACGTTTCTCTCGTCGTTGAGGGCAGTATTTATCCTGTAAAAAGGGGAGACGTTATTATAACCCGCCCCTTTGAGTATCACCACTGCGTTTATCATTCCTCAAGCCCCCACCGTCATTTCTGGATACTCTTTTCTCCCAAAGGAAACGAAAGGCTTTTAGACCTTTTTTATAAAAGAAACGCAGGAGACGGTAATCTTCTTCTGCTGTCACCCGAAAATGCGGAATCGCTTATAAGCCTTTGTTATTCTATGCTTGATTCGGGCAACAGCGAGTATGCTAAGTATTCAAATTTTTTTACTATGCTTGATATTTTAAATTCAGCCGACCGTAAGAGCAACGAGGAAAACGATTGCCCTCACGGAGTCAAGCTTGCGGTCAATTATATTAACGACAATTTTATGTTTGACATAAAGGTTTCGGATATTGCGAGAGCGTCAAGCGTCAGCGTGAATACGCTTGAACGCCATTTTCAAGCATTTTTCGGCATTTCTCCGTCCTCCTACGTGAGAAAAAAGAGACTTGCAAATGCATTGAGACTTTTATCCTGCGGGGCAAACGTTACCGAAGCATCCGAAAAGAGCGGATTCCCCGATTATTCGGCGTTTATAGCTCTCTTCAAGCGCACCTACGGAATCACTCCTCTTCAATACAGAAAACGCTTTAATAAGCCGTAAAAGAATAAAGCCTTTTACGGCTTTTTTATACTAAGAAAATGCATTTAATACGACCTCGCCGTTTTACTTTGTTTAAGTGTATGCATAGATTCGGGTAGGCGAGAATTGCCGGTGGCTGCCAGCCAATTTTTTGTATACTAAGAAAATGCATTTAATACGACCTCGCCGTTTTACTTTGTTTAAGTGTATGCATAGATTCGGATAGGCGAGAATTGCCGGTGGCTGCCAGCCACTTGTTGACATAGCCGTATGGCTTTGCTATAATACTGTTTGTTCATTCGCTTATATTGGAGATTAAAATGAAAAGAAATTTTTTTAAAGGCTATAACCGAACCAAGCTTGCCTGCTATTCGTCGTATTTTACGATGTCATCGGTGTTTACTTTTCCGCCACTGCTTTTTGTAACCCTGCGTGATACCTACGGAATTTCCTATACCTTACTCGGAACGCTCGTTCTTGCAAATTTCTGTACACAGCTTATCGTTGATATGATATTTGCCGCGTTTTCAAACAGGTTTAATATAACGAGAGTTATAAGAATAATGCCTCTTATAACCGCCTTGGGACTTGCGATATACGCCTTGTATCCGCCACTGTTTCCCGATACGGCGTTTGTCGGACTTTTAGTCGGAACGGTAATTTTTTCAGTTTCCGCAGGTCTTTCCGAGGTGCTTTTAAGTCCGACAATAGCCGCGATACCGTCGGACAAGCCCCAGAGTGATATGAGCTTTTTGCACTCCCTTTACGGCTTGGGAGTTCTGTTCGTAGTGGTCGCTTCAACTGTTTTCTTTGCCCTTTTCGGTAAAGACAGATGGATGTATCTCGCACTCTTTTTTGCAGTGCTTCCCATTATTTCCTCGGTTCTGTTTTTGCTTTCTCCCATACCTGATATGAATACCTCGACGGTTGAAATGGGAAGGTCGAAGGATAAAAAGAGGACTACGGGACTTCTCTTTTGCCTCGGCTCGATTTTCTTCGGAAGCTGTGCCGAAAACGTTATGTCAAACTGGGCATCGGGATATATAGAAAACGCTCTGGAAATTGACAAAGCCGTCGGTGATATTTTAGGTATGGCAATGTTTGCCATTCTCCTTGCAACCTCAAGAATGCTTTACGCAAGATTTGGAAAAAGCATATTCAAGACTCTTATGACGGGTATGCTATGCTCGGCTGTCTGCTATTTCGTCGTTGCTCTTTCTCCGAGTCCCGCGACGGTAGTTGTTGCCTGTGCCCTCGTTGGCTTCTTTTCGGCGATGCTTTGGCCCGGCGCACTTATAATGATGGACGAGAACGTTCACGGAGTTGGCGTTGCCGCATACGCTCTTATGGCGGCATCGGGTGACCTTGGTGCATCGGTTGCTCCTCAGCTTGTCGGAATAGTCGTTGATAAGGTCAGCGCTACCGATTTTGCCGCAAGCGTCGGATCAAGCCTCGGTCTTTCCGCTGAGCAGGTGGGTATGAAAACGGCTATGCTTCTCAACTCGGCGTTCCCGATTGCAGGTGCTATACTGTTGATTTTTGCAATAAGGTACTTCAAGAGAAATTTAAACAAATAATAATAAGGAGTGCTCAAGTCGAGCACTCCTTATTATTCAAAAGCCTTTTGCGTTCAATTAAATACATTACCGTATGGAATATGGCTGTTCCGAGCCAGGATAACGGGAAGCAGAGGTAGAGAGAACTGAGAGTTCCGATTTTTTTGAACACTGTCAGTATCCAAAGTATTCTTATACCGCACACGCCTGCAACCGATGATACGAGTGCTACGGTTGACCGTCCCATTCCTCTCAGCGCTCCGCACATTACGTTCATATATCCGAGAAAGCCGTAGAATAGGTTAACGCTCATCATTCGCACCATACCCATTTCAACGGCTAACGGGTCGTCGGGCGCATAAAGAGCGACGAGCGCTTCTCCGAAAAACAGCGTTACGGCAACCTCGATTACCCATACGAATACGACGTCCAAAAGACACCATAAAATTATTTTGTCTATTCTTCTGTATTGCTTTGCGCCCATATTCTGACTTACGAAGGATACGGATGCCTGATAGAATGTGTTAACGCCTGCGTTATAGAAGTTTCCGAGGTTAGCTGCCGCAGAGCTTCCTGCAATAACTGCGTCACCGAAGGAGTTGATGCTTGACTGAACGAGCACCGTTGACAGAGAAAATACAATGCTTTGAAGTCCCGAAGGAAGACCGATTTTTATAATGTCAAGAAGCTGTTCTGTGTGTAATCTGATTTTCTTCAAATCAAGCCTTATATCGTCGTTTCTTTTAACGAGCATATAGATGATTGCAACCGCGGTGAATACCTGAGATATAACCGTTGCAAGCGCAACGCCGTCTGCCTTCATGGAGAAGCCTATAACGAATATAAGGTTTAATATAACGTTTATAACACCTGACACCAAAACGATGTACATAGGCTTTTTCGTTTCTCCGTTTGCGCGGAGAATTGCCGCACCGAAATTGTAAATGAGAGAGGGAATCTTTCCCGCAAAGATTATCTGCATATATATCTTTGCCTGGGGCATTACGTTGTCGGGCACGTCAATAAGCTTGAGCAGAGGCTCTGCAAGTACTATTCCGATTACCGAAACGACGGCACCGCAAATGATACTCATCGAGATTGCCGTATGTACGGTCTTGCGAATGCGCTCGGTATCCTTTGCGCCGATTGCTCTTCCGAGAGTAACGCTTATACCTACCGAAAAGCCAAGCACGAAGTTTATTATAAGGTTCGTTATTGAGCCTGTCGTACCTACTCCCGCAAGTGCCTCACGCCCTGCATATCTGCCGACTACCATTACGTCTGCGGCGTTATATAAATGCTGAATAAAGGCGGTTAGCATAAAGGGGATTGCAAAGCTCAATATGTTTTTGAAAAGCGAGCCTTGAAGCATATCAACCTTTTTTGAAGCCATCCGTAATCCCTCCTGACCGTTATTGATTATAATCCCAAAGCCCTTGGTTGTACATAGATTAAATATAACAATATGGATTTTTTATAACAAAAAATGAATTAAATGTTGAATATTATCCGTATATGTGTTAGAATTACCTTGAAAAAACATAACAGTATTGAGGTGCGCAATGTTTGATAACGTTGAAAACGTTAAGCTTGTATCGTCATATAAGGGCGTTTCTAAATTACAAGGCACGGTTGAAAACAGAAAGAGTAACGGCTTTATTTTTAAGCTGAACGGATACGGAGAGTATGATTTTGGTGACAGAGCCTTAAGGGTAGGGGAAGGGGAGGTGCTGTTTCTTCCGAAGGGCGCGTGCTATAATTACCGCAACGTGTGTGACGGTGAGCCTCATTATATGTCGATAAACTTTTTGGCTGATATTACCGAAGCCAGACCGACAGTCCTTTCTCTTGACGGCTTTGCGGAGCTTGATTATATGACCTCTCATTTTGCCGATATGCTTAAGCTCGGAGGTGCCGCCGACAGATATAAATGTATGGCTATGCTCTATAATCTCCTTGCCCACGCATCAGGCATCGAGCATGCAAGCTATTCCGATAAGCATAAATCCAAGGTGATCGAGCCTGCGGTAAAATATATGAGAGAGCATATGTTCGACCCCAATCTGTGCGTTGATACGCTTCATTGCATCTGCGGAATTTCCGATACGTATTTCAGACGGATATTCATTGCAAGCTTTGGTATGAGTCCGAGAAAATATATAATTTCTAAGCGCATTTCTCAGGCTAAGGCAATTATCGACAGCGGTGTTTTCGACACCGTCGGCGAGGTGGCTCTTTCGGTTGGGTATACCGACCCTCTTTATTTCAGCCGAGCTTTTAAGGCTCATTATGGTGTGTCTCCGTCCGAGCTTAGTTGATAGGAGTACTTGAAGTATGAAAAAGAAAATCATTATTTGCACTATATCCGCTCTTGCGATAGCGTCCGTGTTGATTGGCGCTTTCGTATATTATCATCCCACACACTTTAAATTCAACGACCGTTTCGTCCTTGGTAATACCTCGGATGAGATCGTTGAAAAATACGGCGAGTATTATCAAGCACGCCTGAATGATAAAGGGGAAATAGCCTGCGGTGTCTATATGCTGCGGGATAATACTCCCGAGCTTGTTATGAGCTATGACGATTCCCTGTGGTACGAGATTTATTTTGAAAACGGAATTGCCGTGTCCGTAAAGCTTCGTGAGGGAAGATACGGTGGATGATTTAAATTACAAAGTGAAAAAGTATTCAATACAGATAGCTGTTGATAAGGCAGATTGAAATATTCACATTTTTGTGCTATAATTAGTTAAAAGAAATTTTTAAACAGTTCGATAAATTTTGAATTTGACGAGGTGGTTAATAATGAAAGAAATAATTGCGGCAAGTATTCCTTTCCTAATATCTGTGTTCGCATTTTTTATGAGCATCCGTTCTTTTATGGAAAAAGGATTTCTATTTAATAATGCCTACATTTATGCCTCTAAGCAAGAACGAGAGGCGATGAATAAAAAACCTCATTATCGACAGTCGGCTATTGTGTTTTTGCTGATGGGTATTGTTTTTGGGTTGATTGGACTTGAAGTGCTGTTCAATGCCAATTGGATTTTTTATATTGTGGTAGTAAGTATCATAATCACACTCATTTATGCTATTGTCTCAAGTATAGCGATTGAAAGGCATAATAAATAACAATAATGCGGAAAGATACACACCTGAAGGTGTGATGATATGCAACACGGCGTTGCCGAGTTGATGATATACACGATTGCATCGTGATGATATACCAAGCCTATTGGCTTGGATACAAAAAACAAAGCACTTCTCTCGAAGTGCTTTGTTTTTTGTCTATGGGCTACGAAAAAGATATTTTCAGCAGTTTTGCGTATGAATTCGAACTCTTACAGAAAATGAAATCCGTGCAAGCACGGATGAAATCTGCTATGCAGATGAAATCTTCGGCTACACCTCAGATGAAATTAAATCCACCCATCCGCCGTCGAGGCGGATTTCACCCAACGAAGTTGGATTTCATCGTCGAAGATGATTTCACCCACCTGCAAGGGTGGATTTAGTTGAAAACGACAGATTCCTGTCGGAATCTGTCGTTTTCTGGAGCTGGTAGTGGGATTTTACGCATATTGCTACGCAATCTGCACTGCTCAGCCTGAAGGCTTCGCACCTTGCGACTAAAAACAGTTCCCCGAACTGTTTTCTTAACGCCGCAAGCCCTCTCGGGTTCAAATCCCACAAAAATAAAAAAAGATAAGCGACAAGGAGTCACTTATCTTTTTTTGGAGCTGGTAGTGGGATTTGAACCCACGACCTATTGATTACGAATCAATTGCGCTACCACTGCGCCATACCAGCATTATTTTTTGCTCGCGTGTATAAAGATATCACATTTTTTTGATTTTGTCAATACATCAGAGCGATTTACCTCTTTACTTTTTTTAATACTTGTGTTATACTGATAATTGTCAAAGTTTATGCTCTTATATAAATAATATATTTATTTACAGATATAATTCTTGATAAGGAAGTTATTATGAAAGAAAAAGTTGCTTTTAAGCCCTTCAAGCGTATATCCGAGCTTGCGGCAATTATTGCTCTGCTTTTATTCTCGGTTATAGGAGGAGCGTATATCAGCCCAAAAATATTCGTATTGGGACTTATTATCATTATAGCCTACGTCCTGCTTCTCGTGATACTCAGACTCACCAAGCGCGAAAAAAATGACAAGAAAAACGCAGACCTGTTCAACAACGTGACTATTGATCTGCTCATGGATATGAAGATGCCGGTTGCCATCCTTGATGCCGACGGTATGATAATCTGGTACAACCAGAGCTTTGCAGACAAGAGTGAGGAAAAGAATTTATACAGCACCAATATCAACGACCTGCTCGAGACCCGTCTCAACGTCAAGCGCCTCAAGGAGCAGCTTAACGGCGAAAGTTTTACGGCGTATCTTTCCTCCACCAAATATATGGTTGACTCCTATCTTGTAAAGTCAAGCAATTGTGATTTCTTTATAACCGTATGGGATGACAGAACCGAGATCGACAAGCTTCA
The DNA here is from genome assembly GCA_017439965.1 of Clostridia bacterium. GTDB lineage: Bacteria > Bacillota > Clostridia > Oscillospirales > SIG627 > RGIG6353. The sequence continues at coordinate 7,466 of JAFSID010000106.1, read as the reverse complement.
GGAGAAGCTTGAAATGACAGACCCCGTCGTTGCTTACATCGTTATTGACAACAGCGTTGATGCCACCTCCTTTATTGACAACAGCTACCGAGTTGTAACCGCTAAAATATCGGGTATACTCAGTGAGTGGGTAAGCAATATGAACGGCGTTCTCACCGAGTTCGGACGTGACCGCTACATAGCGGTTTTCGACAAGAGCTGTATAAAAGAAATGGTTGAGACTAAATTTGAAATTCTCGACCGAGTAAGACAAGCCTCCGCCGATGCACCCGAAACGCTTCCTGTAACGATTTCCATCGGTGTTGCCTGCCTTGAAAATATAACCCTCGCAGAGAAGGAGCAATCGGCACACAGAGCGCTCGACCTTGCAATTCAGCGAGGCGGTGACCAGGCTGTCCTTATGAAAATAGACGGCAACGAGTTTTACGGAGGCAGACAGAAGCCAGTACAGAAGCGTACCAAGATACGTTCGAGAGTGGTTGCGGGACAGATTATAAGTCTCCTTAAGCAAAGCGGAAACGTTCTTATAATGGGACACAAGTACGCCGACTTTGACTCGATTGGCTCTTGTATCGGTATGGCATCCTTTGCAATGCCTTATTGCGATAGAGTAAACGTAGTCGTCAACAGAGGTGACGTTGCGGTCCGTCAGGTGCTTGAAAAGGCTGAACGGCTTGAAAAGTTCAACGACGTCTTTATCGACGCTTCAACCGCTCAGGATATGATTCAGCACGATACTCTTCTCATAATCTGCGACGTTAACAACCCCAAGATTTTTGAATCCACTGAGATTTACGAAAACGTAAAGAACGTCGTAGTCATCGACCACCACAGAAAAACGGGTGAGTTCATCATAGAGCCTGCCGAGGTGTATCTTGAGCCCTCCTGCTCGTCGGCGTCCGAAATAGTTGCCGAAATGATAGAATCCACCTTTGCACCGGGTACTCTCAGCAGCTTTGAGGCTGAGGTGCTCTTCGCGGGTATCGTCCTTGACACCAAGGGCTTTACGAGAAACGCAGGTATGCGTACCTTTAACGCGGCGTATTATCTGCGAGGTGAGGGCGCCGCTCCCAACGTTGTTGAGGAATACTTCAAGATATCGCTCGACAATTTCGTTGCAGAGGCAAAATTCGGCGCAGAGTCCGAGCTTTACCGTGATAATATCATCATTTCAAAGCTCAAGGACAGCTCAAGCGCAGAGGATAAAATAACCTCCGCAAGAGTTGCGGAACGCACAATGCAAATAAGCGGTATTTCCGCAGCCTTCGCTCTTTGCAAGATTGGTGATACCACCCACATTTCAGCAAGAAGCAACGGCAAGATAAACGTCCAGCTTATACTCGAGAAGCTTAACGGCGGTGGACATTTTGAATCTGCGGGAGCGCAGGTTTCGGGTGACTCAATCGACAACGTCGTTGAAACTCTCAAGCAGGCAATAGACGAATATTTAAACGAAATCAATGCATAAACAGAAAGGATACAGTTATGAAGGTAATACTTACACAGGACGTAAAGGGACAGGGCAAGAAGGGACAGCTCATTGACGTTTCAGAGGGCTACGCAAGAAACTTTCTTCTTCCCAAGGGACTTGCTATGCAGGCAGGCGCAAAGGAACTTAACGAGCTTAAGAACCGCGAAAGCGCACAGAAGTTCAAGATAGAGACCGAGCAGAAGGAAGCAAGAGCGCTTGCGGAAAAGCTTATGGGAGTCGTTGTAAAGATTCTCGTTGCTCCGGGTGCTGACGGCAGATTTTACGGCTCCGTTACCGCAATGGACGTTGCAGAGGAGCTTAAGAAGCAGCACGGCATTGAGATTGACAAGCGCAAGATAGTTATGGACAGTCCCATTAAGGCATTCGGCAATTACACCTTTGACGTAAAGCTCTATGCCGAAATTTCAGGAAAGCTTAACGTAATCGTTACCGAAAAATAAGGATTGGATGAATATAAATGAGTGAATTGGACAAGAGCACTGCTCAATCGCAGAGCTTTTTGAGACAGGTACCGTATTCTCTTGAAGCGGAGCAAGCCGTTCTCGGTGCGATAATTATCGACTCCGAAAGGTTTGACGATATAACGGGTGTTATTACCTCCGAGGATTTCTACGTTGAGAGACACCGACGGATTTTTTCAGCCGTTCAGAGTATGTACCTTGAAAGCCGTACGATAGATACGGTAACCTTGATTTCAAACATCACTGCAAATTCTCCTATGGACGAGGCAGAACTGAAGAATTATATAATTCAGATATGCCAGATGGTACCGTCCGTCTCAAACATAAAGGACTACGCAAAAATAGTTCACGATAAGGCTATACTCCGTAAGCTCATCAGCGTTACCGAGGAGATTTCCGAGGATGCATACTCCGAGGTTGACGAGGCAATCAAGATAGTTGATTCGGCAGAGGCTAAAATCTTTTCACTGTCTCAGGGCAATATAACCAAGGATTTTCAGCTTATCGGCGACGTAATACTTGAGTATTATCAACAGCTTACAAACCTTATGAACAATCCCGAAGGGGCTAACGGTACGCCTACCTATTACAGAGACCTCGACAGAGTGCTCGTAGGTATGGGTGCAGGTGACCTTATTCTTATCGGTGCCCGACCCGGTATGGGTAAAACCAGCTTTGCGTTGAATATTGCTTCTCAGGTCGCTATGCACAGCGGTAAGGAGGTTGCGGTGTTCTCACTTGAGATGCCTGCAACTCAGCTTGTAGGACGTCTCTTGTCAAGCGAGGCGAGAATTGACAGCTACAAGCTCCGTAAGGGCGATATTTCCCCCGAGGAATTTCAGGCGCTCGCTCAGGCGGCTACCGCATTTTCCAAAACGCAGATATATATCGACGATTCAAGCGACATAACCGTTGCGGGTATGAAATCCAAGCTCCGCAGACTTAAAAATCTCGGACTTATAGTAATCGACTACCTCCAGCTTATGCGCTCGGACAGAAATATCGACAACCGAGTTCTTGAGGTCGGTGATATATCGAGAAACCTCAAGCTTATGGCTAAGGAATTCGGTGTTCCGATTATATGCTGTGCTCAGCTCTCCCGTGCTTCCGAAAGCCGTACCACCAAAAAGCCTATGCTTTCCGACCTTCGTGATTCGGGTGCGATAGAGCAGGACGCCGACGTTGTAATATTCCTCTACCGTGAAGAGTATTATAAGGTAACGGGCGCAGATGAGAAGAAGTCGGACAAAGACGGCGGCGGTGAGCCCGATAAGGCAAAGGACAATATTGCCGAAATTATCGTTGCTAAAAACCGTCACGGTGAAACGGGCTCGGTAGAAATGGGCTGGGAGGGTCAGTTTACAAGATTTACGACCCTCGACAAGAATTACGAAAATGCTTAATAAATTTGAAAAGAAGGTGCTTTCCGCAATTCAGGCGTATTCCATGCTTGATAGCGGAGACCACGTGCTTGTAGGTCTGTCGGGAGGTAAGGACTCCGCAGTGCTTTTATACGTTTTACGTTCTCTTTCCTCGGTTTTGGGAATTAGCCTTTCGGCATTTCATTTGAACCATATGATAAGAGGAGAGGAGGCAGAGCGTGACGCACTGTTTTCTAAGGAGCTTTGCCAAAAGCTTGACGTTCCTTTTTATACCGAGTCAATCGACGTGCCAAGCCTTGCCGATGGCAGAGGACTTGAGGCGGTTGCAAGAGACGTGCGGTATCGCGCCCTTGACAGATGCTCAAGGAGTATCGGCGCAAATAAAATCGCAACGGCACATACTCTTTCGGATAATACCGAAACTCTTATGATTTCTCTTATCCGCTCGGGAACGCTTTCGCAGATTCCCGCAGTAAGAGGAAATATAGTCAGACCGCTTATTGAAACGACGACGGAGGAGGTGCTCCTTTATGCCGAGGAGAAGAATATTACCTACGTTACCGATTCAACAAACGCTGATACCGACTACCTGAGAAATTTTCTTCGACTCGCTATTTTGCCTGAGCTTCGTTTAAAGCAAGAGAGCATTGACAATACTCTTTGTAAGGCAGGGAAAATATACGCCTCCTATAAGGCGCTTGCTTCGAGGCTTGCGGATGAGTATTTTGAAAAAAACGAGATTCCCGAAAGCCTTGATTCGTTAAAGACTCTCGCCTTGGATTCTACGATGTACGCGGTGCTGTATTGTGTGCTGTCACGCATTTGCGAATTGAACGGAACTTCGTTGACCTATGAGCGCTTTGAAGCGCTTTGTCAGATGATAGCGGAAGGACAGGTTGGTAAATCGGTTTCTCTTTCTTCGGGTAAAAGAGCGTTGATAGGCTACGGCAAGCTTATCGTTGAGGACGCAACGGACGTATCCTCCGATTACAGAATAAGTCTTCGGCGCGGAAAAAACGATATTCCAAGCAGTCCTTACACGGTTTATCTCGAAACAGAAGATGAACGAAAGCAAAGAGTTTTGGACAGGCAACAAAAAATTAACAAAAAAACAAAGATTATTCAAATTAACGGTAGTATAATTACAAACGGTCTTTACCTCCGTCCGAAGCTTGACGGAGACAAATTCCGTTGCAGAGGAATCACGAGAAGCGTCAAAAAATTCTTTATTGATTCAAAGCTTGACAGAGCGCTTCGTGATACTTTTCCCATTCTTTGCGATAGCGAAGGAATAGTATGGGTAGCAGGCATCGGACTTGCCGACAGAGTGGCAGAGGTTAAGGACGGAGAGCTTTTCTACCTATCTCTTGAAATTAAAGAATGACTTTTGAAAGGTGAAAAAATGGTTACAGAAAAGAATCGCCTCTCACTGCATGAGGACGTAGAAGAAATACTTTTTTCGGCAGAGGAGCTTGACGCAATAGTTGAGCGACTTGCAGGAGAAATTCAGAGAGACTACATAGAGCTTGTAGAGAACGGAGATAAGCTTGTTGTGCTCGGACTTCTTAACGGCTCCGTTCAGTTTATGGCTGACCTTGTAAGAAAAATAGATATGCCCGTTGAAATGCAGTTTGCATACACATCGTCATACGGCGCTAACGCAACCGAGTCAAACGGAAACGTTCAGATAAATATGGGTAAGTGTTCTGAGGTTCTCGACGACCCGAGATCGCATATACTCGTTATTGAGGATATAATCGACTCGGGCAATACTCTTTCCAAGGTTCTTGAGCTTCTTCAGGGAATGAATAACAAATCTGTAAAGCTTTGTTCACTTCTCGATAAGCCCGAGAGAAGAGTAACCGAGGTTCACGTTGATTATATCGGCGCAAGAGTTCCCGATGCATTCGTCGTCGGCTATGGACTTGACTATAACGAGCTTTACAGAAATCTTCCGTATCTCGGTGTATTAAAACAAGAAGTTTATAAAAAATAATTAACGACAGATTTATTCAAGAGGTGTTGTGTCCAAAATGAAAAACAGTATGAAGGTTATAGTTTTCTATATCGTTCTTATAGCTGTTATCCTTTTCGCTACCACAAAGCTTTTGGGCGGTGAAAACGGGCAGCTTACGTTTAACGATATAGTAACTTATTTTGAAGAAGAGCAGGTTACCGAGTTTAAGGTTGACGGTAACAATATTCTGACCCTTAAGCTTCGAGAGGGGAATACTCCCAGAACCGTTCAGTATGAAATCAGAAGCATTGACCTTTTCGAGCATTATCTCGGTGATACTATCCGAGAGCAGACGGCGGGTGAAAATCCCATAATCACCAATTATGATTATGAGCCTATAAAAACCTTGCCCGTCTGGGTCTCCTTCCTGCCCTATATCATACTCATCGTAGTGATTGTGATTTGGTTTGTTATGATGAATCAGGCTCGTGGCGGAGGCAAGATCAATTCCTTCGGCAGAGCGAAAACCAAGCTCGGCTCGGATGAAAAAAACAAGGTATATTTTGCCGACGTTGCGGGTGCTGATGAGGAGAAGGAGGAGCTTCGGGAAATCGTTGAGTTCTTGAAGAATCCTCAGAAATTTACCGACCTTGGCGCAAGAATCCCCAAGGGTGTGCTTCTCGTAGGCCCTCCAGGTACGGGTAAAACGCTTCTTGCCAAAGCCGTTGCAGGCGAGGCGGGCGTTCCTTTCCTTTCAATTTCAGGCTCCGACTTCGTTGAAATGTACGTCGGTGTAGGTGCATCCCGTGTACGAGACCTTTTTGAAACAGCCAAAAAAGCATCTCCTTCAATCGTGTTTATTGATGAGATTGACGCGGTAGGCCGTCACAGAGGTGCAGGTCTCGGCGGCGGTCACGATGAAAGAGAGCAGACTCTTAACCAGCTTCTTGTCGAAATGGATGGCTTTGGAGGAAACGACGGGGTAATCGTTATTGCGGCTACCAACCGTCCCGATATACTCGACCCCGCGCTTTTAAGACCAGGACGCTTTGACAGACAGGTCACGGTGAATTACCCCGATATTAACGGACGTGAAGCAATTCTCAAGGTTCACGCGAAGAATAAGCCCTTTGAGAAGGACGTTGACCTTTCCGTTGTTGCAAAGACCACCGTTGGCTTTACAGGTGCAGACCTTTCCAACCTTCTTAATGAGGCGGCTCTTCTTGCTGCCCGTCGCGGTAAGCGTCTTATCGGTATGAAGGATATTGAGGAGGCTTCCATCAAGGTTATCGTCGGTACGGCTAAAAAGTCCCTCAAGAGAAATGAGCTTGAGACCAAGATGACCGCATATCACGAGGCGGGACACGCTATTGCACATTACGTGCTTCCCACTCTTGACCCCGTTCAGCAGATTTCTATTATTCCCACCGCACGTACGGGCGGTTATACTCTCTCCGTACCCCAGGAGGACCATTATTTTACCTCCCGACGTCATATGCAGGAGGAGATAGTATCACTCCTCGGCGGAAGAGTTGCGGAGTATCTTATATTCGACGATTTCACAACGGGCGCTTCCAACGATATTCAGCGTGCTACAAGCCTTGCACGTAATATGGTTACCCGTTACGGTATGAGCACTCGACTCGGCTCGGTCGTTTACGGCTCCGAGCATTCGGATGACGAGGTGTTCCTCGGACGTGATTTCTCATCGTCCAAGAACTATTCCGAAAAGACTGCATCCGAGATCGACGAGGAGATTCGTTCTATCGTTGACAAGGCTTACGCTCAGTGTACTGAAATTATTAAGGACAACATTGATAAGCTTCATTTCATTGCTGAATATCTTATCGGCAATGAGATTATGGATGACGAGCAGTTCAGAGTGGCAATGTCTACCGACGCTACCATCGAGGAGCTTGTTGCAATACGTGATAAGAAGCTTGAGCAAAGCAAGACGGAAAATTCCGAGGCTGAAGCGAAAGCTGAGGAAGATAATACCGATTCAACTGAAGAATAACAAAAAACAAGACTCGCTTGGCATACCTGCCGTAGAGCAGGTATGCAGTTATGATCGCCTTCGGCGAGTTTAGAGTTATGATTGGCTACGCCAAGTTATGATGTGCCTATGGCACAGTTTGAGGCAAGATGGCGATCATATCATAACGTTTGCAAAG